>JAZKTU010000089.1:0-12546 GCA_036625385.1 Halovenus sp. | reverse complement strand
GCTCACAAGAAGGTGGGGAGTCTGTCGTCCGTCACTCCACACGTCTCATAGTGATTATTGTGAGTCGGTACGGGATCGACCCAGGACAGCGTGCGGTTGACCCAGTAAACAGTCACAATACTCACTATCAGTTCCGACCGGCGATGGCGGCGTCCGCGCGTGACGGCGACTCCGGTACTTATGCTGTATCCTGCCAGTCGTGGGAACCGACAGCGGAATCGTCCGGTGTATACAGTGTACCCGAACGTAAACGTTCCCCGGACTACCGGTCCGTGCCCGCCCGGTCACAGCGGGGGCGACCGTGCGACGTCGTCGTCGCCGTCGTCTCCTCCCCGCCGACCCCGTCGACGAGACCGATCGTCGCGGTGTACTCGCCGTGCTCGGCCGGCCGCCGCGGCTCGAAGTAGAACCAGACGGTCTCGTCGGCAGCGTAGACGCCGGCTTCGACCTCGGTAAACTCCCGGTAGCTCTCGGGTTCGCTCGCCGTCAGTGTGAGGTCTCGATACCGAACGGGACCGTCTCCGGGGACCCGTCGTCCCCGGCACAGCCGGCGAGTGTCGCTCCGAGGACGACACCGGCACCGATCACGAGGAACTGCCGCCGGTCGGCACTGGGCATACTGTCACGTTCACTGGATCGAACAATAACCTTCGCTCTCTTTCCGATACTGGCAGCACTACTGCGCGGTAGCCGGGACGCGAAGCGGACCGGCCCACAATGAAAGCGGTGCCCGGCACGAACGACTCCGCGGGATCGATTCCCCTCCCCGAGCAACCACTGCGCTACGCAAGAGCCGTCTCGACCTCCCGGTCGTCGATCGTCGCAGCCACCTCTTGTATAAACTCCGGGACCGCATTGCCCATCAAAATCACCGGCCACCCGTCCGTCAGCGCGGCGTCGAGGACCCTGGCCGGTGTTTCGGACTCTTCGTCGTGTGTCACGACCGGAAACGACGCGTGGCGACCGAACAGTTGTGCGTCCCGACCGATCACCCGGGCCTGTTCGATCACGCCGTGCTCCGCCAGCGACTCGAGATATCGGAGAAAGACGGCTGTTCGACCTCTCCGGTCTTCACGGAGATACAGCAGTGGCTGGATCACGTCCTCACTATCGGTTACGAGTTGGCGACGGACGAGTTCCGTACTCTGGGGGTCGTTCACTGCAGCAGCGTTGTACACGCGACCCTCGGGAAGGCGGGTCCAGGCAACGCGCATCCGGTCGAGATAGGAGTCGAGTCTGGCGTCATCCAGTGGCGGTTCGTCGACTGCGCGCAAAACTGGGTTGATCCCGTAGACTATCTCTGCCCCGGGTAGGTCCTCGTGTTTTGAGGGAATATCGACATGGGTAATCGTCGCATCCCGGCGGTCGAGTTCTGCTTCGAGATAGTCCCTGATCGTCCGGTCCTGTTCGCCACAGATGACGTGCGTGTCTGCCGGGACAGACCGGGCTAACGAGCGAGCGATGTTTGCCCTGTTGCCTCCCAGCGTGTCCAGATGATCTTCCCGCACATTGGTGAGAAAAATCACGTGTGGGCGAACGAACTCTTCGTTGACGAGACGGGTCGTGTAGCTGCGAATACCCTGGTTTTCGAGGATCGCTACGTCGACAGGTCCGAATCCCCGAAGTTGCCGTTCGTTTTCGTACAGCCTGACTTTCGCCGGCCGATCGATCTCGTGTTCGGTCCCGTTGTATATCGAGAGCGGTTCGATTCCGGTCACCTTCGCGTATGTATCATACTCCCGGCCGTAGAGTACCTCCTGTAGCCAGCGGACGGCAGTCGATTTCCCGCGTATGCCGGAAACCGAGATACGGATATCGATGTTCGAGAGACGACGCCTGTGAAGGGGGCCGCTACCGACGAATTCCCGTCCGGCACTGAGCATCTTTCGTCCCCACTCCGACAGTGAACTCCCTCTCATAGCCGATTCCCTTCTGCGCCTGTCTCTCCGGACTCCCACCCGGTTAAGACGGGTGTGAGGCCAGACGGGTAGATTTTTTCTATCTTGTACGCTTCCCATCCTGCCAGTGCAACGAGAACTCCACCGATAAAGAGGTGCAGTCCCCCGATTTGTGTCAGGATGCCTTCCGGAAGTGGTGTCAGGAACACTCTTCCGATGCCAGCAAGCACCACAAAGACTCCAGTTGACACGAGGAGGGATGCCCGTCGTTCGGCCGGCGCGACAGCATGGAGGTTGTACGCACCAACACCACCGAGAACGCCGGTAAAGAACGGGAGGAGTCCGTTACTGATTGGGAGAGTGGGAACAACTGATATCACCGTTAGCAGCCCGAAGGAAACCCCCATTGAGAGCAGGACCCGGCCGTACACGAGTGTCCACCGGTGTAGCAGTTGGATGCCGACGTAGGCGGCAGTCGCGGCAAGAATGTACGTGGCGAGTAACCACCCGTTTCGGAATGCGAACAGAACCAAAAGCGGCAACACGATGAGCCCTGCGGTCCGAAGTCCCCAGCGGGACCTGATCCCCTCAGAGATGAAAAGCCCGAGTCCGAGCATCCCGAGTTCGCTCGGGAATGGCAGAATTGTCGGACGGGCAGCGTTTTCCAGCTGTAATCCGAACGCACGAGCAATATCCGAGTCCGGCCCCAGCAAGACAGGTGGCGTCACCGTCGATAGTGGCGTTAGCCCAACGAGAATAACCAACCCGATACCCACGACCACCAGAAACAGCAACAAGGCCATGCTCCAGACAGCATCCAGGACCCGCTTCTCCTCCGAAAGACGATGAAAATTATAGACCGCGATGCCGGGTAAGACGCTTCCAATGAACCCGAGCTGATCAATGACACCCTGGGGGCCGGCACCGAGATTGATCAGTACGTAGACACCGAGCGGGACAAGCGCGCTCGCAACGATGGCAACGATAAACATCATCCGACCGTACAACAGGAGCCGGCGTTTCACGATCCAGACCGACACGTAGCCCCCGATGACACTCATCATCAGGACGGGAAACGTTCCGAACGACCGAAGCGTATAGACCGCAAAGAGCGGCACGATGATGACGCCGCCGAGTCGAAACCCCCGTAGCTGGCTGGCCATGATCCCGCCCATCAGACCGATCAACGTCAGGGCTGTGACAACGAGCATGGATTACACTGTGACGCCGGATCGATCCGAGAAGCCGGCATCAATACGAATTCCCCGTCCTCCGAACGTGACAATTATGCCGTATTTTGCGTCACGAGTGAGTGCAGGCAACAACTGTTCCGGCTCGGGCGTCCGGCGTATTCGTCTACAGACCCTTCCCCGTCCGACAGTCCCCATACCTATGTGCAGGACTTGTCGATAATCAACCTTATCATATCGCTTTTGTAAAATAGCTGTCGACGATCAACGGCCCCGGGGCCGTGTTCCATGTGGGTACACCTCCGTTCGCGCCAAAGAAGCAGTCGGCTGGGGGTCTACAGGCGGAACAGGCCGAGGCGGTCCACTGACCGTTCCAGTCCTACGGCTTACTGGAAGGTCCGGCTGACCTGCCGGTCCTCGTCCGGCTGGTCGCGGCGGCCGAACTTGTCTTCCAGTTCTTCGTACTCCTCGCGGGTCTCCTCGTCGACGCTCGCGGTGACCTCGTCGAAGGCCTCCTCGAAGTGGTCCATCGTCACGCGGACGTTGCCGACACTGTCGTCGACTTCGTCGGGGTCGACGCTGTTGATGAACTCCCGTGAGGCAGCCATCGAGGCCTCGCGCGCGAGCGCTTCGATGTCCGCGCCGACGTAGTCCTCGGTTCTTCTGGCCAGCTCGTCGAGGTCGACGCCGTCGGCCAGGGGTTTGTTTCTGGTGTGAACCTCGAGGATCTTCCGGCGGGCGTCTCTGTCGGGGACAGGCACGTGCACATGCCTGTCCAGCCGGCCGGGGCGCAGGAGCGCCGGGTCGATGAGGTCCGGCCGGTTCGTGGTGGCGATGACCACCACGTCCTCGAGCGCCTCGAGGCCGTCGAGTTCGGTCAGTAGCTGGGAGACGACGCGTTCGCCGACACCGGAGTCGCCGACGTTCTGTCCGCGCTTGCCGGCGATAGAGTCGATCTCGTCGAAGAACACGACCGTTGGCGCGTTGGCGCGTGCCTTCTCGAACACCTCGCGGACGCCTTTCTCGGACTCCCCGACGTACTTGTTCAGCAGCTCGGGGCCCTTGATGGAGATGAAGTTGCTCTGGGCTTCGTTGGCGATCGCCTTCGCGAGCAACGTTTTCCCGGTCCCCGGCGGGCCGTACATGAGCACGCCCTTCGCGGCCTGCATGTCCATCTGGTCGAACACCTCGGGGTACTCGAGTGGCCACTGGATGGTCTCGCGGAGGCGCTCTTTGGTGCCCTCGAGGCCGCCGACGTCCGCCCAGGTGACGTCGGGCACTTCGACGAACACCTCGCGCAGCGCGGAGGGCTCGATGCCCTTCATCGCCTGCTTGAAGTCGTCCCTGGTGACCTCCAGCCGCTCGAGCGTCTCGGCGTCGATCTCGTCCTCTTCGAGGTCGAGTTCGGGCCGGATGCGCCGGAGGGCGTTCATCGCGGCCTCCTTCGTGAGCTGCTCGATATCGGCCCCGACGAAGCCGTGGGTGTTCTCGGCGTACGTTTCGATGTCGACGTCCTCGGCGAGGGGCATCCCGCGCGTGTGGACCTGCAGAATCTCCATCCGACCGCCCTTGTCCGGGACGGCGACCTCGATCTCGCGGTCGAACCGGCCGCCACGGCGCAGCGCGGGATCGAGCGCGTCCACGCGGTTGGTCGCGCCGATGACGATGACGTCACCGCGCTCGTCGAGCCCGTCCATCAGGGAGAGCAGTTGCGCCACGACGCGGCGCTCGACGTCGCCGGAGGTTTCGCCGCGTTCGGGGGCGATGGAGTCGATCTCGTCGATGAACACCACGGCAGGGGCGTTCTCTTCTGCCTCCTCGAACACCTCGCGGAGTTGTTCCTCGGACTCGCCGTAGTACTTCGACATGATCTCCGGGCCGGAGATGTTCGTGAAGTACGCGTCGATCTCGCTGGCGACGGCCTTGGCCATCAGCGTCTTCCCAGTGCCCGGCGGGCCGTGCAGGAGGACACCCTTTGGCGGCTCGATACCGAGTTGCTGGAACAGCTCCGGGTGGCGCATCGGCAGTTCGACCATCTCGCGGACCTGCTCGAGTTCGTCGTCGAGCCCGCCGATATCCTCGTAGGTCACGCTCGGCGTCTCGGTCGCGTCCCCCGCGGCCTGCTCGGTGAACTGCTCGGCTGGCTGCTCGCTGACCTCTATCTCGGTCGAATCCGTGACGACGACGGTGCCGGACGGCTCCGTCCTGGCGACCTTGAGCGGGATCCGCTGGCCGGACATCGAGGACAGCGGCCCGAGTCCAAAGGAGATCGGCACTGTCTGTCCCTCGGTGACGGCCTGCCCGCTCAGGTTCTGCCGTATCATCGGGCCGACGTTCCCGCGCACTCTGAGGTTCTGCGGGAGTGCAATGGTAAGGCGCGTCGCCGGCTGGACGTCGGCGTCCTGGATATCGACGGTGTCGTCGATACCGACGCCGACTTCCTTGCGGAGTCGACCGTCGATCCGGACGATACCCTTTCCGTCATCCTCGGGGTAGCCGGGCCAGACCCGCGCAACCGTGCGGCCGCTCTCGCCCTCGAGGAGGATGTAGTCGCCGTTCTCGACCCCCATCTCCGACATCGCCTGCCGGTCGATGGCGGCCAGTCCGCGCCCTGCATCCTTCTGCTTGAGCGGCTTGACAGTGAGTCTCATGCGTCCACCTCGATGGTCAGTACGCCGTTGGTGATCTGCGCTTGCGCACCGGTTTCCGTTTCGATGTCGTACTGTTCGTCGTCAGCGATCACGATGACGGTGTCGCCGACGACATCGACGGATGCGTCCGCCCCGCGACCGAAGTCTGCGACCAGCTCGATGCTGTCCCCGGCCTCGACGCGACGCACGTCGATACCCTGCTCCATTAGCTGCTCTGCTGCGTTCATGCTAACTACAGGTAAGTGGTAAAAGTATATAAAATTTTTGTCCCCCGGTCGATTCACGTCCCGGCATTCCCCGACGAGGCTCGCCTCGCTGTGCTCGGCTCACCGCCGGGCCGACCCACATCTCACGCCTCGGCAGTTGAACCGCTGTGGGAGCCGCGCCGAAAGGCCTCACAACCGTCCGTATGAAGCATTTAGTGGGTACCCGGACAAGTGACGTGCATGAATGACGAGAATTCGTATCTCGACAGAATCGTCGACAGGGAATCCCTGGCAGCGTATTTCGAGGAGCATCTCGGTCCAGCCGAGGAGTTCGAGGTCGCCCATCACCAGGCGGGTCACTCAAACGAGACGCTGTTCGTGACCTGGGGTGACGAGGAACTGGTCGTCCGTCGACCGCCACCGGGCGAGACAGCCGAAACTGCCCACGATGTCCTGCGAGAGTATCGCGTCATGGACGCCCTCCAGGAGACGAACGTGCGGGTGCCCCGGACGGTCCTCGCCTGCGAAGATCACGCCGTGTTAGGCTGTGATTTCTACGTGATGGAGCGAGCGGCGGGCGACGTGATCCGGGAGAGCGAACCCGAACGGTTCGCCACGCCCGAGCGGCGTCAGCGGATCAGTGAAGAGATGGTCGACAGACTCGCTGAAATCCACTGCGTGGACACCGAGGCGGTCGGCCTCGGCGATTTCGGCCATCCAGAGGGGTACATCGAGCGGCAGGTCGACCGCTGGCACGACCAGTTCGACTGGGCGTTCGAGGTGACCGCCGAGGAACGGGAGGTCCCGGAGATTGCCGACATCGGCGCCTGGCTTGACGCCAACGTCCCGGATTCACATCCACACACGCTCGTTCACGGCGACTACAAGCTCGACAACGTGATGTTCGGTCCCGGCGACGATCCCGAAATCGTTGCCATCTTCGACTGGGAGCTGAGTACGCGCGGGGATCCGCGGTTCGACCTCGCATGGTTGCTGACCTATTGGCGGGGCGCGACCGACCCCGAACGGTCGATTCCGGAACTCGTCACGCGCGTCACCGAGGCGGATGGCTACATGACTCGCCAGGACCTCGTCGACCGCTACGAGGACGCGGCAGGCATCGAGTTCGAGCACGATACGTTCTACCGCACGCTCGCTGTGTACAAACTCACCGCCCTCTGTGAGATGTTCTTCCGGCGCTACCTGGAGGGCAACTCGGACGACCCGATGTACCCGAAGATGCGCGATCGGGTCCCCGCCCTCGCCGAACGTGCCCGGCGCATCACCGACGGCGAGGAGACGCTGTAAGCGCGTGCCAGGACCGCACGGGGAGCGGCATAGCGCCGAATGCTGTGCAGAGAATTGTATTAAATGCACATTACTTTTAGCCCGATTGCCGGCGCGGTCCCGGGGTGCTGAGTGCAGCAATCTACACGAGCCTCCCGACAGACGGACGCTTTCGGTCCACGACTGCGGTAGCACCACCAGGGTCGCAGTTCCCAAAGTATTATTGTTCTATATACACAATACTCTACTACGATGAGTGCACACACAGACGATGCCGACTGGACGCAGCGGCTCAGAGAACAGCGGGAGGCCAGGGCGGAGTACTTCCGGGACTCGCCGCGGTCGCCACTCCCGCCGGACAGACGGGGCGAGGCGTTCCCGGGCCTGGCGTACTTCGACGTGGATCCGGACTACCGGTTCCGCCTTCCGCTGGCCGAACACGAGGACAAGGAGCCGATAACCGTCGAGACGACCGCCGACGGTCGGCAATCGTACCTCAGATGGGGCGAGTTCAGCCTCGAACTCGACGGTGAGAGATGGACCCTCCAGGCCTACCGGCCGGACCGCGACGCCGACCGGTTCTGGGTTCCGTTCCGCGACGAAACCAACGGCGAGCAGACGTACAGCGCCGGCCGGTACATCGACCTGGAGCCCGAACACCACCGCGTCGACGGCGACTGGATACTCGACTTCAACGAGTCGTACAACCCGACCTGCGCGTACAACTACGGCTACGAGTGCCCGATGGTACCGACAGAGAACTGGCTTGACGTCCGGATCGAGGCGGGGGAGAAGGACTTCCCGGGCGAGCCGACTCGCCCTCACGACCACGAGTAACCGGGCCTCGCCGGGCGGTCACCGCGTGCTTTGGGAGCGGTCTCGTAGCGGCAGTACTCGAACGCCCCTCGAAGCAGTTACGGATTGTTGTGACTCTTTTCGGCAGTGCCGCCCAGATCTCGGCGTCTGGGGCTCTGAAACCACCACACTGCATCAGCGTCGCGGTAACGAATCACAACAATCCGCAAGTGAGGGAAGCGAACCCCGGACAGTGTGGCCCGAACGGCTCACCTTGTTCCGAGTGCGTCCGGGACGCCGGGTCAGTCGGCGGTCATTCCCCAGCCGGCACGAGGCGGTGGAGTGCGCCGCCGTCAGTGCCGATCCCGACGACGTACACTGCGCCCTCGTGCCGGCCGAACGAGCGGATCCGGTTCAGTCGCCCTGCGTCGCGTGCTGCGACCGGGAGGACCGTGGTCGGCCAGGCCCCGTCTTCGGCGGGTGCGGCGACGAACAGTTCGCCGCCAGCCTGGAAATCCCCAAAGACGTACAGCCCGTCGAGACCGGGAAGCGCCGAGCCACGGGAGACGGTGCCGCCGATGACCGAGATACCACTCACGGGGGCCCCCGAGTGTGGGTACTCGACGACCGGCACTAGCAACCGTTCGCCACCCCGGACCTCCGCTGGTGTGCTGTCCGGGCACTCCTCGGCGCCGTAGCAGTGTCGCCCCTCCGTAACGTTCCAGCCGTAGTTGCCCCCTGCCTCGATCCGGTCGATCTCCTCGAAGCGGGACTGTCCCACATCGCCAGCGTAGAGGTCCTCGCCGTCGAAGGCCATCCGCCAGGGGTTGCGCAATCCCCACGCGAAGTGTTCGTCCAGCCCCGCCGTGCCGACCAGCGGGTTGTCGGCTGGGATGGCGTACCCGGCGTCGGTCCCGTAGTCGGCTGGATTCTCCCGCAACGGCGGCCTGGATGGGTCGGCGTCGACGTCGATACGAAGGATACTCCCCAGCAGGTTCTCGGTCACGTCCTGTCCGTTCCCACCCTCGACACGGTCGTACCAGTCGGTGACGTGGCCGCGGCCCTGATCGCCGCCAGCACCGCCATCGCCGACGGCAACGTAGAGGTATCCGTCGGGACCGAACGCGATGTCGCCCGCGTTGTGGTTGCCCTGGGGCTGTGGAATCTCCATGACCGTCCGCTCGGAGTCGGGCCGGACCGAACGCCCGTCGTCGGTCACGCGAAATTCGGCGAGGACGAACGTGTGACTGTAATTCGAGGGCGTCCCCGGCCGGGACGGCGCGGAGTAGCGCACGAACAGTCGCCGGTCGTTTCGAGGGTGGACGGCGATGCCGAGCAGTCCCTTTTCACCGCCGGCCTCGATGCCTCTACCGAGGTCCAGCAGTGGCTCCGAGCGAAGGTCGCCATCCTCGTGGACCCGGACCGTGCCCTGCTGTTGGGCGATGTACCGGCGGCTGTCTGTGAAGGTCACGTCGAGCGCCCCGCTGAGGCCGCTGGCCAGCGTTTCCAGAGCGACTGCGTCCGGCAGGTCCGCGAGTTCGTCGCTGTCTGTTCCGGCCCCGTCCGCCCGGTCATCTCCGTTTCCGTCGGTATCACTCGTGGAGCTACAGCCTGCGAGTCCGGCCACGGCAAGCGCCGTCGTGCGCAGAAACTGGCGACGGTTCATATGCCGGTAACGGCTCGGAGGGAGAAAAGCGTGATCAACACGGCGCCGGGCGGATATCTTCCGCAGAGAGGCTGACGATGTGGCGTTGTCCCCCCGCTGAATGCGAGGTGTTGGCGCCCCGATCCGCTCGACAGTCCAGTAGGAGTGGCAATTGCAGCGCCACGAAGAGGGGCGGGAGCGAGCAGCTTCGTTCACGGGCGCCGAACGTGACCGGGATGTCAGGCTGACCGGGAGGGTTCGGCGTCAGCGGATCCGAAGTAGTGGTTGAACGCCGTTTTCAGGAGGATCGCCACGAACACCAGCGGCACGAGCACGAACAGCCCCTCAAGCAGTGACACGCCGCCTATCACGACGAGTGCCGCGAACCCGGTGCCCGCGAACAGCCACTGCGCCGGTCGGCCGATGTCGGGAAGTTCAGTCATCATTCATCACCCCCGTCGAGGGACTCTCGCTGCCAGCGGTGGTCCTGCGAGGACCGCTCGTACCGAGTTCCTGCGTTGGGTCCGGAGCAACGCTTGCCTCCCAGTCGTCGCCAGCCCACCCCCGGGCCAGCGAGACCTTCTCGGCTGGCGCACAGAACTCGTAGGTTGCCGGGAGGGATTCGATGAACTCCAGTCGTCGGAGGATCCCATCCTGGGTCGTGTTCTGAATTCCGAGGCCGGGCCGGACGTTCACCTCGAGCACCTTCGGCTGGTCGTCCTCGTCCAGGACGATGTCGACGCCGGCGTAGCCAAGACCGGTCGCAGCAGTCGATTTGACCGCCGTCTCGAGGACGGCCCGCCAGTTTGGCACGCAGAACTCGCCGAATGCGGCCCCGGTGTCGGGATGGGCGTCGAGCCAGCGGTCGGTCGTCTGCTGGTAGGCCCCGAGCGGCGTCCCATCAGCGAGGGCCAGCCCGACGCCGATCCCGCCCTGATGAAGATTCGCCGCTCCGCCCGACTCCGCTGTCGGGAGCCGCGTCATCGTCATCACAGGATAGCCCTGGAAGACGATGACGCGGATGTCCGGCACTCCCTGCCCACAGAGTTCGCCGAAAAACGGCGAGGGGATCAATCGCTCCTCCAGGACGGCCTCGCCGGACGGTTCGAGGCCGGCGTAATCACCCTCGACAATGCGCCGTGCGTGTGCCATCACATCGTCCGCAGTCAGGGGTCCGTTGTTCGTCTCGAAGCCGTCGTCCGTCCGACCGAAGGCGATGAGCACGCCCTCGCCACCGTACCCCTGGCTCGGTTTGAGGACGAATTCGTCGAGCCCTTCGACAGTCGTGCGGAGATCGGTGAGATCTGCGGTCTCCCGGGCGACAGTGTAGGTATCCGGGGCCGCAACACCGAGACCGTTGAGACGCGATTTCAGTTCCGCCTTTCGGTCGGCTGCAGGACGGGCGTGGTCCGGATTGTACCGGTCGATATACAGGTTGCGGACCTTCATCGGGAGGATGGTCGAGGCGGATTTGGGCTCGATATCGTAGCCGAAGTAGTTTGCGACGGACACCCGGGCGTTGTGCAGTTTGACCTGACAGGTCGTCACGACGGCGAGGGCGGGGTTGTCTGCAATGTGACCGTCGAAACGAAAGAACTCGGTCAGCCTGAAGGTGGGCCGGCTACTGATCCACGCGAGCCCCCCGAGCGTCCCGGCCCAGGCAGCTGGCGAGCCCATGAACCAGTCGATCAGCGGACTCGTCACGACGAGATACGCAACCACGATCGAGACGAGCGTCCAGAGTAACTGGACAGCCGGGATCGTCCAGCCCCGTTCCTCGATGTCAGTTGCCATCTGCTCGGCGTACCAGGCGCTGATAACGACCGGGAAGGAGACGGCGGCACTTTGGTAGGCGACCGGGAGTTGGCCGAGGTCGGCGAGCAACCGAGTGATCATCGTCGCCAGACAGGCGACCGCGAGCAGCATCGCGACACGCGGCCCAGTACCCAGTTCGAGCGGCTTCAAGGCGTAGAACGCGACGAGCGTTACGACGAAGACGTTCAGAAACAGTGCCAGTCCCCAGAACGGGCCAGCCGCGACCAGGATGAAGGCGATGATCATCGGACCGAACAGGCCGTAGGTGCTGAGACCGACCTCGTTCTGGAGGACCGAAAGGACAACACCGGCGACAATCAGCTGGAAGAAAAGCCGGTACGGTGCCAGGACGGATCCTGGATCGCCGACGAACGCCTCGATTGCGAGCCCGACAGCGAGGACCGCGACGAGCAAGCCAACCAGCCCCGCGTACGGCTGGATCCGGTCACTGACCCGCGAACGGATCGTCTCCCCGGCGTCCGGACTCACGACAGACATCAGCTACCCGCCCCCACGGTGACGGGCGATATCAGGGGGGCGAAGGTCCGCTGATCCCGGGCGGTACGACACGAAACGACCGACACCGGAAGCAACTGTGTCGGCGCATCTGTCGCTTGTGCTGTGATTCTCATTGCAACTTCGCCTTGGGAAGACCCCATGATAAACAGGGGAAACAGTTGCGCGGAGTTGCACGAAATTCACCCGTTGCACGACGTTTGCGGACAGTTTCGCGGAATTTACTCCCGTGAAATCGTTCGCAAGTGACGGTCTAATACATCGAACCAGCAGCGCTATCGCCGGTTTTCGTCAGAACGTCACTCAGTGGCTAGATCTTCCCGTCGAGTAACAAGACCCTCGGGAGCGACGCCGCACGACACGACGCGAATGAGACACCGTCTGATAGTGATTATTGCGACTCTTTACCGCCGGGCCGTCACAGTTCGGGTGTTTCGGACCGCGCAACTGCTGTTCACGCGACGTGGTCACGAAAACAATCGCAATAATCACTATGAGAGACGCAAAATGTCCGAAACGCAGTTCGTGCGGGAAGTATGGTCG
>JAZKTU010000088.1:0-12617 GCA_036625385.1 Halovenus sp. | reverse complement strand
TTCATCTGCGGTTGCGGTGCGGTATCAGTACCGAACTTTGTGAGGTACTGAGTCTTAGTCTTCTAGCTCACCCACAGAACCACTCCACGTACCGGAACTGGTGGGCATATCCTCAGCGAGTTCCCAGGTGCCGGATATCTCTCGACCGTCGGATGAAAACTCACCTGACCATTCGACAGTTCCGAAGGCAGCTCCTCCCTGGGCATCGATCTCTCCACGGGAAACCGTTCCCCGTATATCGCCCTCACCATCACCCTCAAACCATCCTTCCACGGTCCCTTCATCGAAGTTTGCTTCAAATTGCCACACGCCGCTGTAGGATTCCCCGCCTATCGAACCCGACCATTCCCCAGAATATGTTTCAACGCCAGTCGATTCACTTGTATCGTCCCCGGTGTCGTCAGCCCCACCAGTGTCCCCGGTGTCGTCAGCCCCATCAGTGTCCCCATCTTCTAGCTCACCCACAGAACCACTCCACGTACCGGAACTGGTGGGCATATCCTCAGCGAGTTCCCAGGTGCCGGATATCTCTCGACCGTCGGATGAAAACTCACCTGACCATTCGACAGTTCCGAAGGCAGCTCCTCCCTGGGCATCGATCTCTCCACGGGAAACCGTTCCCCGTATATCGCCCTCACCATCACCCTCAAACCATCCTTCCACGGTCCCTTCATCGAAGTTTGCTTCAAATTGCCACACGCCGCTGTAGGATTCCCCGCCTATCGAACCCGACCATTCCCCAGAATATGTTTCAACGCCAGTCGATTCACTTGTGCCGTCCCCGGTGTCATCAGCCCCATCAGTGTCATCGTCATCCCCCGTACACCCAGCAAGAGTTCCGGCAACGGCCAGCCCTGTAACGAGAATGTGTCTTCGGTACATCTCTACTAGAACAGAAACGCGAAGAATACTTATTCGCAAGTCGAGTTCCCACTCAATGAAAGTATGAGTAATAATGTCACTTATAGGTGATAAGATGGCTAGCTCCGGTTGCAGTCGGTCAATTCGAACCCATATATTGACATATAAATAAGTTTAACTACCACTCTGGTTCAATTCTCGAAGGATCCAAGGAAGTTTCGTGCAAGAAATGCGCCCTCTATGTGGCACGGTTACCGAACTCATCACCGATTGATAGTGGCTGTTGGGACTCTTTCCGCCATGGCGGTACAGAAGGCGGGATTCACGCTCTGAAACACGGAAATACGGAACCCGGTCGCGAAAATACTCGCAACAACCACTGTGAGGAGTACGACAGAGCCTCTCATACGGATTGTTGTGACTCTGTTCGGCAGTGCCGCCCGAGTATCGGCGTCTGGGAGTCTGACACCACCACACTGTCTCAACGTCGCGGTAACGAATCACAACAATCCGTATCAGATGTAATCAAGCAACCAGAGCAGGATCAACACGATGACGACGAGTCCGAGGATGCCGGAAAGCGGGGCCAGCAGTGCACCCAGCACGCCGAGGAACGCCTCGATGATCTCGAGCACTAGCCAGACCACGACCAGTAGCAGGATGATTTTTAGGAGGGTCTCGACATCGATTTCACCACGCATGACTGTCGGTTCCCGCCGGCCAGTAAAAGAGCTTCTGGCCCTCGCGGGGGATGCATCCACGGAACGGGTAAACGACGTGCAGCGACACCGGGCGGGGGCAACAACACATATCACGTATCCGGCCAAAATCAGGCTATACAAGCGGGTCGAGGGTTGGTCGTCTTGTGTGCGGTGCTAGTCCTGCTTGTCGCAGGCGTCGGAGCCGCTGCGACAAACCGGGAGACAGCTGCGGAGTCGTTCTCCGTGACGACCGAGAACGCAGCCAGCCCGACACGGAACTCGGCGAGGTGACGGTCCGGTTCGAGTGGCAGGGCTTCGCCGCCATCGAGGAGCGGGACGCCCGGCTGGACGAGCGCCGCGCGGCGGGCGAGATCAACGAGGGGACCTACCGTGCACAGGTCGCGGGGCTTTCGGCACAGACGGCGAACGCGAGAGCGCTGACGAACTCGCCGGATCCGAAGTGGCCGAGGTAGCACGGAAAATCGCCGGCCCCGGCGTCGGACAGACGCCGACTGACCGCCGACCGGTCGACGTGCCGGACCGGCAGGAGCAGGCGGGGCCACCGGACGAGCGACCCGCCAACGGAACCGGGAACGACCCGGGACAGTAACCGCCGGGGAAGCCCGGCCGGGTGAAAGATGGAGACCGGCCGTCGCCCGGGGGATGAGAGAGCAGTGTTGCGTGTGAGACGGTCACAGAGCCGGTCCGGTCTCGGAAGATATTAGTACAGCCCTGTGACTACACAGAAGCATATGACACGGACCCGCGCCGGAACGGCGGCTGTCGCCACTCCCGGGTCCGTGCCCCGACTCGTTTTCCGACGACGACCGGGCCGTTAGGCCCGATACTACCCCCTTCCTCACGTACTGCACCGAAACTGCCGCCCACCGTCGGGTTCCGGGGCGGACACCACACACCCGACAGACACACAACACATGCCACAAACGAACCGCGTCGCGCTCGCCTTCTCGGGCGGGCTCGACACGACGGTCTGCGTCCCGCTGCTCGAAGAGGAGTACGGCTACGACGAAGTCATCGGCGTCACGGTCGACGTCGGCCAGCCGGCAAAGGAGTTCGACGAAGCCGAGGAGACCGCCGACGCGCTCGACGTCGAACACCACGTTGTCGACGCCCGGACGGAGTTCGCCGAACTGTGCCTGCGGTCGGTGAAGGCAAACGCCACCTACCAGGGCTACCCGCTCGGGACAGCACTCGCCCGGCCGGTCATCGCCGCGGCGATCCTCGACGTGGCCCGCGAGCGCGACTGCGCCGCGCTTGCCCACGGCTGTACCGGGAAAGGCAACGACCAGCTCCGGTTCGAGGCCGTCTGGCGCGACTCGGAGCTCGACGTCGTCGCGCCGGTCCGCGAACTCGGCCTGACGCGCGAGTGGGAACAGGACTACGCCGAGGAGCGCGGCCTGCCCGTCGAGGGCGGCGCCGAGGGACGGTACAGCATCGACACGAACCTCTGGAGTCGCTCCATCGAGGGGTCGGAACTGGAAGACCCGTCGACGCTCCCGGCTGACGACATCTACGACTGGACGGAAAACCCCAGTGGCAAGGCAGCCGAACTCGTCGAGATCGAGTTCGTCGACGGCGAGCCGGTGGCACTGGACGGCGAACCCATCGAGCCGGTGGCGCTCGTCGAGGCGCTCAACGAACGCGCCGGCACACACGGCGTTGGCCGCACGGATATGATGGAAGACCGGATGCTCGGGCTCAAAGTGAGAGAGAACTACGAACACCCGGCAGCCACAGTACTGCTGACCGCCCACGAGGCGCTCGAACAGCTCGTCCTGACACAGGAGGAGCGCCAGTTCAAACAGCAAGTCGACCAGCAGTGGGCACAGAAGGGGTACCAGGGGCTGGTCGACGCGCCGCTGGTCGACGCGCTCGAAGGCTTCATCGCGAGTACCCAGGCGCGTGTCACCGGAAGCGTGACCGTGAAACTCGAGGGGGGACACTGCCGACCGGTCGCCCGCGAGAGTGACTACGCGGTGTACAGCGAGAGTGCGGCCTCCTTCGACGAGGAGGACGTGACCGGCGGGATTACTCAGGAGGACGCCACCGGGGTCGCGAAGTACCACGGGTTCCAGTCCCGGCTGGCGAACCGCGCGATCGAGAACGCCCGGACCGGGGACGGGGCCGAGTGAGATGACCGACGACGGCGAGCACGACGGCGGGACCGACGGCGAGGAGGGTGTCGTCCGGCGCGACCGGTTCAGCGGCGGCCCTGCCCGGCAGTTCATGTCCTCGCTCGCTGCCGACGAGCGGATCTTCGCAGCCGACCTCGCCGTCGACCGTGCACACGTCGTGATGCTCGCCGAACAGGGCATCGTCGATGCGGAGGACGCCGGTGCTATCCTCCGGGCGCTTGCCGACATCGAGGCGGCTGGCCACGGCGAGTTGCCCGCAGGCGAGGACGTCCACGAGGCAATCGAGACAGCGGTCATCGAGCGTGTCGGCCCCGATGGCGGGCGGATGCATACCGCCCGGTCGCGCAACGACGAGGTTGCGGCCTGTCTCCGGTACCGCCTGCGGTCGGACCTGCTCACGACGGCAGAGACGGTCCTCGAAGCCCGCGAGGCGTTCCTCGCAAGCGCCGCCGACCACACCGGGACGGTGATGCCGGGCTACACGCATCTCCAGCCCGCACAGCCGACGACGGTCGCGCACTGGCTGTGCTCGTACGAAGGGGCGCTCGCGCGGGATACGGCGCGGTTGCTCGATGCGTACGGACGGGTCAACCAGTCGCCGCTGGGCGCAGCTGCGTTCGCGGGAACCCCGTTCGACGTCGACCGGGAGCGGACCGCGGACCTGCTCGGGTTCGAGGGAGTCGTCGAGAACGCGACCGACGCGGTCTCCGCACGGGACTTTCTCGTCGAAACCACGGCAGCCGTTGCGGGACTCGGGACCACCCTGTCGGGGCTGGCGGAGGATCTCATCGTTTTCGCCAGCAGGGGTCACGTCGAGTTGGCCGACGAATACGCCTCGACCTCCTCGATCATGCCACAGAAGAAGAACCCGGATACGCTCGAACTCGTCCGCGGGCGGACCGGGGACGCCACCGCGGGGCTCCAGGGACTCCTGACCACGCTCAAGGGGTTGCCCCGGGCGTACAACCGCGACCTCCAGCGGGCCAGCCGACACGCGTGGGACGCCATCGACTCGGCAACCGCGGCGACGGACGTCGCGGCGGGTGCGGTGACGACCGCCGACTGGCCCGCGGAGAGACTCGCAGCGGCGGCTGCCGAGGGCTTTACCACGGCGACGGGCGTCGCGGACCTGCTCGCCGCAGCGGGCGTCCCCTTCCGGACGGCACACGAGGTTGTCGCCCGCGCGGGGGATCGCTCGGCGACGCCGGACGTGGCGGCGCTCGACGAGGCGAGCCGGGAGATACGCGGCGAACCCCTCTCGGCGTCGGTCGACCCGGAGGCGGTCGAGCGGGCACTCGACCCCGCCGCGAGCGTCGCGGACCGCGACTCGCGCGGGGGACCGGCACCCACGGCTCTGGACGAGTCACTCGACCGGGCCGAGAGTCGACTCGACAGCAGCCGAGGGACGGTCCAGGCCCGCCGGGACGCCCTCACGGCGGCACAGGAGCGACTCGACGCGGAGGTAGCGAGCTATGTGTGAGCCGCCAGCCGGCAGAGTGACGGGGGCCGAGGACGCCGGGGGACACGCCCCGCCAAAACCCCACCGGACGAGCCCGGCCCCGCGAGGGAATATAATAAATTACTGATATAAAAATCTAAAAATGCGGAAAAGTCGCTTTGTGAGTCGTTAGAGTATATTTTGCACAGAAAACTAATCTGATAGTTCCGAAGGGTTTAAGTAGATAGCCACGCGAGAGACGGGTACAATGGCAGACTGCATCGAGTGTGGGGCCGAGGTCTCCCTGCACGCGGACATCGAGGTCGGAGAGATTGTCGACTGTGCCACCTGCGGTGCGGAACTCGAGATCCTCGGGACCGACCCCGTCGAACTCGACACGGCGCCCGAACTCGAAGAGGACTGGGGTGAGTAACGTGGCTATCGCCGGCGGGAGCCGGCAGGCCGGGAGCCTACAATGAAGATCGGGCTGCTCTACTCGCGCATCAGAAAAGACGAGAAGCTCCTCCTCGAGGAGTTGCGGGAGCGAGACCATACGGTCGAGAAGATAGACGTCCGGAGAGCCCGGTTCGGGCTCGCGGAGCCGCCGGCCGGGTTCGCAGGCATCGACATCCTCGTCGACCGGTGTCTCGCGACCAGCCGAAGTCGGTATGCGACCCGCTTTGCCGACGCCTACGGGGTGCCGGTCGTCAACAGCGCCGAGACTGCCCGGGTGTGTGCCGACAAGGTCGAGAACAGCCTCGCGCTGTCGGCGGCGGGCGTCCCGACGCCGACGACCGAAGTCGCGTTCACGAAGGACACGGCACTCGAGATTATCGAGGACTTCGGCTACCCGTGCGTCCTGAAACCGGTCATCGGTTCGTGGGGACGCCTGATGGCGAAGATCGACTCCCGTACCGCGGCGGAGGCGATCCTCGAACACAAGGAGACGCTCGGTCACTACGAGCACAAGGTGTTTTACATCCAGGAGTTCGTCGACAAGCCCGGCCGCGACATCCGGGTCGTCGCCACCGATGGCGACCCCGTCGCCGCGATGGTTCGGAGCTCCGACCACTGGCTCACGAACGCCGCAAAGGGCGCCGAGACCGCGGGGTTCGACCTGGATGCGGAGGCCCGCGACCTGGTCGCCCGCGCGAGCGAGGCGGTCGGCGGCGGCCTGCTCGGCGTGGACCTGATGGAGGTTGGCGGGACGCGACGCGCCTCCGGGTCGAGCGGGGAGCGAGAAACCGGCGTCGACACAGCGGGCTACACCGTCCACGAGGTCAATCACACGGTCGAATTCAAGGCGCTGAACGACGCGACCGACGTGGACGTTCCCGCGCGGGTCGTCGACTGGCTCGAACAGCGGGCTGGGGCAGAGACGGTAGAGGGGGAAGCGTGACGCTCACCACGAGCGTCGTCGGAGCGAGCGGGTTCACGGGCGGCGAACTGCTGCGTCTCCTCGACGGGCACCCCGACTTCGAGATCGTGCAGGCGACGAGTCGCTCGAAGCAAAACAAGACAGTCGGGCACGCCCATCCGAACCTGCGCCATCTCGACGTCCGCTTCTCGAGCCCCGAGGACCTGGCGTCGGTCGACGTGTTGTTCGCGGCGACCCCCCATGGCGTCTCGATGGAGCACATCGACCGGTTCCGTGACGCGGCGGAGACGGTCGTCGACCTCTCGGCGGATTTCAGGCTCGACAGCCCCGACCAGTACGAGGAGTGGTACGACGGACACACCCGGCCGGAACTGCTCGCCGAGTCGGTCTACGCGCTACCCGAGTTGAACCGCGAGGAGCTGGCCGGCGCGGACCTGATCGCCTCGGGTGGCTGCAACGCCACGGCGACGATTCTCGGGCTGTTGCCGCTGTTCGAGGAGGGGATCCTGACGGGCGACGAACGGGTCGTCGTCGACGTGAAGGTCGGCTCGAGCGAGGGGGGGGCCGGCGGCGGGGAGGCCTCGGCCCATCCCGAGCGCTCGGGGGTGGTCCGTCCGTACGCGCCGACGGGCCACAGACACGAGGCCGAGGTCGAGCAGTTCCTCGGTATCGACGTCGCTTTCACCGTCCACGCGGTCGACATGATCCGTGGCGCGTCCGCGACCTGTCACATCTTCCCCGACGGCCCCGTCTCGAAGGGTGAGCTCTGGGGCGCGTACCGTGGCGCCTACGAGTCGGAACCGTTCGTCGAGCTGGTCGCCGGGGGCGGCGGGGTGTATCGCTACCCGGAACCGAAAGCCGTCGCCGGAACGAACCGCGCCGAGGTCGGCTTCGAGCGCGACCCCGGGAACGAACGCATCGTGGCCTTCGCAGCTATCGACAACATGATGAAGGGGTCGGCTGGGCAGGCCGTCCACGCCGCGAACGTCGCGCTCGGTCTCGACGAGACGGCGGGACTCGAATTCCAGGGGCTGCACCCGGTCGGTGCACCGTAGATGTGATTTCATGACAGTAGTTATCAAAGTAGGCGGCGCTCGCGCGGTCGACCCCGCGGGGGCGCTTGCGGATGTCGCATCGCTCGCCGATGGACGCGACGTCGTCCTGACCCACGGCGGGTCGACTGCCGTCGACGACACGCTCGAGCGCCTCGGAATCGAACCGGAGTACGTCGAGACGCCGTCGGGCGTCGTTGGCCGGTTCACCGACGCGGAGACGATGGACGTGTTCAAGATGGCGATGCCGGGGCTGGTGAACACGGACATGGTCACCGCCCTCCAGAACGAGGGTATCGACGCCGTCGGGCTCTCCGGTGTCGACGGGAAACTCCTCCACGGCCCCCGCAAATCCGCGGTGCGGGTCGTCGAGGACGGCAAGCGAAAGATACGCCGGGGCGACCACTCGGGCAGCATCGAGGCGGTCAACACCGCCCTGCTCGAAACGCTGCTCGGCGACGGATACGTCCCGGTCGTCAGCCCGCCGATGGCCGGGGCGGACGACGAGTCGAACATCACACCCGTCAACACCGACGCCGACCGCTCGGCGGCTGCCATCGCGGGGGGGCTCGGGGCGACGCTCGTCCTCCTGACGGACGTGCCCGGAATCCTCGAAGACCCCGACGACGGGTCGACACTCATCGAAACCATCGAGACGCCGACAGACTGGGACCGTCTCGAGGACGCCGCCGAGGGCTTCATGGAACGGAAAGTCATGGCGATCGAGGAAGGACTCGGAGCCGGTGCCGACCGCGCCATCGTCGCGAACGCCAACGCCGACGACCCCGTGACCAGTGCCCTCGAGGGCAGCGGAACACACATCACACAGGCAGCTGTTACTCTCGACGGAGGTGAGCACGCGTGAGCGGATTCGTCTTCAACGAGAAGCCGATCCGGATCGTCGAGGGGGAGGGCCCCTTTGTCTACGACGACAGCGGGACCGAGTATCTCGACATGGGAGCGAGCTACGCCTGCGTTCCGCTGGGACACGGCCACGAGGCGGTCCAGGAAGCGGTCCGCGACCAGCTCTCGCGGCTGACCTACGTCCAGGCGTCCTATCCTGTCCCCGTCCGCACCCGGCTGTACGAGTTGCTCGCCGAGACTGCGCCCCGGACCGTCGACAAAGTGTGGCTCTGTAACTCCGGGACGGAGGCCAACGAGGCCGCCCTGAAGTTCGCCCGTTCGGCGACCGGGGAGTCGAAGATCATCGCCACGATGCAGGGCTTTCACGGTCGGACGATGGGCGCGCTATCGACAACCTGGAAGGACAAGTACAAGAAACCCTACGAGCCGCTCATCGGTGACGTGGAGTTCATCCCCTACGGCGACCCGAACGCCGTCGCGGAGGCGGTCGACGACGAGACGGCGGCAGTCATCGTCGAGCCCATCCAGGGGGAGGGGGGGATCAACCCACCGACAAAGGAGTTCCTGCAGGCCATGCGTGTCCACACCGCACAGCACGGCGCAGCGCTCGTCTTCGACGAAGTGCAGACCGGGCTCGGCCGGACCGGGACGCTGTGGGCGGCGGAGTGGGCCGACGTCGTCCCCGACATGATCACTGCCGCGAAGGGGCTGGGCAACGGCCTCCCCGTCGGGGCGACGCTGTGTCGGGACTGGATCGCCGAGGACTTTGGCTCCCACGCCTCGACGTTCAGCGGCGGGCCCGTGATCTCCGCGGCTGCCGAGGCGACAGTCTCGACCATCGTTGACGCGGAGATTCCCGCCCACGCAGCCGACGTGGGGGCGTATCTGCGCGAGGAACTCGCGGCGGCGATTGGCGGCGACGTGCGGGAGGTACGCGGCGAAGGGCTGATGATCGGCATCGAAGTGAAACGCGGGGCAAACCGCTATCTGCGCGAGCTGGCCATGGAGCACGGCATCCTCGCCCTGCCAGCCGGACGGACAGTCGTCCGGCTGTTGCCTCCGCTGACGATCGACGAACGCCACGCCGACCGCGTCGTCGACGCGATGACGGAGGTGGTCGGATGAGTGCCGACCTCGACGGCAGCGACCTCGACCGGTTCGAGGAGGCCCGTGAGTTGCTCGTCAAACTCGTCCGCATCCCGTCGGTGACGGGCAACGAAACGCCCTGTGCCCGCCAGCTCGCGACCTTCTTCCAGAATCACGGTCGCGAAGCCTGGGTCGACGACGTCGGAAACGTCCGCGCGCCGGGCAACGACCGTGTCATGCTGACCTCGCATATCGACACCGTCCCAGGGGACATCCCCGTCCGGGTCGAGGAAGACGAGTCGGGCACGGACGTCCTCTGGGGTCGGGGCAGCGTCGACGCGAAGGGCGCGCTGGCGTCGATGGCTGTCGCCGCCGTACGGACGGGCGCGAGCTTCCTCGGCGTCGTCGGCGAAGAGGTCGACTCCCGCGGGAGCCGCCACGTCGTCGGCGAGCGCGACGGGGAGCCGGACGTTGTGATCAACGGCGAGCCCTCGGGATGGAACGGGATCACGCTGGGCTACCGTGGCCTGCTCGGGGGGACCTACGTCCACACCTCCGAGTCCGGCCACTCCTCGCGCCCGGAGAACAACGCGATTCAGGACGCGATGGGGTGGTGGAACCGGGTCGAGGCGGAGTTCGAGCACGACGAGTGGGTGCCGGTGTTCGAGCGCGTCACCTGCAAACCCATCGAGTTCGACGGCGGCGTCTCCTCGGACGGGCTCTCCGTCGAAGCGACGATGGACGTCCAGTTGCGGGTACCACCGGCGTTTACCGCGGACGAGGTCCGCGAGATTGCCGACGGTCACCTCGAGGGCGGGACGGTCAACTGGCACGACCGCGTCGAGCCAGTGATGGAGAGTCCACGGACGCCGGTCGCGGCGGCGTTTCGTGCGGCCATCCGGCGCCGTGGGGGCGAGCCGCGCCTGCTGCGCAAGACCGGGACGAGCGACATGAACGTCTTCGCCGAGCACTGGGACTGTGATATCGTCAGCTACGGGCCGGGCAACTCGGACCTCGACCACGCACCCGACGAACGGCTCGAACTGGCGGAGTACGACAGAGCGATCGGCGTCCTCGAGGACGCGACCGAACGCCTGCTGGAGGAGTCATGACACTCGTCGATATCGACGACCTCACGCGAGAGGAGTTACGCGCCGTCCTCGACCGGGCGGCAGCGCACAGCGGTACCGGGGAACCGCTCGAAAACCAGACGCTCGCGATGATATTCGAGAAGCCCTCGACGCGAACCCGCGTCTCCTTCGAGACCGGGATGACACAGCTCGGAGGCCACGCCATCTTCCTCGGGCCGGACGACATCCACCTCGGGCACGGGGAGCCGATCCGGGATACTGCGCGCGCCGTCTCCCGGTACGTCGATTTTATCATGGCACGGGTGTTCGACCACGCGGACGTCGTCGAACTCGCGGAGTTTGCCACCGTCCCGGTGATCAACGGGCTCACCGACAGGGCCCACCCCTGCCAGACGCTCGCGGACCTGCTGACCATCCGCCAGGAGTTCGGTACCCTCGACGTCGACGTCGCGTGGGTCGGCGACGGCAACAACGTCTGCCAGTCGTTCGTGCTCGGGGCAGCGATGACCGACATCGACCTGACGGTCGCAACACCCGAAGGGTACGAAATCGACGACGGCGTGCGAAAGCGCGCCCGCGGCCTCGGGGGCACACCCGAGGAGACGACCGACCCCGAGGCGGCCATCGAAGACACCGACGTCGTCTACACCGACGTGTGGGTCAGCATGGGACAGGAGAACGAACGCGACCGGAAGCTCCGGGACTTCGAGGGGTTCCAGCTCACCAGCGACCTCGTCGGGGACCGGAAAGTAATGCACTGCCTGCCGGCCCACCGCGGCGAGGAGATCACCGATGACGTACTCGAAAGCGACAACGCCGTCGTGTGGGACCAGGCCGAGAACAGACTCCACGCACAGAAGGGGCTGCTGGTCTGGTTGAACGAGCAGTAAAGCCGAGCGAAGCGAGGCATTTTTTCATCCATGTTTTTGCCGCGGGTGGTGCCGCCAGCACCCGAGCGGGAAAAAGATGGGCGGTCGACAGGAGGCTACGCAACGGAGGAGGAGTATTGATGGGGCTCGCGGGCCTCGTGTCGCGCATGTATCTCGGAGACGAGGCCTGGCCGGATCTGGAACCGTACTTCACAGAGGAGTCGCTGGCGCTGGTCCCGCTGGGGTCGACAGAACAGCACGGCCCGCATCTCCCAGTAGCGACAGACCACCTGATCGCGGAGGCCTTCGCACGGGAGGCTGCCGACCGAACCGGCTACCTCTGTACCCCGACGGTCAATATCGGGGTGAGCCCCCACCACCGGCAGTTCCACGGCACGATGTGGGTCGACGCCCCTGTCTTTCGGGACTACGTCGAATCGCTCACGCGGAACCTGGCGTATCACGGCATCGCCCGGGTCGTCTACGTGAACGCCCACGGCGGGAACGTCGAGCATCTGCGGGAAGTCGGCCGGCGGCTCCGGGACGAGGAGGTTCTGTATGCAGTGGAATGGATGTGGAACGAGAGCATTCGAGAGCTCGTCGACGACCTGTTCGAGCAGAACGGTCCGCACGGCGGGCCCAAAGAGACGGCGATGATACAGTATCTCGCCGGTGAACTCGTCCACAACGACCGGCTCGAAGCTGCCAGGGATAACGGGTTAGTCGACTGGGAGAACGGCGAGGGAGCAAGAGTACACGGTGCTCGCACGTTTTACGATGCAGTAGACAACACGGCAAACGGTGTGCTCGGTGACCAGACGGACGCCACTGCCGGGAAGGGGGAGCGAATGTTCGAGGCAGCGTCCGAGCAGCTTGTCAAGCTCTGTGACTGGCTCGCTGCCAGGGAGTTCGAGGACCTGATGCCGGAACCGCATGTCTGAACCGGTGGTCTCGGCTGAGTAGATCGTATTTCAACGCAACGTAAAAAGAATTATCCCCGGCTGGTGAGTCCGTTCGGATATGCCCCCCCACAACCTGGATGAAGTCGATATGACTATTCTCTATCTACTACAGAAAGATGCACGAAATTATTCTGCCGCAGAAATCGCTGAAGAAGTTGA
>JAZKTU010000087.1:0-12668 GCA_036625385.1 Halovenus sp. | reverse complement strand
CATCACCGTCTTTTATTGCGTGAAGGGTGATATCGGGGCCGACACCGACGACGTCGCTGGTGTTGTCGATGGCCCCGACGATGCCAGCGACCGCCGTTCCGTGGCCATCCGTATCCTCCCATTCCTCGTCACAACCGCTACAACAATCGCTACATTTTGCCGGAGCGTGGCCGGTCCCGAGATTAGCCTCTAGATCATCGTGATCGCTATCAATTCCACTGTCGATTATAGCGACGTCGACCCCACTTGCAGTGTCACCATTGGCATGTGCGACTTCGGCATCGATACGATCGACGCCCCAGGGAAGAGTCTGGACGTGGCGTTCGCCAGGCTTGTCTTCCTCTATGTAGCGTACGTGCGGATTATTTTTGAGTCCTTTAAGCGCCTCTTCGGGCCAGCGGCCGGCAACAGCCTCGCCGATCTCTGGTCCGAAATCCATTTTGTGTTTGACCGAGTTGGCCTTCTGTTTCGCGATATCGGCCCGTCCGTGGGTTGTACCGACGACGAAGTCCTTCGATGGCTGTCCGGTTGCTGTTCCAGTTCCGAAGGCACCGATAGTGCCAGCGCCGCCGATTGTCTTGAGGACCTCTCGTCGATTGAACGGGAGGTCGTCGTCCGGTTCTGTGTCCTGTGGATCTGTCATTAGTGATGGTTGTGTCTGGCTCTCTGCCGATACTCGATGATTCGATCCGGGTATCCGCGATGTCGAATCGTCGTCTCACCTCCTCGCCCCAACAAGTCAGACCCCGTCCGTTCAGAGCCCTCTTGTCAGGTGTCCTTGAACTACGTGATCAACCATGTTAAATAATTTTTAATTGTTAAGCGTTATCATGAACCGTGGATAAATCAAACAACGTTGCTTCGATGTATGCTGCAGAACCTCACTATTAGAGCATCTTTATAAACGACGCGACTCGCAGGATTGTGGTGCTCTATTGACCAGGGGAGACAGCGTGGTGACTCCCTGAGTTCTACGCCAGCCGAGTTGCTGCCATTATTCGATTTGCCTACGCATTCACACGACGAGCCCCCTGCCTTACCCCACCTCACGGTGAATGTCGAATTGTGGAGGATCGGTGTGCTGGATTGCGCCCCCTCTGTCTTGCACGCCAATCGGTGACAGTACCACACACTTGATACCTGTTCACCAGACTAGGCAAGAGCAATGAGTGGATTTCCGGAGAGTCACCGGAAACTGCCTGCTGAATTTACACCCTGTGCGCAGCACAGCGACCGAGGGATATCACTTCCCGAGGGTTTCAACAGAGCCAACCGGGACTGTTTTGACGCCCGCTCCCCGGTGGGTACGTAGTGACAGAAGACATCACGACGCTCCGGACCGTCGCGGAGTACCAGTTCGGGTCGGGGGCGGGTGGGGCGCTCCTGCCCCACAACGAGGCGGTGTCGATGACCCGGACGAGTTCGGGTCGGCCCCGGCAGATCCGGGTTGCCGGCGAGCGGGTCGGGACCTACGAGACCGACGGTCGGTTCCGGCTGTCGATGCACGGGGGCAGACGGCTCCAGGCCACGGAGGGTGTGGGGTACACCGTCGTCGTCGGCTCGGAGAGCCGGCCGTACGTCAGGGAGGGGCGCAACGCCTTCGCGAAGTTCGTCACCGACGCCGACGAGGTCATCCGTCCACGCGACGACGTGCTGGTCGAGCACACGGACGGCGAGTTGCTTGCTGTCGGTCGGGCAGAACTGTCGGGTCGTGGGATGCTCGCGTTCGAGACGGGCATGGCCGTGAAGGTGCGGGACAGCCCGGAGTGAGACTGGCAGCGTAGCCCTTTTGATGGCGAGGCGAGAAAGAGGAGTATGTTTGGAAGAGGCGGCGGCGGCGGACTGGACCCGAGCAAGATGCAACAGATGATGGAACAGATGGGGATCGACGTCGACGAACTCGACGCCGAGGAGGTCATCATCCGGACGCCCGACGAGGAACTCGTGTTCACAGACGCGGACGTACAGCGGATGGACGCACAGGGACAGCAGACGTACAACATCGTCGGGTCACCGGAGAGCCGCGAGCGCACCGACGCGGCTCTCGAAGGCGGCGACGACACCGGAAGCGAGGACGAAGGCGGGATCCCGCAGGACGACATCGACCTCGTCGCCCAGCGTACGGGCGTCGACGAGACCGCCGCACGCGAGGCACTCGAGGCGACAGAGGGCGACCTCGCGGCTGCGGTCGAACGGCTCGAATAGTGGCGCTGCTTTTCGTTCACGAGGACAGGGAGTATCTGCTCTCCCCGGGCGAGCGTCTCGAAACCGACCTCGGCATCCTCGAGGTCCCCGAGGACGTCGAACCCGGGACGACCGTGGAAACCCACCTCGGAACAGAGTTCGTCGCCCGAAAACTCCGCCTGCCGGACCTGTTTCACCACCTCGACCGCACCGGTGCGCCGATGATGCCCCGGGACGTCGGCCTCGTTCTGGGTCTCACCGGCGCCGCACGGGGCGACCGGGTGCTCGACGCCGGGACCGGGACCGGTATTCTCGCCATCGCGCTTGCCCGGACAGGAGCGACGGTGACGACCTACGAAGTCGACGACGAGTTCGCCGAAGTTGCCCGGTCGAACGTCGGGACCGCCAGCGTCATGGAGCGCGTCGACGTCCGGACCGGCGACGTGACCGACCACCTCGACGAACACGCCGGCCTCGACGTCGTCACGCTCGATACGGCGGACGCACCCGAAGTGGTTGCAGCCGCGCCGGACCTGCTCGTCTCCGGGGGGTACGTCGCCGCCTACGCACCCTTCGTGGAGTCCACCCGCGAGACGGTCACAGCTGCCCGTGAAGCCGGTCTGGTCGACATCGAAACCAGAGAGACAATCCAGCGCGAGATGGACTTCGACCGGCGGGGGTCGCGCCCCTCGACGGCCGGCGTTGGCCACACCGGCTATCTGACTATCGCTCGTCGTCCATGAGCTGACGAGCGCTCGTCGTCCACAGGTCGGGCGGACCGTGGAATCACTCGACCGCACGAGCCAGGGAGAAAAACTCCTCGCGGGCGGCCCCCTGTGAGCGGGTGAGAGCGGGGACGTCCGCCCCGATATCGAGGTGTGTGCTCAGCTGGACAGCGGGGTAGCCGCCGGTCACCACACGGACCTCACTGCCGTCAGTCCAGACGCCGACCCAGCATTCGAGGGGGAGCGTCCCGGCCCCGAGGCCCTCGAGTGGTTGCTCCGCGGCGAAGGCACTGAATCTCGCGCGCGTGCGTCGACCGACTCGCACCCGTTCGGACCCCTGCTTCTCGACGTTTCGGAGCCCGCGGTCCCGGAGTCGCTTCGCGAACGCCCGCCGTGCCTCCGTCCGGAGCGTCGGCGCGAACATCGTCGGCGATACCCCGGGTGGTGGCGACGGCTCGAACCCTAGCGCCGTCGCCGCGAAGAAACGCACCGGCACGTCGAGCGCACCGTCGGTCGCCTCCCGTAACGCCTCGCGGGTCCGCACGTCGTCGTAGCGAAGCGTCGCGCCACGGATGCGCATCGTCGGCGACTCGAACAGCGTCTCCACCGACTCCTCGACGGGTTCCCACCCCTCCTCGCGCAGCGTCACCTCGGGCACTCCCGGCGGTGACGGGGCCGTCATCAGTGGTCGTCCTCACGCCACTTGTGCTCGCACTCCGTGCAGACGAAAAACCGCGTCTCACTCTCGTCTGCTGCCCGAATCTGTTGCATGTACCAGTAGGCCTGGTCGTTGTCACACTCGGGACACTGCGCGGTCGTCGTCGGTCGGCCCTGGTCCTCCGCGTCGCTGATATCGACGATTTCGGTCTCCTGCTGCCCGGTCGTCGTGACCATCTCGTCCTCGGTCGCCTCGTCGCGGATCTTCTCGTTGCCACAGGTGTCACAAACCCAGGTGTCGCCGTCCGTTTTCATCATAGAACCACAGTCGTCACAGAACTCCATATCCGAACATACGTGCCGGAACGTGGTTAAATGGCCGGTTAGCTGTTCGGATGCCAGTCCTCGCAGGCGTCCATGTCCTCCATCAGCGTCTGTGTCAGCCCGCAGTACGGGGTGATCTCCCCGTCTGCGCGCACGTACTCGAAGTGCCGGCAGTTGCCGCAGTACCGGTCGGGCGTGCCACGCCCCGGTGTAGCCGGAATCTGCGTCCGCTCACCCTCACCACCCGCAACCGCCGTCCCGCCGTCGCTCGTCGGGTTTGCCGGGTGCGCCGACCGGCTGGCGTTGGCGTCCCGGGACTGCCACCCGTCGTCGGCGGATCGGTCACGCCGCGTGTCGGTGGCCGAGGACGTCGCCTGGGGCGTCGTCTCCGAGACCGTCGCTTCGGGAACGACCATCTCGTCGTCGGGGTCGTCGTTGGTCTGCGTTTCGATATCGCCGTCCGGGCCGCTCCCGAACAGGCCGACACTCCCGAAACTGGGCAGCGACGACTCCACGCTGATGATGCGGACGGTCCCCTCCTCGGTGAGTTCGACGCGGGCAGTCCCGCCGGGGTCATTGCGAGTCTTGAACGTCGCGACGGCGACGAACAGACACCAGACCGTGACGAGGGCGCCCAGGGAGTACACGACCATCGTCAGGACGGCGAACTGCGGTTCGGCCGACACCCAGCGTTGCGGGTACGCGTAGGCGAACAGCGCCACACCGAGGACAGCGAGACTCGCGCCGATGGCCGCGGCCCCGCGGGTCGCGCCACTCGCCGGCAGCACGGTGAAGATACCGATCAGGACAGCGGGGAGACCGAGACCCGCCGTGATGCCGGCGGCCTGTCGCGCCTCGAGGACGGAGAGGCCAAGCCACGACGCGAGGTCGGTCGTCGCGAGCGGGATGGAGCCGACGACCAGCGCCGCGCCGAGGGTGAAAAGCGCCGCGCCGGCGAGGCGGCGCTTGCGACCCACGACGCTCCCGACCCCGCCTTCGTACACGCTCGAAAGACTGGTCATGCGTCCCTGTTTGGTGTGCTCTCACAAAATCCCCCGTCAGACGCCCGTCTGACGGCGCATACTCCCGGCTATAAGCCCGTGAGCAATTGCGGCCCCCGCGGGGGCGAATATCTTCACGTCGGTACAGCCGGCAGTATCAGGGCCTGAGACGGTCGATGCGGCGTCCCCCGCTTTCGGCCCCGGAACGGGCAAGAAGTCGTTCGATGCGCCGGTCGACTGGCGGGTGTGTCGAGAGCCACGGCGGGGGCGTCTGTCGCCGACCGTGGATGTAGAGAAGCGAGAGGAGGCCGGACCGCGGCGCGGAGGCGCGGTGGATCTTCGCGAGCGCCCGGGCAAGAGCAGTCGGTTTGCCAGTCACGTCGACAGCGCGCTCGTCGGCGGCGTACTCCCGGCGCCGGGAGTGTGCAAGCAGGAGCAGGGTCAGCGGAAAGACGAACAGACCGAGAGCGATCTGGGCACCGAGCTGGAAACGGGAGGCAAACCCGAAGCGTCGCCGTCGCGGTCGACCGGTGAACCAGGCGATCGCCCGGTCGACACCGAGCAGGAAAACGAGCACAGGGGCGAGCGGCAGCGAGACGAGACCGACGAGCAGGCGACCGGCAGTCACGAACAGCGTCTTGAGGAACGTGTCGTACCGCTCCATGTGGGCGAGTTCGTGGGCAAGAATCCCCTCCAGTTCGTCGGCGGTGAGCAGGGAAAGCAACCCCCTGTCGAGGACGACGACACCGCGACGAGGCCCGCCAAGCGAGAGGGCGTTGGGCGCGCCGAGGTCGGCAACCAACAGGCGTGGCTCCCGGACGTTCAGCCGGCTACAGAGCCGCGCGACAAGCCGATACAGACCGGGGGCGTGCTTTCGGGAGAGCGGGGCAGTCTCGAGACTCGTGATACTGTCGGCTGTACGTTCGGACAGATATTCGACACCCCGGGGTGGCGAATTCGTTCACAATGGGACAGCCGGCAATCGGGAAATGCCGGATATCGGCAGCGTGGCCGAAAACGTACAAACCTAAAGTATCTTTGCGACGGACGTACGGGTATGAGTGACGAGAACATAGACGACGTGGACAGAGCCATCCTGTACGCGTTACAGGAGGATGCCCGGAACATGTCGTCGGGAGATATTGCGGAGCGAACGGGCACCTCCGACAGTACGGTCCGCAAGCGCATCCAGCGGCTCGAATCGGACGACGTAATCAAAGGATACAGTGCCGAGGTAGACTACCAGCAGTCGGGCTACCCGCTCCGGATGTTGCTGTTCTGTACCGCTTCGATCCCCGAACGGGGTGACCTCATCCCGGGCATACTGGAGATAGACGGCGTCGTGTCAGTGCAGGAGTTGGTCACCGGTGACCAGAACCTCCTCGTGACAGCGGTCGGCGAATCGGATAGCGAGATCACGCCTGTTGCGCAGGCACTGCTCGAGATGGGACTCACCGTGGCCGACGAAGTCCTCGTCCGGAGCCACGAGACGACACCTTTCGGCAAGTTCGAGTCCGAACGGTAACTAGACCACCACGCGTTTGACATCCAGCGCGGTCGCGCGCCGGACGACCGCCCGTACCGGGTCGCTCGAGCCGGCCAGGTTGTCCGAGTCGCCGTCGAGGACCGTGAGCGCTGCCCGGCGGCCGGGGGAGACGACCCCGCAGTCGAGTCCGATAATCTCGGCGCCGGCTGTCGTCGCCATCCGGAGCACTTCCCGAGCGGTCACGTCGAACTGTTTTGCCGTGTACGCCATCTCCCGGAACATCGAGGGTGGGTTCAGCATGACGTTGTCGGTCCCGAGCGCGACGGTCGTGTGATCGAGCAAGCCTCGTACCGGCGGCCGGCCAACGCCGAGCACGGTGTTTGCACGCGGACAGACCGCAACCGGAATCGACCGGTCGGCGACTCGTTCGAGGTGGTCCTGTTCGGCGTGGACCATGTGGACGAGCAGGTCCGGGTCCAGATCGAGTGCGGGTTCGATGTCCGTCGGGTCCGGTTCACCGGCGTGGATGGCGAAGGGGACGTCGCGTGCCCGGGCCGCGCCACGCTGTGCGGTGAAATCGTCGTCGTTCGCACCGCTTGCCCCGAACCCGTCGGCGACGTCAAGGACGGACGCGTCCCCGCTGCCAAAAATAAAGGGGTCGATCTCTACCGGCCGGGCGGCCTCGCGGAGCGCGCGGGCCCCGGCTGTCCCCGACTCACGGAAATCCAGACAGGAGACTGTCCCGGTTTGCTCCAGGAATCGGAGTGTCCGGCGCATCGCTGTCACGAGTTCAGTGCGATCAGCAGCGGCCAGTCGGCGGTGTTTCAGGCTCTCCGGCGGTGCGACCGCTTCCTCGAGGGAGAGCCCGACACCGGCTTCTTTCGCGACGGAGTCACCGAGGTGCGTGTGTGCGTTGACGAACCCCGGCAGTATGATATCCGTCGACGTCGTCGTCACCTCGTCGACAGCCGCGATGCGACCGTCCTCGATAACGACCCGACCAGGGATCGGCTCGAACGATTCCCCGAAAAGAACGGTCCCCTCTATCTCCTCCATGGTGTACCCGGGTACGCTATCACGATATGGTTTTCCCTGCGTCTCACGCGAACAGTTTGGTATCCGGTTCGGTCGGAATGCGACGACGGGCGTGACCGGCGCAAGCGAGCGCAGGTGGTGCCCTCGGTGCACGGGGAGACGTTCCTGGCGATGCCGCTGGCCACCGAGAGGACGCCCCGGAGACGGGCGGCTCGTCCTGGACGGACCCTCGGATGGTGAACATAATGTTCTATAATTAGATTTTTTAGAACGTACTGGTAACATAAACAGATTTAATAACTATAACGTTCGTAATTGTTGGTGAGGACGACCGATGGCTGCAGGTGCGGTGACCGACGCGTGTCGTCGTTGCAGCGATCGGTCGGGGACGGAACACGATGGAACAAGAAAACCAGATGGTGACAGTAGGACAGCTTCCAGCGCCGACGGCGGAGAAATCACGTGTGCCAGCGGTGCTGACGCGGCTCGTGTGGCTCCTGTGGGTTGTGAGCCTCGGTATGCTAGCTGTGCAGATCCGAGGGGGAACCTGGGAGCTGGCTGGGCTGGTGGCCGTCGATGGGTTGACCGGCGTGATGTGGGCAGCAGTCACGTTCTTTAGTGGCATCGTCCACAGCTACTCGCGGCGCTACATGGCCGGGAGCCGAACACTCGACCGGTTCTTCGGGCGCGTGTTCGCCTTCACGCTGGTCGTGATAGTGCTGGTCGCAGCCGACAGTCTCGTCCTGTTCGGGACGGCGTGGCTCGCGATGGGCCTCCTGATGGCCGACCTCATCGGTCACGTCGATGGATGGCCCCAGGCGCAGGCTGCAGCCGCGCTGGCGCGTCGGTACTTCCTCGCGAGTAGCGCGCTGCTCACGGTCGCACTCGTCACGCTGTGGTGGCACACCGGCGCGACGACCGTCTCCGGAGTGGCATCGGGTGTCGGGACGACCACGTCGACAGTCGTGTTGTTCGCCGCCAGTGCACTCCTGCTTTCCGCGATGGTCCAGTCGGCCCTCGTCCCGTTCCAGACGTGGTTGCTCTCGTCGATGACAGCGCCGACGCCGGCCTCGGCACTGATGCACGCCGGCTTCGTCAACGCTGGCGGCATTCTCCTGGTGCGCTTCGCGCCAGTCGTCACCGTCGACGCCAGCTTCATGCTCGTAATCGTGCTCGTCGGTGCGGCGAGCGCGCTGTTCGGAAAGCTCCTGAAATCGGTCCAGGTCGACGTCAAAACTCGGCTGGGCTGCTCGACGGTCGGCCAGATGGGTTTTATGATCATGCAGGCTGGCCTCGGCTTCTTCGGGGCGGCTGTTACGCATCTCGTGCTCCACGGCTTCTACAAGGCCTACCTGTTTCTCTCTGCGGGCGAGGAAGTCGAGCACACGAGCCCGGCTGACACGACGCACGCGACGGCCAGCACGGGGCCCGTCGGACTGGTCGTGGCTGCGCTGGCTGCGCTCGCTGGCGGGGCCCTGTTCGCCGGCCTCACTGGCAAGGGGACCAGCCTCGACAGCGGTCTCCTGCTGACCGGGCTCGTCGTGCTGACGACGATGCACGCGACGCGGAGCGTCCTGGAAAAGAGCGCGCTCCCGGTGACCGACCGGTATGGGGCCGTACCGCTGGTCTTTCTGCCGGCGATCGCCGTGTACGCGGCGGTCTACGTCGCTGTCAGGGGCGTCATGGCGGGCGTTGTCACGGCACCGGCCGAGCTGACGGTCGTCCACGGCGTCGTGGCCGCCGCATTCCTCGTCGCGTACATCGCTATCGAGACCGGTATCTACCGGGACAGCGACCGTCTCTACGTGGCACTCGTGAACGCTACCCGGCCAGCGTCCGGAACGTCGCTGACCTCGATGGAGGAGTACAATGAGTACTGAGAGCGACGTTCGCGACAGCATCGAACGGGCAGCAGACACCGTCGGCCCGGCCTGGCCGCTCCATGCGTTCGTGACTGCCAACCCGCTCGCCGGGTTCGAGGACCGACCGTTCCACGAGGCCGTCCGCGAAGGCACACGGTTGTTCTCCGCGAACGGATACCCGAGCGCCGACCTGTTCCGCCGAGCGTGGGTGACCGGACGGATCGACGGCGACCTCCTCGAACGGGAACTGGCCGACCGCGGCTACGAGGAAGACCCCGAGACCCTGCTCGACCGGATGGAAACAGGGGAACGCGAAGAGGCGACCGGGAGCGAGGCCGCCGGGGGAGACGGTGAGATGGCCACGGACCGGGTCGACGTGGTGCTGACGAAGTGGCTCGCAGCCTTCCTGAACCAGGGCAAGGCGCACTGGTCGATGCCCGACCGCGAGCGGGGATTCTACGTCGCCGTCCGGTCGGTGGCCCGCTACGACCGCGAGATCCCCGACCGCGAGCGACTGGCCGACCTGCCGGCTGAGCCCGTCACAGCCATCGAGGAGTTGCTCGCCGACCATCCCGACGGGGAGTGGCCGGCGATCTTCGAGCACCACCTCGCCGCGCTCCCGGGCTGGACCGGGTTTATCAAACAGCGTAGTGCCAACGGCGACGCCTGGCAGTCGGCTCACCCGATCACGCTTCCCGGCTACCTGGCGGTCCGGCTGGCCCTGACAGACCTGTTCGACGCCCCGATGGCGCCGCCGGGGGACGTGGCGGAGGGAATCCGGACCGATACCGAGGGCGGTGTCGCGGGCCGTGACGACCCCAGCGCGGGAACCGACGACGGCCAGGTCCCCCTTCCCGAGGTCTGGTTGTCAGCCTGGGAGGCAACGTACCGCCAGCAACTGGTCGACGCCGTCACGGACGCGAGTGCCACTCGCGGGACCGCCGACGGGGACGACCGACCGGACGCACAGCTCGTGTTCTGTATCGACACGCGCTCGGAGATCATCCGCCGCCACGTCGAGGCAACCGGGGACTACGAAACCCACGGCTACGCCGGCTTCTTCGGGATTCCGATGCGCTACGAGGGGTACGACGCCGACGTGACCGTCGACGCCTGCCCGCCCATCCTCGACGCCAGGCACCGTATCGCCGACCGTCCGACCGGCGAGCACGACCACGCGCAGGACCGTCACGACCGCTGGTCGAACGCTATCGCGGCCGGCAGGGACGTCGTGGAGACGCTCGCGTCCAACGCCGCGACAGCGTTCAGCTTCGTCGAGAGTGCTGGAGCGGGGTACGGGGCCGCTCTGGCCGCCCGGACCCTCCTCCCGGCACGCGTCTACGACCTCCTCGACAGTACCGACCGGCACGTCCCCGACGACCACGAATTCTGTGAGCCGACGGTCGATCACGACCCGGACGCCGACCACGACCTCCGCGAGGGACTCACGCTCGAAGAGAAAGTCGAGTACGCCGCGACAGCCTTCGAGCTCGTGGGATGGAAGCAGTTCGCCCGCGTCGTGGTCTTCGCCGGCCACGCGAGTCAGACGGCGAACAATCCGTTCGATTCCAGTCTCGACTGTGGGGCCTGCGCCGGCAATCCCGGCGGGCCGAGCGCCCGTGTCCTCGCGGCCATCTGTAACGACGAGGCGGTCAGGGCGAAACTCCGTGACCGCGGGATCGACGTTCCCGACGACACCGTCTTCGTCGCCGGCGAACACAACACGACGACCGACGAGGTAGAACTGTACGCAAGCGACGTGCCCGAGACACACGAGCGCGATATCGAACAGCTCCGTGCGGACCTTGCGGCGGCACGCGCCGGTGCAACTGCCGAGCGTGCCGGCGATATGGGACGCGACACCGACTCCGGCGTCCGCGAGACCGAGCGCCGTGCCGCCGACTGGGCGGAGACGCGTCCGGAGTGGGGACTGGCCGGGAACGCGGGGTTCGTCATCGGGCCGCGGGCGCTTACCGACGGACTCGACCTGGACGGCCGTTCGTTTCTCCACTCCTACGACTGGCGGACTGATCCGGACGGCGATGCCCTCGAAGCGATCGTGGCCGGGCCGATGGTCGTCACGCAGTGGATCAACACGCAGTACTACTTCGCGACGGTCGACAACGCGGTCTACGGGAGCGGGTCGAAGGTGACCCACAATCCCGTCGGGAACGTGGGCGTCTACCAGGGCAACGGCGGGGACCTGATGACCGGTCTGCCGCTTCAGTCCCTGATGGGTGCCGACGACGAACCGTACCACCAGCCACTCCGTCTCTCGACGGTCATCCACGCACCCGTCGAACGGGTGACCGAAATCCTCTCCGAACACGACGAGGTGACCAGGCTGCTGGACAACGACTGGCTCTCGCTGACTGTCGTCGATCCGCGGGAGCACCGGGCGTTTCACTACGCCGGCGACCGCAGTTGGACGCCCGTCGACGGACGGCCAGCAGAGACGCCGGAACCGGCGAGAGAGCGCATCGCCGCGGACGGCTGAACCGCGAGTCCCGCTCGCCGAGCCGCCCCCCGGCTGTACCACCGTGAACGAATTCGACATCCCGGGGTGTGGAATGTTTTGACGAACGTGCAGCCGGCAGTATGAGTCCGCTGTCGTCGCGAGTTCCAGGGACTGATCGACGGATTCCGCCAGGGAACACTCCTCGGCCTGGGCATCGCAGATAACGTACCCGCGGGCAGCGCGAGCGCAAAAACGACGGCGAGACCCGCTCGGTCGAAAAAAGAGCGGGCGGAGACGGGGAGAGCGCCGTTATTCGACACCGGGGCTGGCGTGTTCGGTCTGTTCGACCTCGATAGAGCCCGTGAGTTCCGTGTACGAGTACGGCATGCCGATACCCTCCGCGTCGAACTGGCGCTTGACGTTCTCGACGAGTTCGTGTCTCACGCCGCCAGCGCCCGTCTCCTGTGGGTCGATCCAGACCCTGCTGTTCAGCACGACTGCCGAATCCCCGAGGGCGGTGACGGGCGCGGACGGTTCCGGATCCTCGAGGACGCCCTCGATTTTGGCTGCTTCCCCGAGGATGATCGATCGAGCGTCCTCGATGCTCGCGCCGTATTCGATCCCGAAGTCGAACGTGACCCGTCGCGTCGCGTTCGCGACGGGGTTGGTGACGGCGTTGTTCGCGAGTTCGCTGTTCGGGACCGTGACCTGCTCGTTGTCCCACGTATCGAGCTTCGACACGCGGAGGTTGATCTCGCGGACAGTCCCGCCGTTGCCGCCCCACTCGATGTAGTCGCCGACCTCGAACGGCTTGTCCCTGACGATGAAGATCCCGGCGACGAGGTTTTCGACGACGTCAGCGGCTGCGAAGGAGAACCCGAGCGCGAGCGCGGCGAAGATCGTCGCGAACGCCGAGAGGATCACCGGGAATCCGGC
>JAZKTU010000086.1:0-12719 GCA_036625385.1 Halovenus sp. | reverse complement strand
ACCGCCGGAAGACGAGGTCTTCCGAGGCTCGCCTCGCTGCGCTCGCCTCACCGCCGGAAGACGAGGTCTTCCGAGGCTCGCGACTCTCCGAGTCGCTCACCGCCGGGCCGGCACAGAGTGTCAGTGTCAGCGGCTGAGACGACGATATTTGCCGAACCGCTCGAAAATACTCACAGCAGTCCGTATGAAGTCCTGTCAGAAGTCGGTCAGCTGTGACTGGACACCGGCAACGAGTTCGGATTTCCGCCGGAGGCTGGCGAGCCCTACCGGGAGCCGGTCGGCGAGTTCGATGATCGCCCCGTGGAACGTCTCCGCCACAGCCGGCTCGGACTCGAAGGCGTGTCGGACCCCTTCGCGGATCTGCCAGACGCCGACCGGCGCCCAGTAGGCGTCGCTTGCGTGACGGATAACCAGGCAGGTTCCCTGTCGATCCCGTTCTGTGAGATATTCGAGGACAGCGAGCCGCGACGCGTAGTACGCGCCAGCCGTCTCGTCGACGTAGCCGGTACGGCCCTCGTAGCCCTCGCTGTCGGCGGCCAGGTAGTAGTTCCCGTCCGGTTCGGGGTTCCAGATGCTTCCCGGTGCCTTGAGCTCGACGAGCTCGAACTCCCAGTTGCCCGGCGCGAGAATCACCCAGTAGTCGTTGCCGATGTAGTGGTTGTACCACACCCGCACGTCGTCGACGTCCGGAGCGGTCCGGATTTTCCCGCGGAGAAACTGTCCGACGGTGTCGTCGACGGCGGTTATCGACCACCGGGTCGGGACGAGCCGGCGGTTCCGTCCGCGGCCCAGCGCACCCGCAGAGAGAATCGTGTTGATGTCGTAGACGTCGAACCCGCGCTCGTAGAGATACGTCATTGCCCCCTCTGCGCGCCAGTCGTCGTCCGCAAGTGTCTTCTCGACCGGTCGGGGAACCGAAGGGTTCTCGACGAGCGTTGCGTCGGTTGCTCTGGCACGCGGGCCGGTCGGCGTCGAGATGTCGTCGACGGAGAGGTCGATTTCGGGGGTCCCGTCCAGCCCGACCTCGACGTCGACGGGGCGGTCGGCGATGGCCACCTCGCGCTGGACGCCGACGAACCCGTCCCAGACGTCGTGGACGCCCGGCGTGTCGCCGCCTGTCGCCCGACCGGGCGCGTCGACGCGTGTGGTGCGGGCCGAATTCAGCAGTCCCGTCCGGCGCTGGAGCACGTCGTCGATGCCGAGTCCCTGCTGGTACCACTCCCCGCTCGTGGCGAACGCGGTCGGGTCGGCGTCGTGATCCATGGGCGAGAGCAACCCTGTCGAGACGTTCGGGTAGTCGGCACGGCCGACGAATATCTCCGGGGCGGTCGACCCGTACAGCGTGTCACCCTGGACGGCCTGCTCGAACTGACGTTCGACCTCCTCGAGGTGGTCCGTGATGGCGTAGGACTTCTGCTTTGCCAGGCGGCGGCGCTCGGCGGCCTCGTCGCGCTCGAACCCCTCGATAAACTCGCCGAGACGCATCTACTGCCACTTAGAGACAGGGGGCTATCAATCTGTCCTGCTGTGACTGCCCCCGGCTTGCTGGGGTACGTAACGCCCGTGTTCGTGTGGATCCCGTGTGGCGTACAGGCGACGCAGGTCCCGCGCGGCGTGTCGCGTCGCGCGCTCGCTCCCCACGCCGCGGCTGCTGTCAGTGCACACCTGTGGCTGGTGACGGTTCTACATGTAAACCCCTGGGCGAGGTCAGCTGTGGATGCCCATCGCCTCGATCTGCTCCTGGTACCGGTTCCGGATCGTCACTTCCGTGACCTGCGCGACGTCTGCGACCTCGCGCTGGGTCTTTTTTTCGTTGCAGAGCAGGGAGGCAGCGTAGATGGCAGCGGCAGCATACCCTGTCGGTGATTTCCCGGATAGCAGCCCTTCCTCGGCTGTGGTTTCGATGATCTCGTTCGCCTTCGTCTGTACTTCTTCTGATAGTTCCAGTTCGGAACAGAAGCGCGGAACGTACTTTTTCGGGTCGACCGGCTCCATCTCGAGGCCGAGTTCCTGCGAGATGTACCGGTATGTCCGGCCGATCTCTTTGCGCTCGACCCGGGAGACGTCGGAAATCTCCTCGAGACTACGAGGGATGCCTTCCTTTCGGCAGGCGGCGTAGAGTGCGCTGGTCGCGACGCCCTCGATCGAGCGCCCCCGGATGAGGTCCTCGTCGAGTGCACGCCGGTAGATGACCGAGGCGACCTCGCGGACCGAGCGCGGGACCCCCAGCGCCGAGGCCATCCGGTCGATCTCCGACAGTGCGAACTGGAGATTCCGCTCGCCAGCGTCTTTCGTCCGGATCCGTTCCTGCCACTTTCGCAACCGGTGCATCTGACTTCGCTTTTTCGAGGAGATGGAGCGCCCGTATGCGTCCTTGTCCTTCCAGTCGATGGTGGTCGTGAGCCCCTTGTCGTGCATCGTCTGTGTCGTCGGGGCTCCAACCCGGGATTTCTCCTGGCGCTCCTGGTGGTTGAACGCTCGCCACTCCGGACCCGGGTCGATGTTCCCCTCCTCGACCACGAGCCCACAGTCGTCACAGATGAGTTCTCCCCGGTCAGAACTTTTGATGAGATTCTCCGACCCACATTCGGAACATTCCCGTACGCCCTCGTCCTCGTCTTGTTCAGTTTGAGACTCGCGCTCGCGCTCCCGCTGGCGGCTAGACCGTGTCATCGCATTTTTATAGTAGTAGGAGGGACGAACTTAAACCCTTGGGCAAAAATCTTGTGGCTTTATGATCGACAGGACGAACGCGTGAGACGGCAGATCGGGTGATACGCACGCTCCGGTCCGGCGCTGTAACCAGAAACGATAATAAGGGGCGACGGTGAGGTAAGTGTCGATGCCGGTCATCGAGTGCGACACGGAGCAAGCCCGCGAGCGTCTCGAAGCGGCGGGCGCGGAAGTCACGGCGGGAAACACCGACCACGAGGCGTGGCGGGCGAGGTACGCGGGCGGGACCGCGGTCGCATACGAAGACAAGGTCGTGGTGCAGGGGGGCGACACGGCCCGTCTCGAGGCGGCCCTGCGCGATACCGGGGGCCGCGCACACGTCTACTTCGACGGCGCGTCACGGGGCAACCCCGGGCCGGCAGCCATCGGGTGGGTCATCGTCACGAGCGACGGCATCGTCACCGAGGGCAACGAGCGCATCGGCGAAACGACGAACAACCGTGCGGAGTACGAGGGACTGATCCGGGCGCTCACCGTTGCCGACGAGTACGGCTTCGACACCGTCGAGGTCCGCAGCGATTCGGAACTGCTGGTCAAGCAGGTGACCGGCGAGTACGACGTCAACGACCCTGCGCTGCGGGCGTACCGTGTCGAGGCGCGGGAGCTCCTCGCCCGGTTCGAGGACTGGTCGCTCACGCACGTACCGCGGGAGGTAAACGAGCGGGCCGACAAACTGGCAAACGAGGCGTTCGAGCATGGCTGAGGACGGACAGAGTCGAAAAGAGGAACAAAGCAGCGACGCGGCCATCCCGTCCGACGTCGCCGACGAGGCCGAACGGCTGACCAGGCGCGCGCGCCGGGCGACCGTCGAGCGCGAAGCTGCCGCCTACCGGGACCGGCGGGCGCGATTGCTTGCCGAATACGACTACCGCGCCCGGATCCGGGACAGAGACCGCGAGGTGCTCGTGCTCTACCCGGACGAGTGGGTCGAGGACGGGGTCGTCGTGCCCGACCGTATCGACGACCTCGACCGCGGCGTCGAGCGGCCACTGGAGGGGCCGGGCGAGGCCGACGACTGGGAGACCATCGCCGACCACAACCGCGACCTCGCCGACGCCGTCGAGCGCGAACACGGCGAGGTCCACGGCGCCAACGCCCACGCGCTTGCTGATTTCATGAGCAACCACTACGCGAAACCTATCGAAGCCGCCACAGAGCGGGAGCTGACCGAGTTTCTGACGGACTATTTCGTCCGGAACGCGTGGCCGTCTGACGACCAGAAAGCGGCCGTCAGGGAGTCGGTTCGGCTCGTCTACGAGTCTGCCGGTGAACCGGCACCCCTGTGACCGGTACGCCGACGGAACTGTCCTGTGTCCGCTGACCGACCAGCCAGCTTACTGTGCCTGCTGGACGATCTGTTCGATGTCTCTCGCGCGCTCGTCGTCAGTGACCACCCTGTCGAACACCCACGAGAGCTGGTCGAGGACAGCCTGGTAGCCGTCGTCGGTGAGTTCGTACTGGTTGGTCCGCTTGTCGAGTTCGCTCTTCTCTACGAGCCCCATCTCGACGAGGTCATCGAGATTCGGGTACAGGCGGCCGTGGTTGACCTCCGCGTCGTAGTACTCCTCGAGTTCGCGTTTGATCGCGAGACCGTAGCGGGCCTCCTCGGCGAGGATGGTTAGGATGTTTTGCTGGAACGCGGTGAGTTCTCGGGCGATTCCAGGTGTGTCAGTAACTGTTTGTGCCTCTGACATAAACGTTGGGAAGTGATTTATGTATTTATATTTTGGGAAATGACGTAGACATTGTCACGAGTTGACCGCAATACAGCGCGCAGACAGCGTTGTAACTGTTAAGCGATGAGGTATGTTACCACATGGCTTTGTAGCGCCCGCTCCCGTGCCTCACTCGGAGCTTTTGACTGAGACCGAAAATAGTTTTGGGACGGTCTTTCATATCTGATACTGATGGTAAATCTCTGGGAAGACCTCGAAACGGGACCGAACCCACCCGAGGAGTTCTACGCCGTCGTAGAGTGCCTGAAAGGCAAGCGCAACAAGTACGAGTACGACAAGGACATTCCCGGCGTCATGCTGGATCGGGTGTTGCACTCGAACGTCCACTATCCGTCGGATTATGGGTTCATTCCGCGATCGTACTACGACGACGAGGACCCGTTCGACGTGCTCGTGCTGGTCGAGGACCCGACGTTCCCCGGCTGTGTCATCGAGGCACGTCCCGTCGCGTTAATGAAGATGGACGACGACGGCGAGCAGGACGACAAAGTCATCGCTGTCCCGATCGAGGACCCGCGCTACGACCACATTCAGGACCTCGAGGATATCCCCCAGCAGACGGTCGACGAGATCGACGAGTTCTTCTCGACGTACAAGAACCTCGAGGAAGGCAAGGAAGTCGAGACGCTCGGCTGGGAGGACAAGGCGGCGGCCAAAGACGCGATCGAACACGCGCAGGACCTGTACGAGGAACATTTCGGCTGACACCCTGGCGTGTCGTTACGCGTCGACACTCACCCCGGCTGCCGTCGTTCCGCCGTCGGTAGCCGCTGGCTCCCATACTGCGACCGACGGGACACTCGAACAGTTTCGCCACTGTCCTACCAGGACAGCCCGCTGCCGGATACTTCCAGCCCCGCACGACGACCCGGGCACACGGGTATACTTCCGGGTTATTGGGCAACTGTTGCCGATTAATTATGAACATGGGTAATCTTTAGTGTCGAGAGACGGTAGTTCTGTATACGATGGCAGCTAGCAACGAACCCGTCGGTGTGGACCATCCGACAGTCGTTCCGGCGGATCTGGAGCCCGAATCGGTCGAGTGTCCCGTCTGTGGCGAACCGCTCGACCAGCACTGACCGACGCTGCCAATTCTTGCCCCTTTTCCGGACGGCTCTTGAGTCGGCACGGGAGACAAAGCTTCTTGTAGACACCACCAATAGGCGGCGGTATGGGCCTGTTCGACCGGATACGTGGCGAGGATCCTCCACGGGTGGCCTTCATCGGCATCGACGGCGTTCCGTACAGCCTTATCGCCGACCATCCCGACGAGTTCGAGCATCTCACAGCGATCGCGAACGAGGGGAGTGCGGGAGCGATCGACAGCATTGTACCCCCGGAGTCGAGCGCGTGCTGGCCGGCACTCACGACCGGTGTCAACCCCGGTGAGACCGGCGTGTACGGCTTCCAGGACCGCGAAGTCGGCTCGTACGACACCTACGTCCCGATGGGCAGGGACGTCCAGGCGGAGCGCATCTGGGGGCGAGTCACCGACGCCGGCCGTGCGGCGACGGTCATGAACGTCCCGGTCACGTTCCCGCCAGAGCGCGAGATACAGCGGATGGTGTCGGGGTTTCTCTCCCCAAGCGTCGACAAAGCCGCCTACCCAGACGACCTTCGCGCGTACCTCGAGGACATCGGGTACAGGATCGACGTCAACGCGAAGCTCGGCCACGAGGCGGACAAATCGGCGTTCATCGAGGACGCCCACGAGACCGTCGACCGCCGGTTCGAGGCGTTCGAGCATTACGTCGACCAGGACGACTGGGATCTCTTTTTTGGCGTGTTCATGTCGACCGACCGGGTGAACCACTTTCTGTTCGAGGACTACGAGAAAGCGGGGGAGTACGAGGCGGAGTTCTTCGAGTTCTACCGGAAAATCGACCGCTACATCGGGGAACTGCGGGACTCACTCGGCGATGACGTGACGCTCGTCGTCGCCTCCGACCACGGCTTCACCACACTCGAGTACGAGGTCCATCTCAACCAGTGGCTTCAGGAGGAGGGATGGCTCTCGTACGACACTGATGACCCGGACGGGCTGGGTGACATCAGCGACGACACCCGTGCGTTCTCGCTTATTCCCGGCCGGTTCTATCTCAACCTCGAAGGGCGGGAGCCACGCGGAAGTGTCCCCGAAGCCGAGTACGACTCCGTCCTGGCCGAACTCCGGGAAGCCCTCGAGAACCTGACCGGTCCCGACGGAACCCCCGTCGCCGACCGTGTCGAGACGAGCGAGGAGAGTTTCCGGGGCCCCCACGACGATATCGCGCCGGATCTGGTCGTGATACCGAACCACGGGTTCGACCTGAAGGCCGGGTTCAACGGTGACGACGAGGTGTTCGATACGGGCCCCCGCAACGGGATGCACAGTTTCGACAACGCCTGTCTGTTCGTCGACGACGACAGCGTCCGTATCCAGGATGCGAACCTCTACGACATCGCCCCGACGATCCTCTCCCTGCTCGACATGGACTACGAACGTCCGTCCTTCGACGGTGCGTCGCTCGTCAAGTAGGACTCCTCGCCTGTTCCCCCGGTCCGGTCCCCTGGCGACTGATACGGATTATTGTGACTATTTTCGGCAGTGCAGTCAGAGTACTGCGGTCTCGTGCTCCAACACAGCCCAACTGCTCCGGCGTGGCGGTAACGAATCACAATAATCCGTATGAAGCGATCCGCCAGCCGGGGTTGACGGGCTCAAAAGAGGTCTTCGAGTTCGTCGCTGCCGAACGACTCGACCGGGTTGCGCTCGTCCCTCTGGCTCTGGGCGTCCTGTGCCCGGTCGAGAAACTCCTGGACGCGCTGTGACCGCTCGACGCCGCCCAGCAGGACGAGCGCGCCGAGGCGCTCGCTTTCGAGCGGGAAGTCACCGCCACGGACCTGCATCGACCCGGTTTCGTCCTCTAGCCAGCTCCGTGCCCGCTCGAGGCCTTTCCGGGCGATGCGATCCGGGTCACCCGCGATGACGAGCAACGCGGCCTCCGCGTCCACGGCGTTCGGGAGGCTCATCCCTGACAGCAACGCCTTCCGGGTGAGGCTGGTTATCGCGTTGACGTTCTCCGCGGCGTCCGGGGAGGCCTCCGCGCTCGCGTACCCCACACAGGCGATGCCGCCCCCCTGGAGCGTGTTGATGATCTCCGAGGAGTCGACGACGCTTTCGCCGACGCCCTCGACCACCTCGCCGGCAGCCAGCAGGAGGCCGACACGCTGGGCGATCTGCTGGTTGATGTGCTCGAACCCCTCCGCGACCGTCTCGTCGCTCTTTCGCCAGGCGTCGTTGTCGATGAGGATCGCGGTGTCGGACTCGCGTGCGACGGTCTTCAGCGACCGACCGGCGTTCGCCTGGTAGATCGAGCCCTCGTCGCGGCCCGGGAGGATGCCGAGGACGTAGATTGGCATCTCGTAGACGCGCCCGAGTGCTTTCGCCAGCGCGGGTGCGCCGCCGCTGCCGGTCCCCCCGCCGAGGCTGGCGACGACGATAACTGCCTCGGCCTCGGTCGTGATGCGTCCGTCGAGTTGGTCCATCACCTCCGTGGCTTCCGTCCCCATGATCTCCGCGCCGAGTTCGTTGTCCCCGCCGACGCCGTGGCCCTTCACCCTGTCCCGGCCGATGAGCATCGTGTCGATCGCAAGCGACTGGAGGTCAGTCTCGGCTGTATTGACTGCGAACGCACCCTGCACCGCCCCGAACCCTGTATCGGCGTCGAACCGTGCCAGCTCCTCCGTGACCTTCCCGCCGGCCTGTCCGACCCCGATCAGGACGACTTTCATGATCGTACTGTCGGCACAGCGGGTAATGAACGTTGGGCCACTGTGTCCGGTCCGGCCTGGCTTCGTCGTTGCCCCCTCGGAAGCGCGACGGGTTCGCTGTCGCTCCACGCGTCCGGCGGTTCCGTGCGAATCAAACACCTATATCTGTCGAAATTCTATACAATTGATGGAAACCTGGTGCTGAATACCTACGGAGCCTGCTAATACTGCCGGCTGTAAGTGCGTACAGACATTCGCCTCCCCGGGATGGCGAATACTTCCAAGATGTTATACTGTCGGACGGAACTGTTGATACTTTCACTCGCCCCACGTGGAACGAGCAGAATATCATGACTTCCGTCCGACAGTATACAGCCGGCAGTATGAGTTGGAGCAGTAGCTGGAAGTCACAGCGGGCGAGGGTGGCGCGTCCGCCGCAAACCCGGCGACGAAGCGCTCAAAGTCATCCTCGAAACCGCGCTCTGACTCCACCAACAACCGCTTACCCGAGAGCGCTCGCTCTTTTATTCATGAGACGGCCGTGGCAGACCTTCGAAGCCAAACGACTGTCGATGAGGGAAAGCTAGTCTCGCCCCTCCCACCGCGCGAGCGCTCGCTCCCGGAGGACGAGCAGTCCGGGGAGCATGACCACGACGGCGACGAAGGCGAACAGAATCGCCAGGCCAGTGACGATACCAAAGCGCTGGAGCGGGGGCGAGAGCGCAAAGGCGAGGACGCCGAAGGCGGCGGCCGTCGTGGCGGCGCTGGCGAGCAGGGTGCCGCCGGTGCCGGTAACCGTCCGCCGGAGTGCCGTCGTGAGCGTGTCTCGTTTCTCGCGCTCGTCGACGAACCGCTCGCCGGTGTGGATGCTGTAATCGACGCCCAGCCCGATAGCGAGGCTGGTGATGACGGCGGTTTCGCTGTTGAAGGCGATACCGAGCAGCGACATCGCGCCGAGCAGCCACGCCAAAGAGACCACGACCGGAAGGAGGACCACCGCACCCAGCGACAGTGACCGATAGCGCGCCCAGAACAGCACCGTCAGGAATAGGAGGATGACGACGAGCGTCACCGCGAACGCCTCAACCAGCGTTTCAAGCAGCGCGTCCTGAATGACGGCGGTCGTGACCGTGCCGCCGGTCGCAACCGCGTTGATGCCGGCCGCGTCGGCTTCGATTCGGTCGGCGTACGCGCGAGTGTCGGTTGCGATGGTCTGTGCCGATTCGCTGCTCCGGACCGAGAGGCGCAATCGCGCCGAGGTAATCGTGCCGTCGTCGGCGCGACTGAACACCTGACTGGCGGCCCGCTGATCGGCGGCAAACAGCGCGGTGTACACTGCTGAGACGTTCGAATCGGGGAGGCCGTCATCGTCGGAATCGTTGCCGGCGACCAGCATGGCAAAGGTCTCGCTGTCGGCTGCGGCGTCACGGATTGCCGTGTGTGGTCCGGAGACGGCCGGCAGGCCGTCGGGGCGACGCTGGACGGAACCGCTCGCCTCGACACTCTCTCCCGCGTCGTCGAATGCCCGCAGGACCGCGGGGTCGGAAACGTTGCCACGTATCAGCACTTGCGACTGGCCGTCGTCACCCCGGAGCCGGAAGTTGTCGCTGAGATACTGGAACTCGTCGGCGATGGTGTAGGTGTCCGGTGCCAGCCCGCCAGGGAGGTACTGTGCCCAGTCGGGGGCGTCCTCCGGGAGGAAGTCGGCCTGATTGAACTCCGTGTCGATCCCCGTCGCGCCGTAGGCCCCCGTCGAGGCCAAGAGGAGCGCGACGACAACGATAGCGACCGGCGCGCGGGTCGTAAGTCCTGCCAGGCGTTCGAGCGCCGCGTTCGCACGGCCGCTGTCGACACCGAAGGCGGGTTTCCGACGGCTCCACCCGAGTCGGTTCTCGACGACGCCGTCGACTTCGATTTTCAGCGCCGGGAGGAAGACGCCGAAGGCGACGAACGTGGCGAGGATGCCACCGGCACTGAGGACCGCAAAATCCTGAATCGCCGGGAGCGGACTGACGACGTTCGAGAGAAAGCCGACCGCCGTCGAGACAGTCGCAGCGACGAGCGCCAGCACGACGCTCCCGAGTCCAAGTGCCATCGCGGTGCGAATCGAGTGCTCGGGCGTCTCCTTGTTGTCCTCGTCAAGGGTCCCCTCGCGAGCCTCGCGATACCGCATCACGACGTGGAGCGCGTAGTCGATACTCAGGCCGATCAGCAGGAAGGGCACGGCGATGAGGATGACGTTCATCGGGATGGCGAGCCAGCCCATGAGACCGGCGAACCACGCCAACACGACGCCGATACCGACGAATGCGAGCAGGATATCGAGCAGGTCACGGTACGTGATGCCGAGCACGAGCACGATAAGAACGAACCCGAAGGGCGTGATGATAGCGAAACTGTCCCCCGTCGCGCGCGAGGAAGCGTCGTCCTGAATCCCCTGGCCGAAGACAAAGGCATCGTCGAAGCGGTCCTGTGCCAGCCGGTCGATGGCCACCTGTGCGTCGTACGCGGCCTGGGGGGCCGCGTTCTCCCCGCTGTTGTCGGCCTGTGCGATGAGGGTTAACCGCGCCGAAGCTGTCGTTGACCCCGGCTCGTAATCTCGGGGGAGGAACTCGTAGGGGTCTTGCTGACCCAGCGCGTTGCTCTCGGGGTCCAGAACCTCGGCGAGCAACTGTTCGACCGCCTCGTCGTCCCGTGATTCGAGTGCGTCTATCTGTGCCGACAGCGGCGGCTGGGCAGTCGGTGGCTGTCGGGTGTCCTCGGCGACAGCCGCCGTCGCAGCGATGTTCTCGATACCGACGAACCCCGATGTTGCCAGCGTCGCGTTGTCGCGTATCTCCTGTTGGAGGTACAGGCCTTCAAGCAGCGAGTCACGGGTCAGCACGTCGCCGCTCTCGTTGCGGACGACGAGCTGAGCAGCGACCCCCTCGTCACCGCCGTAGTTTTGCTGCACGAAATCCTGCGCGGCTGTCTCCTCGGAATCGACTTCGAAGCCGCCGATATCCTGCTCGCCTGCCCCGCCGAGCGCCGTTCCTGCCGCGACAACTGCGGTGAGCACCACCACGACAAGGATGACGAGTTTGCTGTGTGTCGCAATCTGTTCTGCGTACCAGCGCGAGAGCTTCCTGGCCATACTTAGCGCTTACTCCCTCTCTGGGGCGGTACTCTCTCCACAAGCCACCGCTTGCGTGACTCGATTCCAGACATCTGTGAAGCCTCGTTGTCCATCCCTCTCTCCCCGATGTTCTTAACTGTTTGTAGATATCTACTATATTTACTTCCGGCGGGACAGCCGCCGTTCTCGAACCGGAGATGATAATGAAATCAAGCCGCAAGCGACGAAGGACAGACGATGAGTGAGCGCGAAGCGGTCGAAGCGTTGCGGACGCTGGGGCTGTCCAACTACGAGGCGCAGGTGTTCGTCGCCCTCCAGCAACTCAGGAGCGGGACCGCCCAGGAGGTGAGCGATCTCTCGGAGGTACCCCGCTCGCAGGTGTACGGCGCAGCCGACAATCTGGCAGACAGGGGCCTTGTCGAGGTCATCCAGTCGTCACCGAAGACGTACCGCCCGGTCGAACTCTCGACGGCACGGGCGCTCCTGACCGAGCGCCTCGAACAGGAGACTTCACGGGCCTTCGACCGTCTCGAATCCATACGTGCGACCGAGACCGACCGTGTGGACGGACAGGATGTCTCGACGCTCCGCGGTCGACAGCCCATCGACGACCGCATCACAGCGCTGGTCCGGTCGGCCGACCACACTGTCGTCTTCGTTTCGCCGACGGCGGGGGCGACGACCGACGCCATCGCGGATGCGCTCCGTGATATAGGGACCGACGGCGCTGACGTGACCGTTGTGACCGCCGATCGGTCGCTCGATGACCGCTTCACTGGCGACCCTGTGAACGTCTTCGTCATGTCCGAGGACAACCCCGCGGATTTTGCCGGACGGGCGCTGATGGTCGACGACCGTACCGTGTTACTTGCCGCCGAAACCGACGACGCGCCCGTCCAGGAGGAAGCGCTCTGGACCGGCGACTCAAGCATCGGCCGCATCCTGGCAGCCTTTATGCGCTCGGGCATGGAATCCGGCCGCGACCGACACGGGAAGTGACGTTCTGAACTCGACCGAAACGGCTGCTGGTGTCCTCGAATCCGCCGAGGCCGACCTTGATACCGACGACTTGCGGAGTGGTCGCGACTAACAACTGCGGTCACCTCGAACCCACGCAGAAGTGTCTAAAATGAAGAACGTCCGGAAAACCGTCTCGCAAACACCGACCAGAATCAACATGTTGCCCGCAAAGACAGCAACCCCGTCGCCGGTGTCGTCGGTGTCGGCGATCTGATTCAACTCCTTCGGGTGAGCAACAGTCACATCCAAATGCTCGGACAGCGTCTCGTGGATGTGGTAGTAATTGCTGGTCGCTTCGATCGCCGCTTGCGCGCCAGCGTACCGCTGGGCGAGGTCGTCGAGGTTCGCGTTCTCGACGC
>JAZKTU010000085.1:0-12827 GCA_036625385.1 Halovenus sp. | reverse complement strand
AAGAGAGCGTCCGCTCGTCCGGGAGAGCGACCGTCACGGGGTCCGAATCGTCCATGCATTGAGTACGCCCCGATGCGCGTATCAGCCTGGCGACTCACCCTGGCCCACCGGCCCCGACGACAGGCGCTACTGATCAACCCGCTGACGGCGTCGCAGTCGGCGTCGCGTTCGACGAATTCGTGGACGGCGTCGTGGTCGCGGTCGGCGTCGCCGTTGGTGTCGCGTTAGACGAATTCGTGGATGGCGTTGCGGTCGGCGTCGGACTCGCCGTCTGGGACCTCGAGCTTGCTGTCTGGGACGTGTCGGTGACGCGGACCGATATCGCACGCATCTGGCGCTGCGGGTCTGTGGCGTTTTCCGGTTGCACTTCGACGATGTACAGACCCGGTCCGGGAACCTCGACCGACGTATCGAACCGGCGGTCCGCTACCGAGACGCTCCGGCGAATCTCGACTGTCCCGTTCCCGTCGAACACCGTGAGAGTGACCGACCCGTTGGCCGCGGTCCCGGCGACGTTGACCGTCGTTCCGTTCGCGGTGCCGCCCGCCGGCGCGCTCATCGTGATCGTTCCCGTTGAAGAGTTGGCACCCGGGAGGAACGACGCACCGACGGTCCCGCTACCGATCAGGACGGCCCCGACGAGAACCAGCGTCAGGAGCACCGAGAGAGCGGAGACACCCAGGAATCGACTTCGCTGTGAGGTCCTGTCGAGGCGGCGCTTGATGCCACGCGGGAGGTGTACGTGTGCCCCGAGCGGGAGCGTGATCGGGTCGATGTCCTCGTCGTCCGAAGGCGACGCCGATCTCTCCGTGAATCGCTGTCGCTGGGCCTCGATCCGCTTTTCCGTCACGTTGAGGACGTGATCGCGCTGGTCGGGCGTCAGGAGCGACTCTTCGACGAGATCGGTCACCGTCTGTCGAAAGTTACGCACGTGAGGAACGTCGAAATCGAGTTCGTCCACGTCGCCGCGGTTGTGGACGATCGCTTCGAACTGGTCCAGGCCGCGACGCACCGTCTCGCGATCGCTTCCGAACTCGTCGACGAACGATTGAACCTTTCGTTCCAGTTTCTTTGTGTATCCTTGCCGACGGCGACGCCTGTACTGTTCTTTCTCTTCACGGACCGCCTCGCGGCCAACGGAGTAGACGTCCCGGATCCGCTCATCGGAGAGGTACTGCTGCGTTTCGAGTTCCTCGATGAAGTCCGCCGTCCGCTGGATGTGTTCGTTCGGGGGGTCTAGTTGTCGCACCGAACCGGAACCATCGTTCAACAATGATTCGATGGTCTCAAGTCCGACGAGTTTGTCCCGGGTGGTCACCCGGTCGTCGTTCAGGAACGCGCCGATCTCGTCCGTCAGGGTGTCCTGAAACTCCTTGCGTATCTCGCCGGCGACGGACTCCCGTTCGGCCTCGACTTTCGCGACGACCTCGGAAACGATGTCTTCGATGTCGTCGACGGTGATTGCTGGCCGTTCTCGGGCGCGCTGTATCTCCTCGGCGATTGACGTGACCGCCCACGTCTGGTGGGTCGCGTCGTCGGGGTCGAGGTCCCCCTGTAGTATCGCCCGGATATCGTCGAGGACCGTGCAGGTTTTTTTCGGCGGATGTCTGCCCTCCGTGGCCTGTTCGACGCTTTCGGTCAGACTCTCGACCGTCTCGTCGACGATTCGCTCGCGGATCTGGCGCTGCTCTCGCTCGACACGGAACTGGATCTCTTCGCGTGCACGCTCGCGGACTTCCTCGGACAGCAACTCTTTCGACAGGAGCCGTTGCCACTCCTGTGCGATGCGGTGGACCGATTCGAACGGCGTGTCTGGCTCGGCCTGGGACGGGTCCGACACAGCGGTGACCTGCAGGATGTCCGCGAGGGCCTCGTAGGTTTCGTCCGGGGACTTGCCGCTTCGCCCAACAAGCGAGGTGAGTTGTGTTTCGAACGCCGGTAGCCAGTCGTCCAAAAAGTCCTCCTCAAGCGCCGAAATCCGGGTGTCGAGGCGCTCTGCGAGGTGGCCTTCGACGTCCCGAGTCGTTTCCTGTGGGAGGTTCTCGTCAGACAACAGCTCCACGTACAGGTCGGCGATAGCCTGTCCGTCGTGGGTATCCAGCCGGCCACTCGCTGGCGGTTCCCGACGGTCGATCCCCCGTCGGAGGCGGACGAGGTCGGTGTACTCCACGTACGAGTCGCCCATCCCGGCAGTGGCAAGGTCGTCGATGTACTCGTTGAACTCGCCGAGAAACTCCTCTTTCAACTGGTCGAGGATCTCGGCTCGTCGGTCTACGAGTGCGGTTTCGGTCCGAGAATCGACCGCTTCGAAGTTTCTCTCTTGCCCGGGGACGAGCACGACCTGCGTCTCGGACAGCGCGGTTCCCGACCGACCGTTTCCCGATATCGCGACCGTCGTGTCGTGGCCCGCTTCGATGAGGTACTTGACCGTCCGAACCGCGTCCTCGTAACTGTCCATTTCGAGGGTGAGCTGCTGGCCGTCCTCGACGAGCGTCTCGACGACGCGGCGCCCGAGATAGCCGAGTGAGGGCAGTTCCGCGTCGGCAGACTCCAGCAGCCAGGGGATCCGACTGGCCGTGACCGTCCTGTCGACCGACCACTGTTCTTCGAACAGTCCCGAGGTGGCGACGGTGGGCGAGAGGGCGCTCCGACTGGCCCGGTCACCGAACAGTTCCTCGGCGGTCTGTCCGTGGTCGATCTCCGATTGGTCGATCTCCTCGAAGATACGGGTGAACTCGCGGACGAGTCCCCCTCGCTCGTCCGGACGATACGCGAAGTGCAGGTTCTCTGCCCGGTCGCCACGCCGGAGAATCGTCGTCTTCGCCACGACGTGTGCGACCACGAGCGGCGTCGTCGTGTTGACGTAGAGTTCGACCGTGTTCCGCACAAGATCCCCCACCGGAGCGTCGAACGACACCGCGCCCGACGAGACGATCGGATTCCCGTTCTCGTCGTAAATCGCTAGCTCTGCCATCGTTCAGTCCAGATTCCGTTTTATCTCCCGTATCACCAGGTGAAATCCGACCGGTCGGAGGTCGTTCCCGCCCGCTTCCGGGAGGATGTCGTTTTCGGCGACTTTCGGCAGTACGCGCCCGTTTCGTTCCTCAGTTTCGAAGTAGACCGGATGGATCGTGCCCGCACCGGTCGTGTTCATGAGGCGCTGGAAGTTCCGACTCTCCGCGAACCCTTCCGTCACGAACTCGGTGAACTCCGCGTAGTCGGCTCCGGGTTCGTGAGGCGCGTAATCATGCGGTTGTGCCTCTTTGAACCGGTCGATCAGGTAGTCGGCCTTCGACGCGACTAGTATGACGTCGTCCGGTCCAACGTCCGAGACGATCTCTTCCATCTCCTCTATCGCCAGGTCGGCGTCGTCTTTCTCCGTTTCACCGACGACGCTCTCTTGACTGTCGTCGGCGTGGTCGTCGCTACTGAACTCCGCCGGGTTCATGATCCGGTCGCAGTCTATCAGGAAGATCAGCGTCGACGTGTCCTGGAGTCGCTTTTTCAGTGTGCGCTGGGCTTCAGATGCGTTACTTACCTCCTGTTCGGTCCCCGAAACCGCAACTTCGTCCGGTGACCAGTCCGTTTCGTCCATCCCAGTCGACACGTCTCCTCCCGTTGAACCGTAGTCCGTTTCGGTCGCTCCGTCGCCGGTGGACGACGACACTGTGTCCGCCGCTGCTCCCAATCCCTCTTTGACCCTGTCTCCAAGGCTGCTGTCACTGGACTCGTCGGCGGACCCGTCGCTTGATTCGTCCTCCACGGTGTCGGATACGCTGTCGGTTCCGCTGGACATCCAACTCAGACGGCTCTCGTCTTCGTCGTCGTCCTCGTCCGGTTCTGAGGGACTGCCACCGTCGGTCGCAACGTCGGTATCGGTGGACCCGTCGGCGTCGACAGACACGTCCGGGAGATCGCGGATGTGCCGGCCGGAGTGGTCGGTGAGCGAGACCTCGATCCGCTTGGGAGCGATGCGTCCAATCGTGAACTCGAACCCGTAGCTCCGAAGTTCGTCCGCAGGAGTTGACGTGACCGGCCATCCGTCTTCGTCGGGGTCCCAGTTCGCGAGGCTGTTCATGAGTGCGGACATGCGGTGTTTAGGTTTGACCGCCGCCTCAACGTCGGTCTCCTCGTCCATGTCAAGCAATGTCTGATAGAGCCCTATCAAGAAGAGCGTCTTCCCCGACCCCGTCGGCCCGAGTATCTCGATACTCGCCGACTGTACCGACAAGTCCGCCTCAAAGTTCAGGAAGTTGAGCAGGAACCGAGCGTAGAGTCCCGCCAGGACCACCGACCCGAGTTTGAGGAGGACCGGCGCGCCACCGACGAGGACGCCGACGACTCCACCCAAGATGAGCATCATGAGCAGAATGAACAGACCGTACATCGCGGCCGGGAACTCGGCCAGTTCACCGTCGGTCGTTCTGATAGCGCCTAACGAACTGTTCTCACGGCTGAAATAGCGGAGTCGTCCAGTCTCCTCGTGGACAGGCGTCTTGATCGATTCGCTCACAATTCCGACAAATATCCCGAGGAACAACGCTGCGACGTTGGACAGGCGCATCTCGATGTTCGGCAAGAACGTGCCGAGAAACGCCAGAACGACGAGGACGATGATGCTCCCGGCCAACAGGATCGCTCCTTGATACCGCTTTCGTACGTCGTGTCCGAATATTACCGTCCAGGTCAGGTAGAGAGTCAGTCCGAACACCGCGAGGAACTGGACACCCCCACCCGCAAGCCCCGGAATCGGCGCGACCAACGCACTCAGAACTCCTTTCACCGGCCGATAGATGGTCGCCCACGCGTTGTTAAGGATAACACCCATCACCGCCGAGAGGACGACCACAACCACCGTGTTGAAAACGAAATCCCGTTGTTCCCTCTGTGACATGGTTTGAAATCTGGGAGTCGACAGTTATCTTTGAGACAATAGAGTTACTTAGTGCTTCGCACGATCTCAGTGTGAATTCGGCATGCGAAACGGACGACCGAACGCGTGTGAGTCGCGTAGCAAGCGTCCATCGGGGCAGACGTCTCCGCTGAGCGGCCCCCGGCAGTGTGCCTTGCTCAGACACCAACATCTATTTATCAGGATGTAATACAGGCAGTCAGTTTCGATGTCGAACACTGGGTCCGGCACGGGTGGAAACGGTTCAGGTGACCGTGAACTTGGGGACAGAATAGTTTTCTGGGTGAACAAGACCTTCGACCAGGTCTGGATCAGGGGGCCGGAGGGAGCGCGCTTTCTGCTGTATGCGGTCCTGACGTCGGTGGCCGGTGGCGTCTCGGTCGCGGTCTGGCTTACCGCGTGGGAGAAACGTCCGTCCGGACTGCCAAGACAGATCACCGAGGGACTCACGACACTGTTCCCGGCAGTCGACTTCACCGCGGTTCTCGTCGCCGCACTCGTGGGTTTCGTCGGCGCGCTCGTGACGGTCTTCCCGCTGGACACGTACAAACGTCGGGAAGGGTGGTACGTGTTCGCGGGCCTGGTCTCGGTCGTCGTTACCCTCGTCGCCCGGATCGGGACGGACGGCATCGTCGCGGCCGCACCGTTCGCCCTGCCGGGCGGGATACTGGGGTACTACCTCGGGCTGCGAGCCGCCGAAGTCGGGGAGGAGTACACCACCGGCGGGGCGACGAAGTTCGAGACCGGGTTCGAACGGCTCCGGTATCTCGCGACCGGACTCGCGCTGGCCGGAACCGCCGACGCAGTGTTCGTTTACCGCGGACCGGTAAGCCTCACGGCCGACGGGGCGTCCTGTTGTGGCGTGACATCCCTCAGTCTGGCACCGGGGTGGACGCGACTGGCGGTCGCCGGACTCGCCGCGAGCGTCGGTCTCTACTACCTGCTCGACCGCGTCACGACGTACGACGAATACACGGACCTGTTCGTTCTCGGCCCGGAACGGTCTGGCAAGACGTACTTCATCGCCGGGATTGCGTACTCGCTGGTGTCCAGAGAGGGGCGCAAGCCCCACGCGAGTCCCGTCGAGATGAACAACGAGTTGCGACGCACCGACAGTTCGACTGGCGAACGGGGGCTCTACGACAAGTTCAAGGCAGGTGACTTCGACGAGATCGGGACGACGGACCCTGGCGAGGTCCACGTCTACGAGATCGTCATGCCGAGCGGGTGGCTGTTCGGGAACCCACTGCGGTTTCGCGTGCTCGACTACCCTGGCGAGTACAACCTCGACGTCGACCCCGACCCCGAGGCGATCAATTTCTACGACTTCAATATCACCGACCCCGAGGAACTGTCCCGAAAGGAGAAACTGAACAGCATCTTACAGTACGTAAACGCCGGACTGGACCTCGAAGCGGACGAGGAAACCGCGGCGGACGAGGAGCGAGCGCAGACCAGGAGCGACGGCGTCCCGGCGAGCGATGGCGGCGGGCAACGGGACTTCGACTACGAGGAGCTGACCGACGTGATATCGGCGTTCGCGGCGCTTTCGGATACCGTCCTGTGTGTCCTCCCCATCGACGACTACGTCGACGACCTCACGTATCCCGATGACTTCCCCGAGTACGTCGACGAGGAGAGCGACCTGAACAAGCAACGGATACCCAAGGAGGACTACGAGTCGAAGTACGCGAGCGTCGTCGAGAAACTGGACGACCGGGACGTACAGGTCCTGGTGACGATGACGGACCTCCTCACGGAGACGTTCGGCGCGAACCCGCGCGAACACCCGGCGGCGTTCAGAGACCACGTCGTCGACCGGATCATCAAAAACGACCCGGTGATGGACCTGGCGACGCACTTCGATTACAGCCACTTCAACCCGGACAGCACCGAGGTCAGTTCCCTCGGCAGAGTCAGCGCCGTCGTCGGGCGACCGCCACCGTTTATTCCAGTCTACCTCGAACCGGACCAGGAACACGACGACGGGGAGACGCGTCCGAACCTCGATGCACAGTACTCCTCGCACCTCCTGTGGGGGCTCGAATACCTGCTCGGACGAATCCGGTGATATGGGACGCCTCCGACTGTTCTATTCGAGCGGTGACTGTCCGCGTGACGACTTCGAGGGGACCGACGAGTCTCTCCCGTCAGCCTTCGCGGACTCCGGCCGGGAAGCGCGCGAGCGGATCAAGCGACGACTGTATCTGTACCACGACGCGAAACGCGGGGTGATCGTCTGTCCGTTCAGCGCAGTCGACGGCGTCGAGCAGCAACTGATCGCCGAGTACAGCGCGACTCCGGGCGAAGAGTCGGTCACCGCGTTCCAGCGCGACCTCCGCGAGGCGACCGACGCGATGGACATGGACCTGCAGGAACCCGCCGACGGGCCGGGGAGCATCTGGTGGAAACTGACCGAGACCGATCCGATCGACCCGGTCGACCGACCGACCGAGAGCAAGCGGGCGAGTCCACACCGGTTCGGCGTGCCCGACGAGACGACCGGTGTCGGCCTCTATCGCTCGCTCGTCGGCGAGTACGACCGGGTACTCGTGAGTCGTGGCGGCGCTGCCGACTCCATGCCCGACGCGGACGCGGTCGTCGTCCCGTACGAATCCGCCGAGGTCGGGGTACTGATCGACGACCACGGACGCTCGGAGTCGCACGGGTCGTCACCGCAGTTCGACGTGTCGGCCGGCGCCGGAACGAGCGGCCCCGGCGGGACGGACGGGGAGTCCCAGTCGCTCACAGAGCGGATCCGGACCGCCCTGAAGCGGTTCCTGTGACCCGGCGCCGACCGACCGCACGGTCGGTCCACCACCGCCAGACGTGCAACGAATCGCCGGTCGCCCGGCTCTGTGACCCGGAAGTGTAACGAACCTGAATTCACACGCAGCCGGTTTTCGTCGGCACGGAGACACCGAAAGTCGGCAGGCCGTTTGTCGATCCGGTAGAAACACTTTTTATCGTTCGTACAGCAGAACAGTTCATGAATCTGCCTGATTATATGATCGGACTCGGTGGTGCGGGGCGGGCTATCGTACGGACGTTCCTCCAGGAAGAGTGGGTCATGGAGGAAGCGATCGACAGCGACGACAGTCTCACACCGTATTTCATCGACTCCGACACCGACGTCAGTCCGTCGAAAGACATCGACGCGGTCGAAGCGGTCAGAGACCGCGTAGACACATCAAGCGATTATCACGGCATCGAACCGGAGTTCATCCACCTGATCGAGGACACGGCACACCGCCCGGACAAGGTCAGTCTGCTGTCGACGAACGTCGTCCAGCGGATCGCACACGACGAGGGTATCGAGGCCTGGTGGCTCGAAGACGACGACGCGCTGGTCAGCGACGAGGGCTACGGCGGCGGCGTGGTTCGCCGTCGCGGCCTGACGAAGGCGCTCTATCACTACTGTAAAACGGACGACAACGCCCCGCTGGACGACCTGAACATCCCGCGCAACAGCACGGCCGCGGTCGCCGTCGGACTCGGCGGCGGGACCGGGTCCGGGATGTTGCTGGACATGGCACAGGAGGTCACGGAGCAACGCGATCTGGTGTTGTTCGCCGTGCTACCGCACTCGAGTAACTCCGACGTCGACGAGATGGCGAACGCCTACGGTGCCCTCGTCGAACTCGAACGACTGGCGCTGGCGGGCGAGAACCCGTTCAAGTCCATCGTGCTTCTCTCCGAGGAACCGTACACGAACTACACGGACTTCGACCGGGCGATCAGCTACACGATCGCAGCGTACTACAACTCCGCCGAGGAGGGGCCGGAGAACATCCAGGCCAGAACGAACGAGGAAAACGACGGCGTGCCCTCGATCGCGCCGTTCACGTTCGCGGTGCCACAGATCATCACGTATCCCGGAGGCACGCTCGACGAGACGCGTGACCGTTTCGAGGACCTGCTCAACGAGCGCCTGGCGATCGCGGACGCGGAGGCAGACCTGCTCGACGCGGCCGAGAGCTTTATCGACGACCACTACAGCGAGCAGGCCGACGGGCTGCTGGGCAGGGCGGGTTCGGTCAACAGTCGGCTCCAGAACGAGCTCTACGGGGACAGCGGCCTCTACGAGGGGCGACTGGAACCGGTCAAGGAACTCCTCGAATCGGAGTTCCTCGTCCAGGCCGGCTACCGGTCGAAGGAGATGGACGGCGAAACCGAGGCGTTCGCCGGATACGTCCTCGACTACTGGTACCAGAACGAACCGGACGAACTCACTAGCGCGGAAGACCGGGTCGACCTGATCGAGAGCATCGGCGACAGCTCGTTCGACAACTTCAGAGACCCCAGCGACGACACCGAGAAAGCCCTGATAGACTATCTGACGGCGGACCTCGACGCGGTCGGACGGCGTGCGGGCGTCCAGAAGAGCCGTAAAGCGATCCCACACGCAGCCATCTCGGCGGAGTTGGCCGGTGCGCTGGACTACGGCATGGGAGACGCGACCTCCGTGGCGGGAGACCTCGAGGACGACGTCGAAGACCTGCGCCAGACCACGCAGAAACAGCTCGACGGGCCGGTCAGCAAGGCCCTGGACAGTTCCCGCTCCCGCCGCGACGAGTTCATCGAAGACTGGGAAGCGGCCATCGACACCGAAGAGACCGACATCAGCAGCGTCGACCGGCTCTATCGCGAGGTCGCGACCCTGCTCGACGACCTCGAAGACGCCATCGAAGAGTTCGCCGAGAACGCCAGCTACTGGCAGGACGCCGGCGAGGCGAGCAGCACGACGTTCGGTTTCGACCGGTTCGACGAACTGGACCGCAAACTCCGGCTCCTGCGCCTGGAACCGGTCGAGGGGACGGTCACCGATTCGGTCGACGGCGTCAGGAAGGCCGCCGAAGAGAAACTCGACGCCGGAAGTCTCGGAGGGCTCTTCGGCGGCGGTTCGCGCAACGAGTACGAACGGTACAAGAACATGGAGGTCGACTCGGGCGTCTTCGACCTCTCGGACTACGGCGAGGAGGAGTTCAGCGTCGAACCGACGAGCGGCCTCGTCGAGGACATCCGTACCAAACTCGCCGACAAGTTACGCGAGGGGCTCCCCGACCCCGAAGAGATCGAGGATGCCCGAGCGGACCTTCGCGAGGAACTCGCTGACGTGTTCGACGACTATCGGGACGAACTCGACGAAGCGCGCCGCGAGATCGGAAGCGACGCGGACGTCGACGGGGGCGCCTTCGAGGCGATCGGTATCGACAGCGACGCCGTCCCGGCCGAACCCGACTACGAGCCCTTCGACCCCGAGGCGTACACGGAAGCGATCAACGACCAGCTGTCGGCGATCGAGACGGCGATCGAGAGCGCGAGCGGGGAGGCGGGACCGACGGACCTCCGACGGACGCTCGAAAACAATATCTCGACGACACTCGTCGAACCGACGGAGACGGTCGAGTCGAAGTTCGACTCGTTCGTGACCGAACTCGAAGAGACCAGGCAGATGCTGGTCGACCTCCAGACGGTCGTCGACGAGGGCGAGACGTTCTTCCGCGAGTGGGCCGGTTCCGGGCCTCTCGACGTCAGTGAGATATTCGACCGCGGCCGCACGGAGGCACACGACACCGAGAGCGCATACGTCGAGGAGATCATCCCCGAGGAACAGGGTCGCCTCGACCAGGAGACCATCGGCGAGACGAACATCTGGGAGGAAGACCACGAACGGCGCAAACTCCTCGGACGGCTGGAAGGCCTGATGTCCAACGCACTCGGTTCGCCCGCGTATCTCCCGCTGGAGAGCCCGCAGGTGAGCCCCGAGTCCGGCGCGCCGGACTTCGAGCGGTCGGGATACAACGAGCACATGATACACACGGTGTACATGTCGCAACTGTTCGACGCGACGAAGACGTCGCCCGACTCGGAACTCGACATCGACATCACCGGCCAGGAGCAGATCCCCTCTCACAGCGAGAACAACGTGTACGCCTCCCAGACGCAGTTCGCGGGGGACTGGGACTTCGCGACTGTGACGTTCGTCGGACGGGTCTTCCTCGACAACGTCCGCCCGGTCAGGAACAACTACGAGACGGGCTACGAGCGCGTGACGGGCAGACAGATCCCCATCAAGGGTGATCTGTACCCGGACGGTGCGACGATCAATTCGGCCGTCATCAGACACGCGCTCGGCACCGACGGACTGGCCGACGACGTCCCCGACGACAGCCACGGCGTCTACTACCAGCGCAAGGAGTTCATCCAGTTCGGACAGAACGACAGTCTCGCGGACCTCCTCGACGTCTCTGTCGAGGAGTACGAACAGGACCAGTACTGGGACCGCGTCCGCGACAAACTCCTCAACGAGTACGTCGACCGCAAGGGATTCCTGACGACCCGTGCCACCGACCCCTCGATGGAAGGGGACTGACCGGACTCGGTATGTTCGACAGGATATCGAACAGACGCCTCACCGAGATCCGGACCGTCGTCGGGCTCATCGTCGGCATCGTCGTCACGACCTGGTTCGTCGCGAACCTGTTGACCTACGCTTGGGCGGCCGAGGGTATCGCCGACGCGACGGTCCGCGGGGCCGCCGCGGCCCTCTCGGTCGATCTGAGCGTGCTGGTGACGTTCCTGAGCGGGCTGGTCGTCGGGTGGGTCGTCCTCCTCGTCGCAGACCGCTCGAAGCGTATCCAGGCACCGGCGTTCGCGCTCGTGGCGGTCCTATTTTTCGTGTTCACACTGACGTTCGGGTTCTTCCGTGATACCGACTGGGTCGGTGACGGCGCCTCGCTGCTGGCCGGGGCCGTACTGGCGGTCGCGCTCGGTGCGTCCACGCTCGTCGTGACCGGAGAGCGCGAGTTCCCCGTCGCGACAGCGGGCATCCACACGGTCGTGCTAGTGAGCGTCGGGACCGGCATCGTGGACGCGTACGTTTTGGGTGGATTTCTCGGGGCGGCGACGTCGCTGACGGAACTCGCGACCACCGTCGCGACGCTCCTGTTCTCGCTGGCGTTCGTCGTACTCACCGCGACGCTCGTCCAGTCGCGTGACCAGCGCCGGGTCACCATCGTGTCCCCGAACGACGGCACTGGCACCGCCGTCACGGTCGGTCTGACCAAGTACCTCCAGCGCGGCTTCGAGAGCGAACTGGTCGCCGGCGCCCAGACGGTCGCCAACGCCCCGGGCCCGATGCAAACCGGCGACAAACCCGACCCGCTCGGAGAGCCGGTGACGGTGACCTACAAGTCACCGCAACCGATCTCGCGCTGGATCAAAGTCACCGCACAGCCCGTCGACGTCTCCTGGCTCGGTGCCGAGGAACGCGCGGCGTTCGCCTCCGAGACCTCCCGCCCCGTCGAACTCGTCCGGGACGTCGCGAAGCGACTCGTCTTGCCGTATCTCGAACTGGTCGCACTCGTCCGGTCTCGGCGGTCGACCGACCGCCTCGCCGCGTCGATCGACGAGGCCGATATCGTGATCTGCGTCGCCTCCGCGGAGGACTTTCTCCCGTACGACGTCGACCGGGAGACCGCGGGGATGACCGACTTCGAGCCGCCGGAGTTCCTCGAAGACATGAAGGAACTCGTGTTCAGTCTCGACCCGGACACGCGCGTCGTCTTCGCCGTCTACGAGGGCGACACGGTCAGCGAGGTCTACCGGAACGACACCGGTCGAAAACCGTCCTTCGACGACGACCTCCGGGACGCCGTCGCGGAGTATATGCTCGATTTCCCCGTCGACAGCGTCGTCGTCGTCGATACCGACGAGGAAAGCAACGAACTCCTGAACGGAGTCGAACCGCTACGGTATCAGCTCGATTTCGGCTACCGGTGAGCGAGACGCCGACGCCCCACACACAACCGACACACCTACTTTCGTGCCTCGAAAACTCCCGCCCATGTTACGCAGGCGCTTCGTTCGCGAGAACCCGGAGGTCGTCCGCGAGGGGCTGGAGTTGCGGCAC
>JAZKTU010000084.1:0-13365 GCA_036625385.1 Halovenus sp. | reverse complement strand
CGTCGAAGACATACAGGTAGCCGACCCCCTCGGTTTGCATATGCGCGATTATCGAGGTATCGACGAAGGAGAGGGATTCGTGTTGGCGGAATAGGGCCTTCCCCGTCGCGAGGGCGTCGGTGGTGAGTGAATGGATGTGGAAGTGGGCGTTTTCTTCGATGCGATCGAGGAGATCGACGGCTGCGTCGTGGCCGGCATGGGTCGTGATACTGCCGGACAGAAGTCAGTACAGACTCGCTCACCAGTCTCTGGCTCTCACACGAGCTGACGGCCGATTCACGGCGAGCGATGGTTGTATCGTTCTGTCCGGCAGTATGAGGCCGTTGAGCGTTTCTGCGAGAACGTAGTCGACCACGACAGCCTCCGGGAGCGTTCCATCGTCGATACCTCGGAGCACTGGGAGCGCAGCCTCGTGCGAACTATACGCTGGTACACGGCTGCAAAGAGGACTGTCGTCTCGATGAGTGCACGGGGCATTTACTCGACGTCGACGCCCCAGGCGTCGTGGTCGTTGATCACATCGGTCGGCTCCGCACCAGCGTAACCGTCGAAATCGGCGAACGTACCCGTTTGCTGTTGGATGACGTGAACGCGAATGCTCCCGTCGTCTTCGAGATGCCAACGGAGCTGATCACCATCGTCGATATCGAGTTCACGCCGAATCCGGGCGGGGATGTTTGCCTGGTTCCCCGACACTTTGCTTTCAGCGTCGATTCTGTCGCTGCTCATAGCGACTGCTAGGTGACCGACGATGAAAACCTAGTGTGTCGCCACATTATTGCGTACGACAAGAGAAGTTCCAAGTTGAAAGTATACTCAGCTTTGCCCGACTGGATACCTAACGTATTAGGGTACAGAGTTTCCCCCGAGGCATCCCGAGATTGTTACAGAGAAATCATGCACGGACGAACGCTCTCTATCACCGAGAAGGTCATTGCGGTCGTCAGCCCGGATAGCGATGGCGTCCGGGACGAGCTGCGCGCGTGGGTGGAGGCCCAGGGGATCAACTTCGCCGCCGTGGACGTCGGCGAGGACATCGACGCACATTACGAGGCGGACGTGGAGACGCTGGGTGTCCCGATCGGCGGGGACGGCACCTTCCTCGAGGGGGTTCAGCAGTTCGCCCCGCGCACCATTCCCGTGCTGGGGATCAACACCGGCACGCTCGCGTTCTTGACGCGGGTCACGCCCGCCGACATGGAGGACGCGCTGATGGAGGCGATGCGCGGGCGAGCGAAGGTCGCCCACCGCCAGCAGTTCCACGCCGAAACCCGGGGGCTCGAGGGCGTCGGGATCAACGACCTGATCGTGCAGGCGGTCCCACCCGAGGACCCGACCGGCCGGAAGATCGTCGGCCTCCACGTCTACGTCGACGGCGAGTACGCCGGCAGATATGACGGGACAGGGGTCGTGGTCTCCACGCCGACCGGGTCGACGGGCATCTCGCTGTCCGCCGACGGGCCGATCCACTTTCCGAAAAACAACTTCACGCTCCAGGTGGCACCCCTCCATACCCACCAGATGGGGGCGCGCCCGCTCGTGCTGGGCCCCGACGCGGAGGTGTCGATCGTCCCCGAAGGCCCGGCCGACCTGCTCCTGGACGGCGGCCGGAAACACGCGCGCCTGGCCGAGGACGACGTGGTCCGCGTGACCGGGAGTTCGGTCCCGGCGTATCTGGTGCGGACCTCCTACGACGACGAGTTCTTCGCCTCGATATCGGAGAAACTCGGGTGGGGGCCCCGCTCCGAACACGAGACTGGTCCAAGCCACCTGATCGAGACGGCGGAACGGACGGAGCCATTCCTGGAGCGTGCGCGGCGGATCGCGATCGAGGCGGCTGAAAGCGCCGGCGAACCCCTGCGGGAGCTGCACGGACAGATCGAGGACGTCCAGTTCAAGACCAACAAATCCGACATCGTCACCGACGCCGACTACCGCGCCAATCACATCATCACGACGGTCATCCGGAACGAGTTCCCCGACCACAACATCCGCTCTGAAGAGTCCGACCGGCAGGACCGTGGCAGCCAGTACACCTGGGTGATTGACCCGCTCGACGGTACTGGGAACTTCGCACACGGTAACCCGAACTACTCAATTTCGATCGCGCTCCTGGACGAGGAGACCCCGATCGTCGGCGTCGTCTACGCGCCGGAACCCGACGATATGTTCTCCGCCATCGCGGGCGAGACCGCCTACGAAAACGACCACGTCCTCTCGACGACCGACCGCGAGCACCTGGACGAGAGCATGCTTCTCTCCGGGTACGATCCCGACGGCTCGTTCCTGACGCGGTTCTACCAGGAGGCCCGCGGGGTGCGACGGCTCGGGTCGGCGGCGTTGCACCTCTGCTATCTTGCGAGCGGTTCGACGGACGCGATCTGGGAGTACGACACCTACCCTTGGGACGTCGCGGCAGGGCTCGTGATCGCCCGGACCGCCGGCGCCAGGATCAGTGACGCAGCCGGAAATGAGTTCGTGGTGCGCCTGGACGCTGATGAGGAGCGGACGGAACTGCTCGGGACGAACGGGCCGCTCCACGAGGACGTCCTGGCGCACCTGTCGGGGGCCAGCGGCGACCTCGGTCCGGCCGACGACGGGTGAAAATCACGCGGGGACGGCCGTTCACTCCCCCAACGGCGGCGCGATTTCGACCGTCACCCGTGTCCCGAGTTCCGCGAACTCATTATCACGTGCGACGTTCACAACTTGGAACGAAGCCCCGCTACTTCATCGCCTGAGGGCGATGCTCCGTGATTCCGAGCGGAACGGACTGCCGAATAGAGAAGCTGTAGTCAGTACACCCTCTGATAGTGAGTACTGCGGGTCTGTCCCGCCGTGACCATCCGTGTCGGTGATGGGAGCCCCTGAACCGGCGGCGTTCGACACCGTCGATGAACCTATTCGCCGTAATCACTATGAGAACTGTCGCTGATTGAGTGTTTCTACGAGGCCAACCGACTCACTCATCATCCGTCTCTGAACACCACCGCCGCAGACAGGCCCAGGGCCTAAGACAGAAAACAATTCAGACGTATCAGACAAGACATCCGATTGATATAGACATGACCAGAAAAAAAACCAGAGACGGGGAATAAGCCACGAAACGAACAAGACACTAATGCTCCCAGAGCATCCAGGGGCGGCATTTCATCCAATCTTGGTCGACGGGACGCGCTGAAAGTCCTCAGACCGTTCCCCCTGTGGGTGGCGCGCTTTCTACAATCCCGACGGCCGTCGCCCTCATCAAGCACAATCCCGCCCGATCACAGTATCTAAGGACTCGTCGAGGACATCAGTAACGGGTGAGAACTGCCCGACGGGCCTCTTGCTAAATCTGCGCCCGTTTCAATGCTCTCTGCACCTCCAGAATTGTCCAAAGGAAGGCGAGGGTACACCGGTGCAAATGCCGCTGGCTCTCTCCGGCCGAGGGGCCATCAGACGACGGACGTCTATAGCAAATATATCAGATATCACTCATTGGATGGTTGTGCGATTCGCGGTGGGGTTTCTCACCCCCGAGAGGGGTGAGGGGGCGCAGTGAGCGCCCACTGAACTACCATGTCTTCAGAATAGGAGCGACAGCAATCGCGACTACGTGGCGAACAGAGCGGGCAATCAAGCGACGCGCCGTGGGCAGATCTCGAACTGACGATTCCCAACGACGGAAGTCAGCTCTCCATCGTCCCGTTCGTCGAGTGTGTCCTCGTGGAACTCACCCACGAAGAGGTCGGTGCGGAGTACCTCTCTGCGAACGTGTGGGGAGCGAAGCGAACGCAGTTCATCGCCGTCGATGACAACGGGGAGGTGTTCCGGAAACGGCACTACGATGAGCGACTTGGATGGCACTCGTGCTCGTCACACTCGTGACCGGGCTCGTGATCGCACTCTAAGCTGACCGGAGGCTGAATCCCACTATTGAACACACCCTCCTCAGTTCAACGGGGCCACATCAGTCCGCCAGCGAGTCGAGTTTCTGGACAATCTTCGCGTAGACGTCGGGGGCGCAGTACCAGCCCTCGTCGACCATCGCATCAATCACGGATCGAGCCTCGTCGACACTGATCGTACCCTCGCCAGCGAGTTTCAGCACGAGATATGCCGTCCCTCGAGTTGTGATTCCTTCGGCCGCTGCGACGTCACGGCCATACGTCTCATCCATCACGGCCACGCCATCGTGGGCGTCCGCGTATGCGAGGACAGCGACATCAGCGTCGCTGAGGTTGTTATTCTCCCGGAGGCGCGACAGCAGCGGGGCAGTCTCAACCGACACGATATCAAACCTGTCGGCGTCGACGCTGCGCTCGATGCGACGGGCGTCCGGATACCCCTGCTCAAGACCAGTTTCGACGACCTCCTCGTAGACGCACTCAGGGATTACACACGACACATCAAGCTGCTGAACGAGCGCGAGCCGATCAACTTTCGCGAGGTAAATGAGCGGCGTGGCGTCGAAGACCCACATTCACAGCGCCTCGAGATCCGCGTCGAGATGTTCGTCCGCCACCCAGGTAATATCACGTTCTTTGGCGAGTTGTGCGAAGTCCCAGACGGACATCCTTGCCAGCTCGGCCGCCTTGCTGAACGTGATACTGCCTGCCGCGAGTTGGTCGAGTGCCCGTTCGCGACGCCACTCTTCGAGTCCCTCAGAGAGAAGCTTCCGAACGGCTGTACTCCGGTCGAGTTTCTCATCTTCGAGATACGCCTCGAGTTCGGCCTCTAACTCATCGGGCACACGAGTCGATATCGTTCCCATAGTGTTTACTTCGTATGCAATGTATACAAACGCTTCGGTGCTTCCTGGGGAGCGGCTCGACTGTGGTGAAGCCAGGCTATCGGTCACTGAAAATAGGTCGGTAGGATACGAGAAAATCTCACCCAACAAATGCGATAGGGTCCGGCTATTGTTGGTTAATCAGAGTGAGAGCCCGAGTCAGTCACCCGCCTGTCGGCTCTCTCCAGCCTGCAAGTTTGTCTGCGCCGGAAGGCGTGAGGCGCGCTCGAAGCGCGTCCCAGTGTGAGTTCGCATGACTGGACCCCGATATTCTCAACGACACGACAGACGACTACGAACGGCTCGAAACCGAACTCGTTGCACAAGACCGGGATGCGGCCCGGGTCTCGACGACGGACACCGACGAGCGGCGTGCCCGTCACCTCGTGAATGATCTCGTCGAGGACGATATGGTGACGCCGATCGCAGAGGAGCGTGTGCTCGTTCATGGCCGCCACTGACGTCGATACGGAGGACGACTGATGGGACAGTCGCTCTCCGGATGTGCCTTTTGCGATGCACGCCCCGGCGCAGAGATGGGCGAGGCCCATACCTGGGGAAAAGACGAACGGGTGACGCACCCGATCTGCGTCGACTGTGCGCTCGTCGACGCCGCCCGCGCGGCACTCACGCGCTTTCGCGTCGAACTCGGGCATCTCGAGGGGCCGCTCCAGCTGTGTGCGCGATGTAGTCCCGGCGGGCCCGCAACGTACTGGACCGCACGTCGGCCGGTGTGTTTCATGACGGCACGGATACTTCCCTCTAAGAGCCAGCCTGTAACCCGTCGGGGATTGCTCGCTGCTTGTGGGACGGTACTCGTCAGTGGCTGTGCTAGTCGAGAACGCGCTGAGCCCACGACAACTGCGGACCCAGACGGTACTGGCGGCCAAACTACTGATACGCCCTCCCCGAGCGCACGACCGACCAGCACTCGAGCGTCGATTCGCAGCCTCACGGGTGAGTGGACTCATTTCGCCTCCGACGCGGGGGGAACACGATACACGTCGGAAACGACCGGTCCAGCGGCCAAGCCACGGACCGCCTGGCGGGTCGAACACTCTGACGTCGCCGGGTTTGCGATCGCCGAAGGCCGACTGTTTCTCGTTCGGACATCGGCTTGTATCGCCCTCGATGCGACCACCGGCGAGAGCGTCTGGACGACAGGGCTCCCTTCGACGAACATCCCAGCAACGGCTACCGTCGAGTCACCACCCGGCCCGGTCTACACCGACGAACGCGTGTTCGTGGCCGCCGTTCGCGAAATCCAGGCGAGCCCGACAACGTCCCCATCGACGATATCCCGGTCGATATCGACAACACGCAATCAGGCGAGGTCAATCCTACCGATATCCCCGATGAAACCGAGTCGATTACCTGGGGGCTTGCCGGTGAAAACCCGCCGACGAGTCCGCTGGTCGTATTGAAAGCGGCTCGGTGGTGGTACATTCACGGCGAGGGCGGAACAGATCCCGCCTTCCAGTGGGCCATCGAGTGGGCGCGTCACCTTGCAACCGATACGCCCAGCGACGTGGACCAGTTCGATGAGTTCCTCGAGTACCTCGTCACGGTCGGCGTCGCTGACGAGAAAGCAGTCCTCCGGTGACCGCCACCGCGTTTTTTGTGCGCCCCAAGGGGTGGGGCGCGATCTGAACTGACGCAGTCGCCGTGAACGCGATTTCCAGAAACCCCTCCTCCGTACGAGAGGACGGGATAAACACGTGAGTATTCCGTCCCCCACTAGGTGGGTACGACGCGGGACGGTGCGCTCGCCGAACGGCGGGGTCGCTCCCGGCGGATATCGACCCGACCCCGCAACCCGGTGACGCTCACCAGGCCTCGTGCAGGACCGTCTCGACCGCCTCGGCGCTGGCGTCGAGACCCTCTGGGGCGCGGTCCATCCCGTGGTCCTCGACGATGAACGCGGCGATGTCCGGGAAATCGTCCCTCTCCACGGGGTCGAGGTCGCGGAGCCTCGTCGGGAGGTCGAGGCCGTCCCGGACCGCCGTCACCTCCTCGACGACGGCCTCCGCCAGTTCCGCCTCCGAGCGCCCCTCGGCATCGACGCCGAGCCCCTCGGCCAGCACTTCCCGCTTGCCGTGGACGCGGTCGAAGATGAAGCGGAGGACGTGAGGGACCACGATGGCGTGAATCGCCCCCTGCTGGACCGGGTAGCGCCGCGCGAACCCGTGTCCGAAGGCGTGCACGACCGAGATGCGGCGCTCGAACTGGACGAGGATGATGCCGACGACCGCACGCTCCATGGCCGCCGAGTCGTCCGGGAGCCTCGGGAAGGCGGTCCGGAGGTATCGGAGTCCGCGCACGGCGGCGGCGTCGGAGATGGGCGTCGCGTCGCGGGCGTAGATCGTCTCGATGCCCTTGTCGAAGCCGTTCATCGCCGACCCCGCGAGCGCCCCGAACGGCGTCGTCTCGAAGAGGTCCGGGTCGTACAGCATCTCGACGGGCATGACCGACCCCCCGGTCCGTATCGGCTGGTCCGTCGGCGACTCCTCGGCCGGGAGCACCTCGATGGACCCTCCGCTCGAGAAGTCCGCGCCGGCGAAGGTGGTCGGCACCGTAACGACGGGGGCGAGCGGTTCGGTCGTCGCGGGTGGCTCGGCCCGCCCCTCGCGGGCGGCGCTCCGGAAGTGAGAGAGCGGTCTGCCGTCGGCCGCGAAGACGCTCATCTGCCTGGCGATGTCGAGGCTACTCCCCCCGCCGACCCCGACGAGCACGTCGGCGTCGACGTCGCCCATCGCTTCGATGCCGTCGAAGACCGTCTCGGCTGACTTGGCCGGGGTCGTCTCGTCGAACACGCCGGCGAGTCGGTCACCCAGTCCTCGCCGCACCGGGTCCATCACCGCGTCGTTGGCCCCGACGTTGGTGCCACAGACGACGAACGCATTCTCCAGGTCTCGCTCTCCTAACCGCTCGCCGAGGCCGTCGATTCGACCCCGCCCGTACACGATGTCGCTGTCGCCGTACTCGAACTCGAAGGCGTCCGTCACTGGAAGCATAGCGGGGTATCGACGCCGGCACTCATGGGTGTTGTGCCGCTTGGTGTCGCGCCGTCGACCGTGCCGTCCCCGGGCCGGGGGTCCGTGCAGCGGATTATGACCGAGTTCCCGGTCGTGGTGATGCTCCCGGGGGCGGGGCCGGGTGCGGCGGGACAGACCCAGACGTCGATCCCCCGCTCGTCCATCGTCTCGTGGAGGTGCTCGCGGACCGTCTCGCGTCCGCCCCGCCTCACGCCCCGCGGACGAGGTCGGTGAACGCCGACAGCGGTCGCTCGTCCAGTTCCTCGACGCACTCGGCCAGCTCCTCGGCGCGTTCGCGGTCGAAGCGCGCCTCGACGCACTCCAGGAACTTGGCCCGGAGGCGCTCGTCGTCGACGGGGTTGCTCGGACTCCCGGGCGCCTCGCGCATCTCGGCCACGTGCTCGTCGCCTGACTCCGTCTCGACGGTGACGCGGGCGCCGTAGCCCGCGAACCGGCCGCCAAAGAGGTTCTCCTCGAACTCCCGGTCGACGAGTCGGATCGCCTCCTGTACCTCGTCGTTCGTGACGTACTCGTCCGAGAACTCCTGGACGCCGGGGTCGCCGGAGAGTAAGACGGCGGCGAGACAGAACTCGATGGAGAACTTGGCCTGCAGGGCGTCCGCGGGCCGTTCGTGGTGGAGCATCTCGGCGGCGGCGTCGTCGAGTGCGACCCGGACGCGGGCGACGTCGTCGACGTCGAGGCCCTCCTCGTCGAGGAGGCCCCGGAGCACCTCCATCGCCGCGTGGGTGATGACGCCCGATGGGTACGGCTTGTAGCCGATGTCGCGGACGGCCCACGTCCCGCCGAGGTTATCGGTGATCTCGGTCGGGTCGTAGCCGTCGCCGGGGGTCATCACCTCGCCGTACCCGATGTCGCCCTCGAGGATCGCGTCGTCGGCGGTGAAGCCGTCGGCCGCGAGCAGGGCCGCGCGGACGCCCTGTTCGGCGGCGTGGCCGGCGTGCAGCGGCTTCGTCATCGTCCCGAAGTTCTTCTTCAGCGACGACGACCCGGACGCGACGATGCCGAGCGCGTTCGCCGTCGCCTCGCTGTCGAGGCCGAGGACCGAGGCGGCGGCCGCGGCGGCGCCGAACGACCCGGCGGTGCCCGTGCTGTGCCAGCCGTTCTCGTAGTGTTCGGGGTAGGTACTGTGGCCGACCCGGAAGGCGGCCTCACAGCCGACGACGTAGCCCGTCAGCACGTCGTCCCCGTCGGCGTCAGTCGCCTCGCCGACGGCGAGGGCGGCGGGGAACACCGGTGAGGTCGGGTGGAGGACGATGGACTCGAACGTGTCGTCGTAGTCGATTGCGTGGCCGAACGTGCCGTTCGCGAGGGCGGCCCCGGCGGGGCTTGCCTCCTCCCGGGCGAACACCGACGCCCCGGTGCCGGCGTGACACCGGTCGACGTAGCCGGCGATGCGGTCGCCGACCTCGTGGCGGGCGCCGTAGACCGCGACGCCGACGTAGTCACGGATTGCCTGCTTCGCGTGGGTGCGTGCCTCGGATGGGACGTCGCCGGACTCCGTCTCGGCGACGAACGCGGCCAGGGTCGCTGTTTCGTTCATGCCGTGTAGTTCCGCTCGTGTGGCATGAAACTTTGTTCCACGGCGTGGCTCCCAGTCGGGAGACGCGACGGGCGTTCCGGGACTCGTATGCCGACGGCGGTGCTCGTCTCTCGGTCAGTCGACGAGAGTCACCCTGACGTCGTGCACGCCGTCGGCGAGGGTCGCCTCCTCGACTGCGGCGAGTTCGTCGGGCGTCGCGTCGAGCGTCCCGACGTGGTTCCCCGCGAGTTCTCCGCCCGGACTCTTGAAGCAGGACGTCGCCGCGCGAGGGGGAGACCGTGTGGTTCTCCCGCGGTATTTCGGGCAGTTCGACGTCGTCGATGTTTATCTCTTCGGTCCCGGATGCGATCGGCCGGTGGATCCGACCGGGGAGCGGCGTCCGGTTTCGACGCACCGCCGACGAGACCCGGCAAGAGCCCCGACCATGCAAAGACCCGTATCACCGGCGCCCGTGGTCGGGGCCATGTCGAGTGACGTCACGCTCCACCCAGACCTGTCGATACCGGTCGGCGACGAGACGGTCGCGGCCTCGCGCTACGAACCAGCGGCGGCGGGGCCGGCGCCGGTCGTGCTCGTCGTCACGCCCTACAGGAAGGACGACCGCATCACCTACGGGTCCTGGGACCCGTCGATACGCTACTTCTGTCGACACGGCTATGAGGTCGTCGTCGCGGACCTGCCCGGGACGGGCGCGTCAACGGGCGACGGGCGCCCCTTCCACCGGGAGGAGGGCGAGGTGATAGCGACTATCGTCGACTGGCTCGCAGACCGGGCGTGGACGACCGGCGACGTCGGCACCTACGGGCTCTCCTACGGTGCGTGGACGCAGTACACGGCCGCCGCCGCCGCCCCCGAGGCGCTAAAGGCCATCGTCCCGGTTGCCGTCGCCAACAGCGTGTACGAGAGTTCCTGCACCGGCGGCGTCTTCAACCCGCTCAAGCGGGCCACCTGGCCGGTCAGCATGCAGACGATGCGGGCGCTCCCGCCGAGTCGACGCGACGACGAGGGCCGGTGGGCGGACGTCTGGCGCGAGCGACTCGACGCCATCGCCGACTCCGAACCGTGGCTGTTTCGCTTTCTCGCCCACGAGCGACACGACGAGTTCTGGACGGGCAGGGAGGTCGCCCCCGAAGAGATCGGCGTGCCGACGCTTGCGGCCTGTGGCTACCGCGACGCCCACACCGCGTCGATGGTGGAGTTCTTCGACGACATCGATGCCCCGAAGCGGATTGTCCTCGGTCCGTGGCGCCACTGTACGCCGGAGCAGGGACGGGAGGCGGCGGTCGACTTCCGCCGACAGGCGGTCGCGTGGTTCGACCGCTTCCTGAAAGGCGAGTCGACGGGCGCGATGGACTACCCGACTGTCGCCTACTGGACCGAGCGGGACGGGGGGTGGACGCCGGGAGCGGGGACCTGGCGCGGCGCCGACCGGTGGCCGACCGTCGACCGCGCGCGGACGCTCTCCTACGCTCTCACGGACGACGGCCTGCGACCGGTCGACGAATTCGAGCGCGGGTCGGTCGACCGGACCTACGAACCGGACCACACGGTCGGCGTCGAGTCGCTTGACCGCGTGGGGAGCGTGACGAACACGGGCGTCCCGACGAACGCGGACGACGCGCGCTCGCTCGTCGCCGAGACCGACCCCCTGCCGTCGGCCGTCGAGTGGACCGGCACCGGCAGGGCGCAGATCAGGGTCCGGCCGACGACCGACGACCCCCTCGTCGCCGTCCGCGTCGTCGACGTCGACCCGACGGGCGCGGCCCACGGCGTCGCGAACGGCTACCTCCGCACCAGCCACCGCGACGGTCACGACGATCCGACGCCGCTCGAACCGGGGACGGTGACGGCCGTCGACGTGCCGCTGAAGCCGAAGTCACACGTCTTCGAACCCGGTCACCGAATCCGGGTGGGGGTGAGCGCGGCATTCTTCCCGCGGGCGCTGCCGCCCCGTGAGTCCGGCCCCTTCGACGTCGTCTCGACGCCCGCCGCTCCCTCGTCGGTGACGTTCCCGGGACGCGTCCACGCGGCCGACGTCGCCTTCGACGACGAGAGATCGATGCGGGGGCCCGACACGAGCGTCCCTCTCACCTCCGAGTTCTCGTGTCCCCGACGGTCCCGGTGGCACGTCGACCGCGACCACACCGCAGACGCCGCGACGCTGACGACCGACACGGCATCGACGGTGGATCTGCCACACGGCGCCGACCTCCGGCGGGAGACGACCGTCGAGGCGCGGGCGGACGCGGACGACCCCGAGGCGGCGTCGCTCCGGACCGAGGCCGTCGCCGAGCTCGTCTACGAGGGAGAGACTGTCCGGTCGGAGTCGGTCGCGCGCACGAGCCGTGACGTCGCGACCATCACGACGACGGTGACCGTCGACGGCGACCCGGTCTTCGACCGGACCTGGCGGCGGTCGAACCCGCTGGAGTGAGGCCGCGTTCTCTCCGGCCCGTTGATCGCTCTGCTCCGTGCCGGCGCCTCTTTTGCCCCCTCCACTACGACCAGGGCCACCGCCCGGTGTACCGCATCTCCTCCTCTGCCCCCTCCGGGACTGCCTCGCGGACCGCCGCCGGCGACGCGTGTGAGACGTCGAAGTCGTCGTCGGCGAGTCGCTCGACGGCGGCCGTGAGAAGCGCCGCGAGGTCCCGCAGGTCGCGAGGGTCGAGTTTGTCGAGCGTCTCCCCGTGGGTGTGCGACCAGAGCCGGCCGAGTCCCCACCGGCGGTCGGTCTGGGTGGAGACGGAGCGACCGGCCGCGCCCGGTACTCCCAGCTGAACGAACGCCCACTGGTCGGCGAAGACGCTCGCCTCGTCGCCGACGTCGACCGGGACGTCGAACTCCTCTGCGACCGCCTCGAAGGCGTCCCGGAACGGGTCGAAGCCGTGGGTCTGTACCTGCAAGGTGCGTGAGCCGCCGATGCCGTCGAGGTTGAGCAGGCACTTGACCCGCTCCAGGTCGTGGGTGTCTGCCCGGTGGTGGGCACCGTTGAATCCGACCTCCTCGGACCCGAAGACGAGGAGCCGGACGCGGGTGTCGAGTCCTCCCTCCATCTCCCCGAGGAGGCGGCCGATTTCGGCCACGAGCGCGCTCCCCGACCCGTTGTTGCGGGCGCCGTCGTCACGGTCGTGTGCGTCGACGTGGGCCGTCAAGAGCACCTCCTCCTCGGTGTCGGGACCGACACCTCCATCTTCTCACAAACCTCTTGCTGAACAACCCAAAGACACGGTGCCGCAGTGTGTGGATCACGGTACGGCATTTCGTCGCCGAACGCCCCGCGGGCGAGCGCACGGACTCGACCACGGAGGTTCCGTCCAGTCTCACCGATGTACTCCAGTCCTGCGCGTTCGGGGTGGCGAACACGGTAAAGTCCCTCGTCGGTGGAGAACGTGGATAGGTGGTCGCCGGCTGGATCAAGAGTCCCCCAATTCGACCAGTCGACGCCAAGCCAGTCGGCGGCGTCGAACGTAGATTCGTTCATTGTACCACGACAGCGTCTCACCCATTCGTAGCCCCTCGGTCGGAACCTTGACCTCGACTGGTTCGTCGTCGAGCAGCGGCAGGAGCTCCTCGTAGCACGACACCCCAGCGTGAATAACGAGCGTGTTCCCCTCCACGAGCAGGTCGCGCTCTCGTAGCTGTTCGAGGATAGTGTGGCTCCACACCCGTTGCTCTTCGACACTAGCGTTGTTCAGCGTCTTGTCAGAGGGCTCGTAGAGTTTCCTCGGCGTCGACGCTGAACCCGCTTTAGCCTTTGTGCAGCTCACCAAGCCGATCTCCATACCCTGTCCGTCCATCGTTAGGCGAAAATACGTTCCGCCTCGTGAACAGGAGCCTCTAGTTACAGCCAAGTGGCTTTTTGCACGGCACCCACTGACTGACTGCGGACAGAGTGTCCACGTCTCGCCGACGTAACGCAGCGGTCTGTTTTTCGTGCCCCCGGAGAGGTCGTCGGCCTCCTCAATCACCGGTGCGAGATCGTCCTCGTAGTCGCT
>JAZKTU010000083.1:0-13411 GCA_036625385.1 Halovenus sp. | reverse complement strand
GTTTGTTTGCGGGTGCGGTCGCGGTTGTCAGTACCGAACTTTGTGAGGTACTGAAAATAGTTGATGCGGGTGGCAGTCCACGAGTCGAGGTCGACTCGAAGGGGCCGTCACGGGAACCGAAGCAAAAGTAACGGTCATCACGGCGGGCCCCTACTCGCACAAAGGAAGTGGCGGTGGAGAATCATAGTGGTTGGTGCGGTTGTTTTCGCGACCGGGTTGCGTATGTCCGTGTTTCAGACCGTGAATCACACGTTCTGTCCCGCCACGCCGGTAAAGGGTCGCAACAGCCACTATCATTCAGTTGGCGTTCGGAACGTCAAAAAGAGCAGGACACCTGCAAAGGCGGCAAGTGCCAGAAATGCCTCGTCGAAGTACCCGCGATCAGCGAACGCACCGAAGATGATCGGTGTGATGGCTGCTGCGGTCAACGTTATCGTTCGGGCGATGCCCAGGCCAGTCCCTCTAATGGATTCAGAGAGATTCTCGAGTAAGTGCGATTGTGCGACGGTTCCGGTACCCAGTATGGGCGCGACGGCAACGGTAACGACAGCAAGAGCTGCTGGACCCTCCACGACCGGGAGCACGACGAGCGCGATGCCAGAAACGACCGAGATGACGAATAGCGTGGTTCGGAGACCGCTCCGGTCGTACACGACCCCCGACAGCGGCTTGACGACGACACCAGCGGCGAAAAAGAGACCAAAAAAAACCGACGAGAGCAGCGTCGACAGCCCCTTTATTTCGATGAGGTACGTCGGGTAGAAACTCGTGAAGGAGACCCAGATGACGGCGTAGACAAACAGGATAGCCGTGACAGTCATGATTGCGCGTGTTCGCATCTCGGAAACGACACCGGTCACGTCGGTGAGTGACATCGAGTGGCTCGAAGGGGTGGCCGTCTGAGCGGGGAGATAGATCCAGAGTCCAGCCGCGAGGGGGATAAAGAGGGGGACCGTGAACCCGAAGCCAATCTGCCAGACGAAGGCTGCTGCCAGAACGCTGGCGATCGGTGGCAACAACGCCTGTCCGGCATCAGCTCCAGCTTGTACGATTCCGATCGTCGTGCCTGCCTGCTCCGGATACATGTCATACATCGCGGTGTAGCGGGCGACCCCGTAGAGGGCGAGACCCGCCCCGAGAAGCAACGTGGCGGCGAAAAGCGCGATGACCGAATTGATCGAGATGATCAGTGCAAGCGTCCCAGCCGAAAGGACGAGACTCGTCACGAGCGTCGCTTTCTCCCCGATGCGGTCGGCTAACAGTCCACCTGGGATCTGGCCGCCTGCATTTGCAACCCACAGCAGCGAGAGGAGAAGGCCGGACGTTGTCAGGTTAAAACCGTACGTCGCCCGAAGATTCGGCAACAACACGGGGTAGATCATCTGCACACCGATCAACAGGAACGAACCGCCAGTAATGAGCAACAGCGATATCCCGCGTCTGTCCCCCCGGAAAGTTCTGACGCTGTTTTTCAAGAATTTGTGGATTTGCACGGGAGCTAATTATTGACAGAGTAGTCTTGATGGGGTGGGGTTATCAAGATTGGTGGAGTGGCTGGCAAACCAGCGGCGATCGGGTATCCTGGCTCGAAAGAGCAGAATGCGAGTTGACGATGAGGTGCTGGTTCCGGTCGCCGGCGGGCGTACAGTGCAGTCCGGACCCTCCGGCGGGCTACCGCAAAACATGCGAGTTTGTGGCTCTGTTGAGAGAAACCCCGTGCTAAGAACTGCCATCTGTTGAGGGTTTCAACGAGGCCGGGTTCGTGGCTCTGTCCGCCCGTCCCCGAGAACACACATATTTTCTTCCGGCGAGTAGCCAGTGGTTGATGCCCTTTCCAATACGCGTGCAGGATGTGATGAGCAGTCCTGTCCGGACCGCCACGGCCGAGGCGACGGCAGCTGATGCAGCACAGCAGTGTTACGAGCAGGACATAAACTCCCTCGTCGTCGTCGAGAACGGCAACATGGTGGGTATCGTGACGGGAACGGATCTGCTTGGAGTGCTGGGGAGCGCAAGCGAACCGAAGACGGTCCCGCTGGGTGACGTGATGTCGTCACCCGTCGCAACGACGGCTCCAGAGACACCAGTCGGGGACGCGATGGCGGTGATGCACGGGCGTGACGTCGCCCGGTTGGTTGCCGTGGACGACGGGAAACTCGTCGGTCTCGTCAGCACCGACGACATCGTGCGGTACGTGCCCCAGGTGTTTCACCGACAGGAACTCGACTCGACCCCGCAGGAGGAACCTCGTTATCGCGTCTCCCAGGAGACTGCCTACGAGAAGTCCGACTGGGAGTTCGAGTCGACGGGTATCTCCGACGACGAGGTGGACGTGGGTGACTGCGTCGAGTTCACGAAGACGATCAGCGAACAGGATGTCCGGACGTTTGCGGCGGCCAGCGGCGATACGAACCGACTTCACCTCGACGAGGAGTACGCTGAAGACACACGGTTTGGGAGGCGAATCGTTCACGGCACGCTCGTCAGCGGGCTTATCAGCGCGGCACTGGCCAGGCTCCCCGGCCTCACGATCTACCTCTCACAGGATCTCTCGTTTCGCGCGCCCGCGGACGTCGGCGAGCGAGTAACGGCGGTCTGTGAAATCGTCGGTTCCATCGATCACCACAAGTACGAACTGACGACCGACGTGTTCGGTGCGGATGGCGAGACGGTAATCGAGGGACAGGCGACCGTACTCGTCGACGAACTCCCGGAAACCGCCCACGTCGAAGTCGAAGCGATACCGTGAACCGGGCCCAGCCAACCACTTATATATAGCCCTCACGAAGATTAAACGCATGACTGTAGACGTATTGCGGGAGTACGGTCTGGAGGATATGGACGACAGCGAGATCCGCGACTTCCTGACAAATGAAGGAATGGGAATACTGGGCCTTCCCACCGAGCACGCTCCATATCTCCTCCCGATATCGTTTGGGTTCGATGGTGAATCACGACTCTACTTTAGTTTCTTTGTCGGTGGCGAGAGTAAAAAAGTCGAACTGAGCAGCCAGGCGGATTGGGCGAGCTTTCTCGTCTACAGTGCCGATTCGATCTTTTTCTGGGAGAGCGTACTGCTAGAAGGAACGCTCGGCAGGCTCCCCGAGGATGAATGGGGCGAGCACGGGGATGCCCTGGAGAACGCGTGGCATCTCGATCTGTTCGAGAAAGCGAAAACAGCGGGAGAGCTACAGATCTACGTGTTCGAGATCGAGGAACAGGTGGGCCTCAAATCGATGGGATTGCCACCCGGTATGGAACGGGAGGAGTCGTCCGGCGACCCGGAATGATCGTCGGGAAACCGGCGAGGCGCGACCGTGGTTGGCAGGCGTGCAGAGGCGCCGCCGCCAGTGTCCAGTAGCCGCCACAGTCGGACCCGGTTGATATATGCTGCTGGTCCTCGAATCCCCACGCATGTACGACCGGGTCCTGTTCCCGACAGATGGGAGCGAGACGGCATCCGCGGTGTTCGACTACGTCCTTGCGGTCGCCTCGACACACGACGCGACAGTGCACGGCCTCCACGTGGCCGATACGACAGATGTCAGCGACACTCGAAGCGGGGCTGACGTGGTTGACGTCCTCGAACAGGAAGGAGAGGACATGGTCGACGAGATAGCCACTCGCGCCGAAGAGGCAGGCGTGTCCGTCGTAACCGACGTCCACCGGGGGGATCCAGCCGGAAAAATAGTCGAGTATGCCGACGAACACGATATCGACCTCCTCGTCATGCCGACTCACGGACGAAGCGGACTGGAGCGGTACCTGCTCGGCAGTGTGACCGAACGGGTCGTCAATACAGCGAGCAGCCCGGTTCTCACCGTGACGCCGAGCGAAGGTGACGAGTTCGTCTATCCACCACAAAACCTCCTGCTCCCGACAGATGGCAGCCGGTGTGCGCGGGTGGCGCTGGATCAGGCGGTGGATATCGCAGACGTGACCGACGCGATGCTCCACTTGCTCACTGTCGTCGAGACGACAACCCTCGGGATCGACGTCCGCTCGACCATCGTCCGCGACGAACTCGAAGAGCGGGCAACCGAGATCCTCGACAGTGCAACGGAGGCCGCAGAGGGGGCTTCGGTCGACGCCGTGACCCGTTCCCTCGCGTATGGACGGCCCTACCGTGAGATCCACTCGTACATCACGGACAACGATATCGACCTCGTCGTCCTTGGAACCCACGGTGAGACAGATTTCAGCCGCTACGTGCTGGGGGGTGTCAGCGCCAGGCTCATACGAACGTCTCCAGTGCCGGTGATGTTGGTTCCCGAGCGGGGGACCGACGAATAGAGCGAGTTTCCTGCCGGCAACGATCAGTTGTTCGTCCCACTCTGTGGGTCATCGGTGGGTCGAAATCAGGATGACACGTTCGCCCCGGGTCAAAATCGAATTGACGGGCTCGTTCTCTCGAGGAAAGCTATCCAGGTAAAAAAAGGTTGATCACGGCGACGACAAGGCCCGCGAGGGCCATACGGACGGCGGAGACGTACCACCGTTGGCCAGAAATCGAACTCATGTACGCACCGAAGACGGCGAGCACACAGATACCGAGCCCCACCCCGATCACACCCGCTTGTGCCATCGAGAGGACAGTCCCCTCGAACAGGAACGGTGTGAGCGGAACGAGAATCCCGATGAGTGGTCCGAGTCCGCTCGCGGTTGCATGAACGATACGCGTACCCCGCTGTGCGCGCTGAACTTGCGTGCCGTCGAGATCCGTCAGCATCGCGCGTTCGATCCGTCGAATTTCGGCTCTGGTCTCCGCGCGTTCGATCTCCCAGACGCTCCAGACGGCGGACGTCCCCAACCCGACGGCGGCACCGAGACCGATCGTGATAACGGTCGTGCCGTCAGGAATGCCAGACAGCACAGCACCGACGACGACACCGATGCTCGTCAGCGTGCCGTCGAATCCGTTGGAGATGAAATACCGCCTGGCGATCGAGCGGACATCTTCCCGTCCGAGAAGCGTTTGCAGCAGGGTGCGTTTCGAGTCCACTGTCGGTTATCAGTCCTGGAGCGTCCGTCTTTCTTCAACGACGTACTCGCCGTATGCGACCTGATCGACCGAGTGGATAGTGCCGCCGAGTTCCTCGATCGTCCCCTCGATGGTGGCGTAGTCCAATGTGTCACCCTCGAAAGTGAGCTTGATGTTTTGTACCTCCTGGTCGAGTTCGATAAGTGACGCCGTAACCCCGTCGACGCTCTCCACGGCAGCAGTGCGTTCTGTGAACTCTAAAAGCGACGGATCGTGCGGTTTCAATACGTCGAGGACGATGCGACGGAGAGTACCCACTGTACTCCCGTTGGCGGCGACGGGTTTAAAATTTTACATGCCGGGATGGCCGGCATCGTTGAGAGTCGTAACGGTCTCCATTTCAGGGAGAATAAAGACCGAACCCCGCAAGGCGTCCGTGCTCCGGGGGGTGTAGCTTGACGCGTCGGCAGACAGGCGGACGACGGCCAGGTGACCGTGCCGGCGGAACTCCTCCGACCGATGCTGTCTCTCCAACCCGGGCTGGCCAGTGGCTGTCGGGAACGGTCACCGCGTGTCGAACTCGACTGCCGTCTTGATGACGCCGGGACCCCGGTCGAAGGCAGCCTCAAAGTCACCGGAGTCGACGACGCTCGTGACCAGATCCTCGAGGAACCGGTCGGGCATCCTCTGGAGGCGGTCTGCCGCGTCCCGGAAATGGGCAGGGCTGGAGTTGACACTCCCGACGAGGGCCTTGTTGTACATGACGCACTCCTTGTGGAACCGGCCGCCGTCGATCTCGAACGTCCAGGAGTCGGGTATGCCGAGCAGCGCGGCCACACCGTTGGGGGCCAGCGCGTACACGCTCGTGATGGCGTGTTTCGCGTAACCGGTCCCTTCGTAGATCAGGTCGACAGGTTCGTGAACCTCGGCAAACTCCTCGACGGGCGTCTCGCGGGAGTCGACGTAGGTCCCGTCCAGCCGCTCGATCAGGTCGATGGTCGGGTCCGGGCGGTCGCGCCGCCCCAGGCAGTAGACTGTCATCTCGTCGGTCAGCATGGCGACCGTGAGCAATCCAAGCGAACCGTTGCCGAGCACGAGCGCGGACTCGGGTTCCCAGTCGAATGTCGACCGCGAGGCAGCGGCGAGTTCGAGCGCCTTCTCGGAGATACTGACCGGCTCGACCAGAAACCCCAGCTCGGCAAGGTCCCCGGGGATGGGAACGAGAAACTCCTCGGGGCTGGTGAAGTACTCGCTCATGAACCCGTGCGCGCCGTCGATACCGCGCTCGTGGGTTTCCTCGGGCGGTGCCATGTCCGCCTCACCGCGCTCGAAGTAGCCGTACCCCTTGCCGTCCGGTGGCCGCCGCACTGTCGGCACGACGACCTCACCCGCCTGCAGGTCGGTCCCACCAGGGTCCTCGACGACACCGACCGCCTCGTGACCCAGAATCAGATAGTCCTGTCCCTCGGGAAACCCGCCGTGGGTCCCGGCGATGACTTCGTGGTCGGTGCCGTCGACGCCGACGCGGAGTGTCCGCACGAGCGCCTCGTCGGGTCCCGGACTGGGGTCGGGGAGTTCCAGCAACTGCGGCCCGCTCCCGTCTTTCCTGACGCCGATCGCTTTCATACCCACGCTTCAGTTCCGAAGTCAAAATAAGTACTGACTTTTAAGTAAATTTTTGTGCAGGTCGGCGTCGAACTCTCCGGTCGGTGAGTGTAGCGAAACGGTCGGACTGCTCACCGAACAGCCGACCGCTCCGGCTGGGATGACCAGTCCGTGTTCGGGGGGAAAGCTCCGGGGAAGAGTCCGACGACCCAGGACCACCGGAAGGGGCGGAGGCAAGGCTGCGGGTCGTCCACGGCGCGCATGAAGGGGAAAGCCGAAACGTCGCCAGCGTTTTCCACCAGAGGGCGAATTAGTAGAAGGTATGGGACGGAACCGCGACCGCACGCGTCGCCAGTTCGGCGCACTTGCAGGGGTGTTCGTGGCCGGGCTTGCAGGCTGTCTCGGCGACAGCGACGACACGGGCGATACCGGCGACGACCAGTCCGACGACACCGGAACCGACACCCCCGAAGACGAGGCGCAAGCGGTCGTCGAGGAGTTCTACGGCCTGGCCGGGATGGTCGAGAGCCGGGACGACCTCGACGACTACATCGACAGGATCGCCGACCTCACACACAGCGCCTCGCCACTCGCCGAATTTTACAGGAGTTTAGCTGAGTCCGACGAGGGGGAGATCAGGGTCACGGTGTACGAGAGCGTCGAAACGACGGTGGTCGACGAAGACCTCGGGGGCGAAGCGATCGAGGAGGCCTTCTTCCTGTCAGACGAAATATCCGACGAGGAACTCGAGGGGATAGCCGGGGAGAACCTGGTCGTCGAGGCGGAACTGGGCGGCGGGTCGTCGGCGTTCGACGACACACAGGACGGCGAACGGGAAGGGACCGAGAGGTGGCTCGTCGCGCCCGAAGACGGCGACTGGCTGATCGTGTTCTGACGGAGCGAGCTCCCGCCGGTTTCAGACCGGGTCGCCGCTGCGCCAGGCGGCAATGGCGTCCCGTAGCACGCTCGTGTCGATGTCGTTTGCCCGCCAGTCACTGATCGCCTCGCGGAGACCGGCGGTGTCGACGATTCCCTCGTCGTTCGTGTACTCGAGGAGCGGGGATGATCCGGATTCGGTAAACGGTCCGGCCCTGTCACGGACGACAGGGATACCGGCCCCGGCAACCGACCGCGCAGACTCGACCACGAACCGCAGTTCGGCGCCCCACTCGACGCCCTCGAGTGGCACGGTAACCTGTTCGTCCGCCGGCGTGCCGCCGACCGCCGCCGGGAGGTCGAACTCTGCCGTCCCGAACACGTCCGCCTCGTCGAACGTCCCGTCCTCGGGTGTTGCGTCGGCCCGCACTGCGCTGACGAGTGCCTGCGTGCGGATCGGCCCCTCGTTCGTGACCGTCAGTTCCGCGACCACGCCGGAGCCGGTCTCGCTGTATGCGATGTCGTCGCTCACCGTGATGTCGGGCCGCCCCAGAAGGACCGACGACACCTCCCGCGGCACGTACGAGTCGGGGAGCTCACCGTCGGGGTCGATGTGGAGCTCCTCGCCGCGTGCGATGTCGATATCACCGGGGTCGAACTCGACGGTCACCGGAGTGCGCTCGCCAGCCGCCGGGCCGTCCACCGAAGCCTCGGCGAGGCGGCTGCCGTCGCCGGCGTAGAGCTCGATGCCGAAATCCGGGGCGTCGATCGGCCCGTAGTTCCGTAGCGGGACTGTGGCGACGACGGTGCCGGCATCCGGCCGGTCAGCCGTTACCGACCCGGGTTCGAGCAAGGGCGTCGAGGCCTCGATCGTGGTGCGTCGCTCCGTCGGGTTCAGCAGGTCCAGTTCGCGACCCACGACGACGTCGACGGTGCCGGTTTCGTCGACCCCGAAGGTCAACTCGCCGGTCGCAGTCTCGCCGCGGTCGAGTGGCGATTCGGTCACTGCTGCGAGAGTTACGCCCTGCGAACGCGCCTCGACAGACACCGGAACGGTGCCGATCGCGTCGCCGTCGAGGTCGCCCGTGTTCTCGATGGTGTAGGAGACGGTCAGGTCCTCTCCCGGCGGGACGAACGGCTGGTTCGCCTCGGCACTGATCGCGTAGCTCGGGCGGAACGGCTGGTCGACGGCAAAGAGGTCCGTCACTGCGTCCGGGTTGTGGGCTTTCGTTCCGAGGACGGACACTAGACCCTCGCCGTCGGTCGCGGGGGCGATGGCAGGTCGGCGGATCACGATGTCCGACTCGGCGTCGGCGGTGGCCGCCACCTGTTCCGGTAGCCACTCGCCGTCCCCGCGGAGGCGGTACGCGAGCGACCGGGCCCGGACGTCCGTTTCGGGGGCGCGAGTGTACGTCAACACCGTCCCGGCTGCTGTCTCCTGCAGACCGAGCGCCTGCATGCGGATCAGATCCGCGACGAACTCGAGTTCCTCGACGTCGTCGCCCTCGGCGTAAAAACCCGTCTTCGTTCGGTCGACGACGAGCCAGACTGTCCCGACGCCGGACACGGCGAGGTCCCGCAGCGACCGCTCGGCGGCGATCGGGTAGGCGGCGTCCTCGGTCCGACCGCCTTCGGTGACGAGGTCCCGTCTGACCTCGCTGGCGTCGCGGGCGTGATAGCCCAGGACCACGCTCGTGGCGTCGGTGTCGAGGTCGAGGTCCGAGGCGTCGTCGATGGTCTCGGTTCGCTCGACGCTCCCGTCCGCGTCGACGACCGCGTAGCCGACTGCCCGGGTGGAGGGATCGTCGGGACCGCGGCGTTCCCACGCGACGACCCAGCCGTCGCCGAGCGGTTCGATGGCCGGGTCACTGTCGAACCAGTCGCCGGTGTCCGCGACGACGACCGGGTCGCCCCATCCGTTGGCCTGTTCGGGCACGAATTCGATCCGGGTCGTCGTGCCGATGTCCTCGAGTTCCTCGACGCCGTCGATGTCGTACCGCGTCCAGGCGAGGGCGGCGTCGCCGCCGCTGACCCCGACGGCGGCGCCGTGGTAGCTCGCACCCGCCTCGTCGGTCAGTCGCGTCGGGTCGCTCCAGGTCCCGGCGCTGTCGCGCACGGCTGTCACGATGTCGCGACCGAATTCGGCGGACGCATCCTCGAACTGGCGTTCCCAGGCGACCAGGTGGGTGTCGTCGCGGGCGGCGACGGCGGGAGCGCCGTCGCGTTCCGGGCGGTCTGTGAGGCGGGTCACAGTTCCCGTGTCTGTCTCGGGAGTGAGGACGTCCTCCGGCGGATGGGAACCCGCCGGGTCGACCAGGCGGATCTCGGCGTCCTCGATCGAGGACGCGTCGAACGTGAGGGTGTCCGCCGTCGCGGTCGCGGCGGAGGGGTACTCCGCGCAGTCTTCGTCGGCGCCGAACACCTCCCAGCAGGGCGGTTCCCTCGTTTCACCGAGCGCGAGACACGGCTCGGAGAAGCCGGGGGTGATGTCGGCGATCGTCCCCAGCGAGGCGACAAGCTCGACCGGATCTTTGCCGACGGCGATCCCGCCGTCGAGACAGACCTCGCCGCCCTGCGTTGCGAGCGGCATAGGGGTGGGGGGCTCGAACACACCCCGTATATCGATGTCCTGGGCCGCGTGCAGGTTCCCGTCGACGAACGCCTCGGCGACGTCGACGCCGGCACTCCCCGAGAGAGTGTGAAACTGGTTTAACTCCCGCGTTTCCGGGATCGGGACCTCGACATCTGCCGTGTCGAGCCCCCCGGTAGGACCCCCGAGGGCGGGGAGCGCCGGCTCCCGGCTGGTCCCGCCCAGGGTGGTGACGTCCGTATCGCCAAAGAGCATGTATCCGCTCGGGGTGGCTTCGACGTCGACGCCGACCTCTTCGATGACGGGGTTGTCGGGGAGCTTGAAATTGAGTTTTGTGACGGGGATCGGAATCGTGAGGATGCCGGCCAGCCAGAGGTCGACCATCTCGAGTTCGTACGTGTACCCGACCGGGTTGCCCTCCCAGGTGCCGCCGATCTGGAACTCGACACCCTTGCCGAAGATGCTGATCCCGCCGGTACTCCGGTCGACAGCCGTCGCATCCAGGGTATTGAGGTCGAGGTCCCCCTGGCCCGTGTAGCCGAGATTCGCCCGGAAGATCTCGATGTTGACGTCGATCGGGAGGTTCACCGGGATCAGCGGGTCCGAGAACGCGAGGTCGATGTCGATCGCGAAGTACTCCTGGCTGAAATCGACCGTCGGACCGGCAGCCTCCGTCTCGAACCGCCTGAGCCGGTCTCCCTGCGCGTAGTTCGGGAGCGAGACCTCCTCGACGGCGAACGTCCCGTCGCTTGCAGTCGCGAAGACGTCTATCTTGTTGTCGCCGGTCGCGAGAACGAGGTCCGAACTCGGGACGGAGACGGCGTAGATCTGTGAGGCCGGCACTCCCACCACCCCTTCCGCGGCCAGCAGGAGGTCGACCGGCGACTCCGCGACATCCTCGCAGCCAAAGAAGGGTGGCGTGACGTCGATCCCGAACGAGCCGAGATACTCACAGAGGGTCTCCTCGCCGAGGTCCTCGATGCTCTCCCCGGGGAACGTCGAGTCGACGCGCTGCACCTCGACGCCGTCGACGCTGCTCCCGGACTCGGGCTCGACACCGACGAAGAACACGGCGTCGTTGTCCGCACCACGGAGCTGCGCGCTCGGGCCGACCTCGACGGTCGAAATCGCGATGGTGGCGTCCTCGGGAACCAGTTCGATGTCGACGGTCTTCGTCTCGTCGAACTCGACGGCAATGGGGGTACCGACAGACTCGAAATCAGCCTCCTCGACGACGATTTCGTACCGCCCGGGACCCAGCGAGAACCCGTACTGCCCGTTTTCGTCCGTCTCTGTCGTTTCGACTGTGTCGCCTTCCCCCCCTTCGAGGTCGAAGAACCTCGCCTCGACCGTGATACCCGAAAGCGGGTCACCCAGTGCGTTCGTGACTGTCCCGAGCACGCTGACATCCGCGAGGACGAAATCGAGTTTCTGCTCCTCACCGTCGTCTGTCGACAGCGTCTGCGTGGCCGGTGCGAACCCCGACTTCGACGCCGTCACTTCGTACACCGCCGGTGCGGGAACGTCGACAGTGTACGCCCCGGCTTCGTCGGTCGTCGCCGTGACCGTTGGCTCCTCGGCGTCCTCCTCGACGAACGCCACCGTGGCATCCGCGAGCGCGTTGTCCGCGTCGTCCCTGACAGTCCCCGTGACCGTTATCTCCTCCCCACCCTCGCCGGGCCCGACCTCGATCGTCTCGCTGTCGGTGTCTTCCCCCGGCTTGCCGTCCCCTTCCGCCACCAGCGTGTACGACCCCTCGTCGCCCGGCTCCGTCTCCACCTCGATCGTCTTCGTCGCCACCTCCCCCTCGCTGTCCAGCCGAAACGTCGTCCCCGGCGTGAATGCCGACAACCCGTCCGTATCGAGTGACACTGACAACACCCCCGTCTTCGCGTCCAGGTTCTCCACTCGCACCTCCACCGACAGCGTCTCCCCCGCCGACACCGGCGCGTTCGTCCGCTCGATCGACACCGCCACACCCAGCCCCGGCACGAACCCCGGCGGCCGGTACTCCCCCGTGTCGTCGTCCGTGCCTTCTGCGGGGTCATCGACCGTACACCGGACTGTCCGCAACTCCCCGTCCTCCGGGAGTGGCGTGTCGTAGGTCAGAATGTACCGCGTCGCCGCCAGCGTCTCCTGGATCGTCTCCAGGCGCGCCTGGAACTCCTCGAAAATGTTGTCCGGCGGTAACTCCAGCCAGAACCCGTCCACCTGCTCGGCGATCCGCTTGACGTTCATGAAGCTCCCCTCCGGCGGCAGATAGCTCGAAATCTGCCCGTCCGTCGGCGAGATGGCAATGAACGTCGTCCCGACCAGCCCCTCACGGATGTCCGCCAGCGTCAACTCCGTCGTCCCCCGGCTCGCATCCCGCTCGTTGTCGTTCCCGTGCCGGGCCGGCGCGTCCGTGATCGTGATGACGATGTCCCGTGCCTCCGTCCGGAAGTCGAACGACAGCGCCAGGTCGATCGCGTCCAGCGGGTTCTCCGGAATCGGACCACCACCCGTTGCCGACAGCGCGTTTACCGCGTCCTGGACAGCGCCAGCGTCGCTTGTGAGTTCCCGGTCGGTGTCGATGTTGTCCGGGTTCTGCTTGAACGACACCAGCCCGTACCGCCCGTCCACGTTCGCCGCCTCCAGGTCGTCGATGAAATCCGTCACCGCATCCTGCATCGCGTCGATGTACGGCCCCATGCTCCCCGTGTCGTCGAACACGAACACGATATCCAGCGGCTCCGGCTCACCCGACCGGTCGATCTGGATCACCTCGAAATCGTCGATTGAACGCCCCGACCCTTCCTCCTCGAGCGTGAACGCACCCCGTGACAGGTCGCCGTCCCGACCGGCGTCCGTCTCGACGATACACGTCGTCTCGATAGTCGGATACTCCCCCGCGTTGATCCCCCGCACGGACACGAACCCATCCGCGCCCGCGGTAACGCCGGAGAGGGCAGGGAGGCCCCCGAAAAGCGGGAGGGTCGAGGCAGTTTTCAGCAGGTTGCGGCGGTCGATACCGAGGTCCTCAGGTGTTGGACGGGGGCCGTCAGTCTCGGCGGCGTCCAACACGTGTGTGTCAGTCGCGCTGCCGTCTGACTGTGTGGCCTCAGCCTCGGTCGCGTCGGAGTACTCGGAATCGGCGGTGTCGGCGGTGCGTGTCGGCTGGCAGATGTGTGTTTCGCTGTCGTCGAGAGAAGCGCCGCAATCGTCGCAGATCCCCCGGTCCGGATCGTCGGAATCCATGAGAGTTTAACGGTGATTTGTCAGCTTAAAACTAACGAACACCTCACTTATCGATAGTTGAAATAAATATCAGTACCTCACAAAGTTCGGTACTGATACCGCACCGCAACCGCAGATGAACG
>JAZKTU010000082.1:0-13420 GCA_036625385.1 Halovenus sp. | reverse complement strand
TCGACCAGGAAACCCGCGAGATGCTCGGCCTCGACGATATCGAGGAGATCCTGGGCGAGCTCGAGGACGAAGAGGAGGTCATCGACCTCGAGAAGATGGAAGAGGAGGCACAGGCGGTCAAAGAAGGTGAGAGTCGGGCGGATATCAAGGACCCCGACGAGATCGTCGGCGAGGCCGGCGAAGATTTCAACGTCGACGGAGCGGACGGTACGGAATAGTTCCCGGGTACCACTGTTTTCGGGCGAAGCGGTTTTACGTCGGCCAGCCGTGCGTCTAGACGATGTCACGGGATGGGGACGTCGACCAGTCGAAGCGCGCGACGCTTCGTCGGTTTGCTGCCCTCGGAGCGGCGACGCCACTCGTCTCACTGGCGAGTGCAAGCGAGAGCGACGCTCCGGACGCCCTGCTGGGGTATCTCACGACGACGCCCGGTGCTCACTTCTCGAAGATCCGCGACGACCTGCAACTCGGGACGGGCGAAACGCAGCACCACCTCAAGCGACTCGAAGGGGACGGTGCAGTCGAGAGCCGGAAAGACGACGACTACCGCCGGTACTTCCCTGCCGACCGGTTCTCCGAGTTCGAGCAGGTGACACTCGGCTACCTCCGTCGCGAGACGCCCCGGGGCTTGCTTATCGCGTTGCTCGACGGCGTGGACCCGTCGACGCGCTCGCTCGCCCGCCACCTCGAGGTTTCCAGACCGACCGTCAGCAGAACTGCCTCGCGACTCGCAGAGGCGGGCCTGCTCTCCCGGACTGACGGCTACGCCGTTCGGAACCCGGAAACGGTCCTGTTTTTGCTGGTCCGGTACGCGGAGTCGTTCGGCGAGGACGCGGCTGCGTTTGCCGAGCGTGCGCCGACGCTCGTTTCGTACACGCCGGACTGATCACACACCAGGCGTCCCGGTTCGGAAAATATCGTCGTCGCAGAGTGATTATTGTGACTGTTTACTTGGTCGACCGCACGACAGCGTGCGGTCGATCCCGTACCGACTCACAATAATCATTATCAGCCGCTAAAACTGAGAATCTGTGACGGCCCGGCGGTGAGCCGAGCGCAGCGAGGCGAGCCTCGTCGAACCGTGTTCCACGGCGGTGAGCCGAGCGCAGCGAGGCGAGCCTCGTCGAACCGTGTTCCACGGCGGTGAGCCGAGCGCAGCGAGGCGAGCCTCGGAAGAGGATCTTCCGGCGGTACCGAGTCACAGCAGTCCGCACGAGGGTGTCCCACACCGGCGACAAATCTCCCGCGAGGGCGAAAAACTCCCTGGAACAACCGCTCGAGGCTTCCTCCGACTCGCACACACCCTACCTCGGGCGAGCGGCCCGTCTCTCCGGGCTGGCAAAATTTGAGCCTCCGTTTGACTCGGTAGAAGCCGGGAGATACCGTGCTGGAGACAGCGCGCAAAATCGGCATTCGCCCTTCCGTGTCCGGAGTCTCGTGATCTTTCGTCTAGGCACGAGCAGGTCGCTATGCGTCGGTACAGTCCTCCCGACGCCGCGCGGGTGGGAGGGCGTCCCGTTTCACGCGACTGGCTCGCCGCTGCGCCAGTAGTCGATGACATCTCGGAGCAGATCCGTTTCGACGTTACCAGCGCGCCAGTCGTCGAAGGCGACGGGATCGTCACCGACCGCCAGCCCGGACCCCCACGCCGTCGATCTCCACCGCGAATCGCGCCACTCCCGTTGGCTCGTGTTCGACAGCACGACCCGGGGTTCCACGTCCGACGTTTTTGAGGACGTCCTTCGTCCCAGAAGCCACCTTGCGGTACCAGGAATCTATGTATGGTATCGAGTATCCTGGGGGTAGCGAGAGGCCAGTGAGAGCCCCGAGTTGTGACTACCGGCGAGTCGGTGACACAGTACGACTCGGCCACCAACCTGGAGCCGGGAAGCCAACTCCAACAGGGCGTCACAAAACCGGATCTATCCTGGTATAAGAGGGGCAAAAATGGGTTCCCGACGGATAGGGGGGGATGGGTGGCGCATCCGACATTCCGAAGGGATGGCACGATGTATGCCGGGAACCAATATGTATCAACCGATGTAGCTTGCAGACGCTTTTGCGACACCATCTCTGAGAAAAGTGCCTATCAACGCCGTTCGCCGCCACACCGGACTCGCCTGGACGGCTCCAACGGCGGAGGCAACCATGCCCGGTGAGCGACCCGGCGGTCAATCCTCGAAGTACCGCCTGGCCGCGTATATCATCACGACGCCGGGAGCGAGTACACCCAGCGCAAGAAGGATCACAGATTCGGGACTGATCGCCATCGAAGCGGTTTCCGAGTGCTGGTGTCCCTCGTGGAGTACGACATCCATGGCGAAATTTCGGAACCGGCGTCGTAACTCCCCCTCACCTGGCGTACCCGCCGCGGAGGCTGGCCGGAGCCGACCTGTTCTGTGGTCAATGATTTAAGCCCCTGCTCTCCGTACTTTCACCGGGTAACACCATGGCCAAAGACATCCTGATGATCGTCGGCGATTTCGGGGAGGATTACGAGATAATGGTCCCGTTCCAGACGCTCCAGACAGTCGGTCACGACGTCGATGCGGTCTGTCCGGAGAAGGAGGACGGGGACAACGTCAAGACAGCGATTCACGACTTCCGCGGCGACCAGACGTATCTCGAGGAGCGGGGACACGACTTCGTGCTCAACGCGACTATGGAGGAGGTCAACCCGGGGGACTACGACGCGCTGGTCGTTCCCGGCGGCCGGGCACCCGAGTATCTCCGCACGTACGACGAGGTTCTCGAGACCGTCCGGCACTTCTTCGAGGAGGACAAGCCGGTCGCAGCGCTGTGTCACGGCCCGCAGATCCTCGCTGCCGCCGACGTCCTGGATGGCTACGAGATGACCGCATACCCGGCTGTCCGCGCCGAGGTCGAGGCTGCTGGCTGTTCCTGGGTCGACGGAGTCGTCCGGGACGGCAACCTCGTCACCGGGCAGGCCTGGCCCGACCACCCCGAGTGGCTCGCCGAGTTCCTCGCCCTCCTCGGCGACGAGATTTCCCACGGGGAACCTGTCGCGGCAGACGACTAACGCGATAACGCGCCCGCGTACTGCTCGCGGACAGGAACGGTTCGCGGACAGGAACGGTTCGCATCCTCGGACGTCAAGGTGACGGCGACACCGACGTGGCGTTTTTGTCATCCGGGCGAGTACGACACAGTCGATGACGGAACTGCTGTACCTGCCAAACGACGACAGTACGACACGCTTCACCGCGACAGTTACCGAAGCGACCGAGGAGTACATCGTTCTCGACGGGACGTACTTCTATCCGGAGGGAGGTGGCCAGCCGCCGGATCACGGTACCATCACCTGGGCGGACGGCAGCGCTGACATCACCGACGTCCGGAAGGACCACGGGGAGGTCCACCACGTGATCGAAGAGATGCGCGGCGAACCGCCAGCGCCGGGTACGGACGTCGAAGCCGAAATCGACAGCGAGCGCCGGCAGAAACTCAGCCGGATGCACACCGCCCAGCACGTGGTTTCGCGGGTCGTCCTCGACGAGTACGGGGCCGAGACGGCGGGCAACCAGATATATCCCGACCGCTCGCGCATCGACTTCGAGCCCGCCGACTTCGACGCCGAGGATATCGAGCGGATCGAGCGGCTGAGCAACGAGGCAATCGCGCAGGACCACGCCGTCCGGAAGGAAAACCGGGCCCGGGACCGCGTCGAGGCGAACGTCGACGAGGGGCGGGCGTTGCTCGGCCTCATTCCCGACTCCGTCGACCCGCTCCGGGTTGTCGAAATCGACTCGTTCGACATGTGTCCCTGTGGCGGCACCCACGTCGACAGCCTCGGCGATATCGGCCGGGTGGACATCGTCGACCGAACCTCGAAAGGGGCCGACGTCGAGCGCATCGAGTTCCGTCTCAAACGACCCTGACCCGCCCCGTGGACTGCACCGAGCCGGCGCCGTCCGGGAACGGCTTGCGACGGGACGTCCGTCACTGTCGTTGCGGCGACGCGGCGCTCCCAGCCCAGGGATCCACCCCCGAACGATCAGGTGACGTGACAGCCCGCTCGTGTTCCTTCCTGCATCCGGATCGCGACAACGCTGCAGTCGGTGCATCTGTTCGTCAGCCTCCTGCAGGGCCGTCTCGAGGGTTCGTGGGTGCTGTCGTGATCAGTGCGTGTGGGCGTCGAGGCGGTCGGGGTGGTCCCTGGGCAGGAGTTCGACTGTCGCATGATTCACGCCGTGGTCGGCGAGTGCTTCGTGGACATCCCGTCTGATGCGGGCTGCGGCGTCGAGGGTGTCGGCTGCCGTCCGCACGTGGACAGTCGCAATCGTTAGCTCGCTACAGATCTGCCAGGTATGGAGGTCCTCGATACTTTCGACGCCGTCGATGTGCTGGACAGCCGCCTGCACCTCGTCGTGGGTGATCGGGGCCTTGTGCAGGAAGATGGCACCGCTGCCCCGGAGGAGTTTCCCGGCCGACCAGAGGACGATCCCGGCGATGAGTATCGCGACCGCGGGATCGATGACGCGGAGACCAGTCAGGTCGATAGCCACGACCGAAACGATGACCGCAACCGAGCCGCCAGCATCGCCGAGCAGGTGGTAGAACGCGCCACGTTCGTTGAGGTTCATTTCACCACCCTGCACGACGTACACCGACACGAGATTGATCCCCAGGCCTGCAACTGCGATGGCAAGCGTCGGGCCCGTGCCGATACCAGTCGGATCGAGGAACCGCTGGGACGACTCGTAGACGATGTAGATCACCATCGGGATCAACAGCGCTCCGTTCAGAAACGCGGCAAGTGGTTCGAGTCGGTGGAGACCATAGGACCACTGCGCGGAGCCGTCGTACCGGTTGGCGACAGCCGCGGCTGCAAACGCCATCACGTATGCCAGCGCGTCAAACAACATGTGCATCGCGTCGCTCAACAGCGCGACCGAACCAAAGAGTAGTCCGCCGGCGAGTTCCGCGATGAATCCGAGGATATTGATGCCCGCGACTGCCGCAAGTTTCCTGGGACTGTTGCTGCTTTGACTATGGCCGTGACCGCTCTCCTCGTGGTCGTGTCCCATCGTGGTCATCGTTACCGGTGCTCGCCTGATATTGCCGTCGGAATAACCGGAAGGAAAGCTAGTCGGCGCGAGCCGTTGGTCGGGCCAGTTCCGCGAGTCCGGCACAGAAGATGCAAAAAGCCTTGTGTGAAGCCACTGACGCAAGGACTGTGTCGCGAGAACGGGCAGGTGGCGACAATTAGACGCCTCGTCGGAGAAGACGCGGACATACTTGGCGAACGTCAGTTCCAGCTGTTGCTGTTGGCTAATATCCTGGCCCCGATGGGGACGTCGTTACTCTCGCCCATTCTGGACTCGTTGATCGGACCGTTCGGGACCTCCGCAGCCAACATCGGTCTGATGATATCCGTGTTCACTACGCCAGCGATCGTCGTGATACCGATCGCGGGGGTTCTGGCCGACCGGTACGGCCGCCGCCCAGTCCTCGTCTTCGGTTTACTGTGTTTCGGCGGTGCGGGATCAGCCATCGCCTTGACATCTGACTTCCGCGTTGCGCTGTTCTTGCGACTGCTACAGGGCGTTGGCTTTGCGGCTCTTAGCCCAATTATCATAACAAGTGTCGGTGATCTGTATTCGGGGCCGAAAGAAGCCGCCGGCCAGGGACTGCGGTTCGCCAGTTCGGGACTCGTCCAGACGGTATTTCCCCTGGCTGCCGCTGCGCTCGTCGCGCTTGCCTGGCAATACCCGTTTTTGTTGCAACTGATTGCGTTTCCGATAGCGATCGCGGTTTATGTCTGGTTTGAAGAGCCTGTCGACCCCGACAGTGACAGGTCGACAAACGACGAGCCTGCTGTGGCGCAACTCCGGAACCTCTGGGCCCTCGTTTCCCAGCGACGCGCTGCGGCGATGGTAATCGCCCGGGGAACCCCTGTGATGGTCTGGATCGGGTTTCTGACCTACAACTCTATTCTGGTCGTGCAAGTCCTCGACGGGACCCCCGCACAGGCAGGGATTCTGGCAGCACTCGGCAGTCTTAGTTACTCGGCGTCGGCGACCCAGGCGGGTCGTATCACCGCCTACTTCGAGAGTAGGCTGTCTCTTCTCATCGGGATGAACGTTGCACTTGCCCTCGGGATCTCCGTCGTCTTTCTCGCTCCCTCCATCTGGCTCGCCTTTGGTGGCATCGTGGTGATGGGGATCGGCTTTGGCGTCATCCTGTCCATTTATCGAAGCATTGTGACCGACCTGGCTCCCCCCGAACTTCGTGGTGGGCTGGTAAGTTTGGCCGAGGGGTTTGGGAGAGCCACATCGACGTTGACACCCATCGGAATGGGCGCCGGGATAGCTATCGGGACCCCTCGAATCGGGTTCGGACTCTCGGTTCAACTCGTTGGCGTTATCTCCGGCGTCGTTGCCGCAGCCGTTGGAATCGTTTGCCTGCTCGTCCTCAACGCCGCCCCGCCGATTGAATCTCCGACCGAGTGACCGTTCGGGGAGACCGGCTGTGAACGAGGGAGCGGGGCGCTCTTTCCGGCGGGGATGGAATCCAGTCGGGTACAGAGACGCCTTGCCAGCCCGGGAAATCAACCCGATTCACCGCCCCCTTGCTCAAAAATACGTGCAGGGGTACCTACCTACTGAACGCACGCTCTTCGTTCAGCACACGACCTCCCGGACTCCGAGGGGTTGATGGGCCGTGTTGCATACAATGCGCGTTCTGGACAGGTGAACCGGGTCAAGGACCTGATTTTATACCTGACTCTGCTCGATAGTAATCTATGACATCCGATGACGAACCGCCTACGACCCTGTCGCCGGATGATGCGTTTGCCGTCCTGGGAAACGAAACTCGAATGGGTATACTCCAGGTGCTCGGCGACACGGAGGACCCGCTGTCGTTTACCGAGGTGCGCGACCGGGTCGGAGTCCGCCAGGGGGCACAGTTCAACTACCATCTGGATAAGCTGGTCGGGCACTTCGTTCGAAAGACCGACGACGGCTATACGCTCCGTCAGGCTGGGCGCCGGGTCATCGAGGCGATTCTATCGGGAACGGTCACGGAGACAGCGTACCTGAAGCCGACCGTGATCGAGGCATCCTGTCCGTTTTGTGGGTCGGATATCGAGATGACATATCGCGAAGAGCGGATGCTCCTACGGTGTCCCGACTGTCCCGGATCGTTTGCGGAAATCGAATCGACGTCGGATGCGTTCCCCGTCCTTCCGCGTGGATCGATCGCGTTATATTACCTCCCGTCCGCGGGAATCGACGGCCGGTCCCGACGAGAGATGGTCGATGCGGTACTTCACTGGACCTATAGCGAACACCTGGCCATCGACCACGGGGTCTGCCCGCGCTGTTCCGGAGCCTTCGAGTTCTCAATCGAAATCTGCGACGAGCATTCGTCGGGCCACACCATCTGTCCGCAGTGCAACTGTCGGTACAGCATACTGATATGGTCTACATGTTCGAATTGCAATCACAGCAGAGGACACATGTTGACCGATTACGTCTTCTACCGGCCGAACGTTCGGCCGTTCTTCGAGGAGCGGGGAGTCGATCCGATCCTCCCGGACTGGCAGGATATGGCTGCGTTCTACGACGTCGAGGAGACGCTCGTGTCGGCCGACCCGTTCGTGTCGGAGTTGACGTATACCCTCGACGGTGATTCGCTCACCGTTACCGTCGATGAAGCATTGAACGTTACGACGGCAGCGCCGGAGAAAATCGGTCGAAACGGCTGCTGAGGACAGCCGCTGTATCCACCAGCCGATTGTTGACAGCTTCAGTAGATCGGATGGAGTAGTGCAAGAGAGGGACCGCGTATCCGGCGGAGACGAGACGATAATCACCCCAGTCTTTTTCAGATTTTGCGGCTTCGACGACACTCACCGTCCCCTCCCGGGGTGCCATCGTTCGGACGAATCCCCTCCCGAGAAGCGCACCCGCTTTCTCCATCTGTTCCTCGGACACGCCTCCCTGTTCGTGGCGTCGGGTGAGTCATCGGCCATGACTGAAATGTACTCGCCGCTTCGTTTCACCTGACGTTCACAAACGTTTATGCCACCACCCCCGTCAGCGTAGCAGAGTGGAGTACGCGGCCGGGTATCCACCCACGGTGGAGAGGGTCTCTGCATCCAGCGGCCCGTCCGTGTCAACTGCCGAGAGCTACGGTAGATTTCGACCGACCCACCGGAAGATATCAGGCCCCTTCGGAGAGCCGTTCGTACCGGTCGAGGAAGGCTCGCTGGCAGGACTGACAGCAGAAATGATACAGGTCCCCGTCGAGGCGGGACTCCTCGCCCTCCGCCGAAACCGTGTTGCCACATTCGACACACGTGGGCGCGAGTGAGGCGTTCCCGAGCCGTGGTTGCCACTCGCGGTCGCTGAGGAGTTTCACGTCGAACGCGGCGACGGCATCCATCGGCAGCAGGTCGGCGAGCACCGAATCGGCGCGCTTTCCGGGGAGCGTCGCCGTCGCGACGACGGTCCCGTCGACGGTCCGGAACGTGTGCTCGACGCGGTCAGCGTCTGCGAGCGCGGTCTGGACGTTCCCGGCCGCGCCGGGTTCGGCAGTGACGGTCACGAGAACCGGCGTCCCGGCCGCAAGCAGGTCGCGGTCGATGTCGACCGTGAACCCGCGGATGAGCCCCACCTCACTGAGACGGTCGACACGGTCCGAGACGGCGGGTGCCGAAAGGTCGACAGCGTCGGCGATATCGCTGTAGGGTCGGCGAGCATCTTCGAGCAGGAGTCCGAGTATCTCCCGGTCGGTCTCGTCGAGATCACGCATCGAACTCACCCGGGGAGACGGTGATTAGACCGCACTGTTTGGTTCCTCCCGTGCGTTGCCGGCCGGACGGACCCGGATCGTCGAGGCGACGGTGTCGGGGACTGAGACGCTCCCGCCGTCCTCCAGTTCGACGGTCACCATCCCGATCGGTGCGAGTTCGGCGACGGTCAGTTTCGTTCCCGGCGAGATACCGACCGCCTCGAGATACTCGAGTTCGTCGGGGTCGCGGTCGCGGACTCGTTGCACGACGACGGCCTCCCCCTCGTCGAACTCGAGCAGCGTCGCCTCGTCGATGTCGCTGACGGGTTCGAGCGCGTCCGACGGGATCGGGTCGCCGTGCGGGTCGACGTCGGGATCGTCGAGCAGGTCCGCGACCCGCCGCTCGAACTCCTCGCTGATGTGGTGTTCGAGCCTGTCGGCTTCCTCGTGGACCTCCGACCAGTCGTAGCCGAGTTGTTCGGCGAGGTACGTCTCGAGCAGCCGGTGGTGGCGGATGATTTCGAGCGCGACCGTCTCGCCCTCCTCGGTGAGTTCGACCCCGCTGTATTTCTCCCGCTCGACGAGTTCCCGCTCCGCGAGTTTCTCCATCATGCTCGTCGCTGTCGGCGCCGTCACGTCGAGTAACCCGGCGATCTCCGAGGTCGATACTGGCCCCCCGTCCTGTGTCTGGATCTCGTAGACCGCCTTCAGGTAATCCTCCATCTTGGCGCTGAGCATACCGGGTCTAGACGCGTCTAAAGCAAAAGGATACCGACGCCGCCGTCAGTCGCGGGTCGACAGCAGCCAGCCGTCGCGCTCTCGGTTGCTGGCCACCGGGCCGCCTGTAGCCTGGCCGTCAGTTTCCGTCCGTCTCGTTGATCTCGGCCGAGCCGCCGTCCGGGACTTCGATCGTGTGGTCCTGGTCCGGACCGACCGGAATCCGGTCGACGACTTCGCCCTCCTCGTTGGTGACGACGATGACGTACTCCGCATCCCCGTCGTCAGCCGGGGAGCCCGGACCATCACTGTCTTGCTGGCCGTCCTGCCCCCCGTCCGCCTCCCCGACGTCTGCGAGTTCGTCCGGGTCGAGTTCCCCGGCGAGGAACTGCCGGATCCCCTCGTCGTCGACCTCCTCGACTGCCTCCTCGGTTCTGGCATTGACGAACACGTTCCGCGTGACGGCGGTGAAGTCCGTCGGTGCCACCTTGAGGTGCCACCAGAGTTCACCGTTGACTGTCACCGGCACCGGTTCCATCACGACGAAGTTATCCCCCCAGTTCGTCCGGGCGTCCTCGGACCGTGCGATTCCCATCGCGCGTTCGGGGCCGGTGAAGGTTTGCTGCCGTTCAGTCCTGAAAAAGCGGAACTCGCCGGTCTCGGCGTCGATGAACCAGACCTCGTCGAGCCCGCGGGAGTCAGCGCCGAACGGCTCCATCGCGGTCACGTAACTCATCCGCTCACCCTCGAGGTCGATGACGAACGGCTGACGGTTGTCTACTTCGTCGGGCAGGCCGGCGACCTCGACCTCGTTCTCGTGTGCGCCGACGACGGGCAACTGGTTGACGATTCCGTTCCGGTAGCCCAGCGAGTCCATCTCGTCTCGCGTGAGCGTCAGCGGGTAGAGGCGCTGCCCGTCGAGAATCTCGTGGTTCTGAGCCTCCTCGGGGCTGAGGTGTTCGATGGTTCCGTCGGGGTGAACGAGCGCCCCGCCCTCCCAGGTCGGCGTCGTGTGGGGCAGCGGCGTCAGGTGCCACTCGTGACCCGTCTTCGGGTAGTACATGTACGGCCGGCCGTCGTGGCTGAACTCGACGGCGTCGTCGTTGTACTGCGCCCAGTAATCGGTCTTCTTCAGGTTCCAGTCCGACGACCGGTGGAGCAACATCCCCTCGCCGACGGCGAAGTCCTCGTCGGCAGCGGTCCGGTCCCTGTCGACCATGTTCGTCATCTCGGTGATGAACACGCCGCGCTGGTTCTCGACGAGCATGTTGCGCAGCCCGTCAGGCTGGATCGGGTACGACCAGGCCAGCGAGCCGTCCTCCGCGCGGGCGATATCGCTCGTCCCGAGGCGGTGCTGACGGTAGGAAACTGAGCCGCGCGTCGTGATGTCCGCGACCTGGCGAGGGACGACCCGTGGATTGTCGGCGTTTACCTGTGGGAACTCCTCGAGGCCCTCCGCGTCGTTCATCGTCTGCTCGGCGAGCGTCCGGTTCTCGAACATCCCGGCTGGGATGGAGTAGAGAATCGAGACGAAAAACAACAACGCGATGATGACACCGAACACCCGGAGTTTGCGCGACTGCGAGTCCGACCCCTGGAAGGGGAGGTCAACCTCCGACTCCTCGTCGCCAAATACCGTCGACGACTCCTCCGACCCGTTGTTCCCGTTCCCGTTCCCGTTTTCCCCTTCCAGGCGGTCGGGCGGAATGAACCAGAGGACGAGCGCGGCGAGTATCCCGCCACCACCCAGAATCAGCAGTTCCGGCGAGAAAAAGATACCGTAGACGAGTCCGTGCCAGAGTGGCCGGGTGAAGTAGCCCAGCACCAGTATGACAGCGACCACGAGGCCCCGCTTCCCGAAATGTGCCAGCAACTCTCTCCCATCCGATCCGTCCTGTGACCCGCTATCGGGAAGCAGGTCGTCGTCGATATCGTCGTCAACCATTATACCAACTACTGGTTGCACGCTTGTATATCACCGGAATCGTGGTGGCAAATCGCACACCTTCCGGTGTTTGGGCCCCGCCGACGTCCCGGACAGTGTGCCACGTTGACTACTTTCCACGGCAGTGTGGGTCGGTGGCGAACGCCGAATCGCGGACCGGTGATTATTTTCTGTTCCGGGTCCAATGATAGGATGATAATGCGCGTTCGCGAGTGGGAAGATATTCTCCAGGATGTCGCAGAGAGCAACGCTGACCCCGCTGGCTGGCGAGCGATCGGCGGCGACCGCGCGGGTGGCATCGGCGAAGACCTGTATCTCGGCCACCCCGATGTCGGCGCCTACCAGCTCAAGACCTACGCGAGAAACCCGTTCGAGGTCGAAGGTGTCGGGGCCCGCGTCGCTCGGCGCATCGACGACGAACTGGCGCCGCTGTTCCCCGAGGAGGACAGCGGGGGCCGCTTTGGCGTCCAGCAACCCGCCGAGAACACGGAGACGGCAAAAGAGCGCGCCCAGGAACTCGAGACGGTCATCGAAACCCACGCGGATGCCCCGACGTCTCCGGGGGCGCTGTTCGAGGATATCATGGAGACGCTCGAGAGCCCGGCCTACGGGCCCATGGAGTTCGACCACCACGACCGGCCCGACTCGCTGTCTGCCCTCACCGGGACGTTCGAGGAGGCTGAGGAGCTACTCGAGGCCGAGTTCGAGGACGTTATCGACGAGTCGGTCCGCCGGGGCTTCCAGTAGATGGTCGACCCCGTCCCCGAGACGGACCGCAAGGCCTTCGCCCGGAAAGTGAAACTCGGATTCGTCCTGCTCGTCGGCCTGTCGTGTGGGCTCGTTGCACTCCATAGCGGCGGCTCACCCCGGGACGTCGCGGGTGTCACTGCTGTCGGGCTGGTGGTCGGCGTCGTCTTGCTCGTCGCAATGCCGGGCGGCGAGTCCAGTCACGACCGTCGCTCCCGGCGTGGTCGCAGATGAGCGAGGCGTGTCACCGGCCGACTGCCACTGGTGATACCCGGCGACGACGGGCGAGAGTCCCGCCGCCGAGTGAGTCACACAGGGCTGGCACTCACAGCCGTTTGCTCACGTACGGGCCGTCCTGCTCGTAGCCGAGTTTCTCCCGGTAGTACTCCCGGACGCCGATGCCGCTGAGGACGGCCAGTTTCCGGTAGCCAGCCCCGGTAGCCAGCCGCTCTGCCTCGCCGAGCAGCCGGCGGCCGTACCCCTGGTGCTGGTGCTGGCCCGCTGTCGCGTCCGCGCCGACCGCTACCTCGGTGCCATAGACGTGTAGTTCACGCACCAGTGCCGCGTCGGCGAGTTCGTCGCGGGTGGTGTCGTTCGGAAACCGGAGCCGACAGAAACCGACGAGCAGGTCGCGCTCGAAATCCTCGATACTGATGAAGTGCTCGGTCCCCCCGGCAACGTCGTAGGTGTCGACGTCGAGTTCGAGCGTGCCGGGTTCGTCGTCGCTGTGGCCGACTTCCCGACAGCGGATGCACTCACACGACCACCCGTGTTCGTCCATGCGTTTGCGGGCGAGCTGGCGGAGGTTCGACTTCCAGACGCCGCCTTCGATGAAGTCCGCGGGGATGTCCCGCTGGACGCGCTGGAGGCGGGTGTACCGGGGGATCATCGACTTGATCTTTGCGACGAGTTCGGCGGCCTCCTCGTTTTGCAGCGGCTCGAACTCTCCCTCGTGCCACCAGTCGTACACTGCCGTCCCCTCGACGACGAGCGTCGGGTAGATTTTCAGATAGTCCGGTCGCCACTCGGGGCGCTCGAAGAGGCGCCGGAAGTCTTCAAGACACATCTCCGTCGACATCCCAGGCTGGCCCGGCATCATGTGGAACCCGACCTTGAAACCGGCGTCGCGAAGCCGGCGGTTCGCGTCGATCGAGTCTTGCGTGCCGTGGCCGCGGTGCATCTCGCGGTTGATGCGCTCGTAGGTCGTCTGGACGCCCACCTCGACTTTCGTCCCGCCGAGCCGGAGCATCC
>JAZKTU010000081.1:0-13440 GCA_036625385.1 Halovenus sp. | reverse complement strand
TCACTCGCCCCACGTGGAACGAGCAGAATATCATGACTTCCGTCCGACAGTATAATCGCACTAATCCGTATATTCGTGGAGAGAAACCGATAGCCACCGAGCCAGGGGGCTGGATCCGGATCCTGCACGCCGATGATGACCCGGTGCTTCCAGCCCCGGCCGCCTCGGTTCTCGAAGACAGAAACGAATCTCATTGGGACTGTAGGGTATCGGGAGCTATCCACTCAGACGTGATTCAGTTAAGATCTGCTCTCACAGAATGCAAGCATCGCGGCCTGCACTCCCGGAGATTGTATCGTGGCGTGTAACGAAGTCACGTCCGAGTGGATATGGGCGATTGAGTATCTCGTCCGACTCCGAACCACCGAACGCGAATCCAAGCCAGCGATGACCCCCGACCCATATGTAGCACCCTTATCGGCTCGCGGAGCACATTTTTGAGAACGTGGCCGTTTCGGGACCGATCTTCACGGACAGAATACTAAATCCAAGTGAATAGTCCGGCTCCGGGCTCGATACAAGACGAATTGGCGCCGATTCAACGGTGAAGATCGAGTAAATCGAGTGTCCTCTCTGGAACGTCGACGTTATCGGGGATCGCTCGCCTGTCGTCGATCCGAATTACCCGCATGTTCTCGAACCGTTCGAGGACTCACCGGCCGGTGGGCCGAAAGGTGACTGCGGCTCCAGCCGTTGTGAATCACATCCCAATCGAAAATCCGGTCGGTTCGTCAGAGAGGGTGCTAAATATGGGATCGGAAGTGACTCTACCGACGGTCGGACATAGAATCTCACCAATGCTCGCCTTCCGGCTTGACACCCTTCTGACGGGACGGACACGTTTGGGAAAGCGGTGAGTCAGCTGCCTACCGGACCCGCGTGCCGAGTGCGGCGTCACCGTGGGTCGTCAGCAGGTCGGCCTCCTCGCCAGCAGCGAGCACCATCCCGTTTGACTCGTAGCCAAACAGCTCCGCACGCTCCATGTTCGCCAGCAGAACGACCCGTGTTCCGGGGAGCCTGTCGACGTCGTGGAGCTGTTTCAGTCCCGCGACGACCTGCCGGGTCTCGACGCCGATATCCACCTCCAGTCTGACAAGTTCGTCCGCGTCCTCGATCGGGTCGGCGGCGACGACTTCCCCGACCCGGAGGTCGAGGTCTTTGAACGTCTCGAAGCTGACCCGTTCCTCGACGAGCGGCGGGATGTCCGGCGTGTCGTCGGTATCGGCCGCCTCGGCCGACTCCCCGTCGCTCTCGCTTGCGGCTGCGACCCGCTCGCGGAGCGTCTCGTTCAGTTCCTCGACGGTCTCCCCCTCGACCTGCGTGAACAGTTCGTCCGGTTCGGGAAAGTCGCCGGGCGGCGCGGCCAGCGCGTCCCCGGTGGCCGTCGTGTCTACCGACCCTCCCTCCTCGAACTGGTCCCAGAGCTGGGCCGCCTTCTCGGGCATCACCGGCTGGGCGAACACCGCGCAGGCTTTCGCCAGCTGGACGCAGTCACGGATCACCTGTCGGGCCCTGTCGGGGTCGTCGTCGACGAGGTTCCAGGGCTCGTTGCGCTGGATGTACTCGTTGCCGAAGCTGGCCAGTTCGACTGCCACGTTCCCCAGTGTTCGGATGTCGTACTCGGCGACTGCCTCCTCGAAGGTCGCTTTCGCCGCCGCGATGCGGTCGTGGACCTCGTCGCTTACGGTCCCATCGGGCGTCCCGCCGTAGTTTCGGTGGGCAAAGAGCAGGCCACGGTAACAGAAGTTTCCGAGATTGCCGACGAGTTCGCTGTTGACCCGCTCGGCGAAGCGGTCCCACGAGAAGTCGATATCGCGCTCCAGGCCCGACCCGGTTGTGATGTAGTACCGGAACAGGTCGGGGTGGAAGCCGGCGTCGAGATACTCGGTCGCCCAGATGGCCCGGTTGCGCGAAGTCGAGAGGGCTTTCCCGTCGATGCCCACGAACCCGGTCGCGAGGACGGCCCGTGGCTCGTTGTACCCCGCACCCCGCAGCATGGCCGGCCAGAAGACGGTGTGGTGCTGGATGATGTCGCGGCCGATGAGGTGGATCACCTCCCCGCCCGCGTTTGTCCAGTCCGGGTTCCACGCCGTGCCGTGGCGGGTTTCGCCGTCGAACTTCCAGACCGCCTCCCAGTCGTACTCGTCGCGACCGACGCGCTCCGAATACTGTTTGGTCGAGGAGACGTACTCGATGGGGGCGTCGACCCAGACGTAGAGCACGAGGTCCTCTTCTCCCGCACCCGGGTAGTCGATCCCCCAGTCCATGTCGCGGGTGATACACAGGTCCTCGAGGTCCCCGTCGACCCACTCACGGGGCTGATTGCGGGCGTTTTCGGTCCCCTCGAGCCGGTCGAGAAAGCCCTGGAGGTATGTCTGGAAGTCCGCGAGGCGTAGGAACTTGTGCTCGCGCGTGCGGTACTCCGCGGGGTTGCCCGTGAGCGTGCTCGTCGGGTCCTCGATTTCGCCGGGTTCGAGGTGGCGCTGACACCCCTCGTCGCACTCGTCACCGCGGGCGTGCTCGCCGCAGTACGGGCAGGTTCCCTCGACGTAGCGGTCGGGCAGCCACTGGTCCGCCTCGGGGTCGTAGGCGACCTCTATTTCCTTCTCGAAGACGTGGTCCCTCTCGATCCACGACGAGACGAACTCCCGGGTGAGTTCCGTGTTCGTCCCGTCGTGGGTGTGGCCGTAGTTGTCGAACTCGACGTTGAACTGGGGGAAGCGGCGCTCGTACTGTTCGTGAAATTCGAGCGCAAACGTCTCCGGATCGACCCCCTTTTCGGCGGCGTTGACCGCGACGGGCGTGCCGTGCATGTCCGACCCGCAGACGAAGGCTGTCTGCTGGCCGGCACGACGCAGCGCCCGGGCGTAGAGGTCGCCCCCGACGTACGTCCGCAGGTGACCGACGTGCAGGTCCCCGTTCGCGTAGGGCAACCCGCAGGTCACCACTGCGGGGTCGTCCGTAGGTAGTGACTCGCGACTCATGTCTCTCACTGTGGCCGGCTTGGCTATAAGCCGGCCGGTTTCCGTCGCCACCCCGGACAGCGTGCACGTGTTGTCTGCACATCACGACCGGGAGCGCGGGCGCGCCGGGACGTAACTGCCGGCTGTCTCGTTGTGAGCGGATTCGACACCCCGGGTGTCGGACATCTGTCCGAACGGACAGCCGGCAGTATCAGTACCAGTCGAGGTCGGCGACGAACGACCGGAGCATCGACCGCGTGACGTGTGGCATGCAGACGACCCGCATCTCGCCCGCCCCGGTCTTCGAGATGCGCCAGCCACGGTCGCGGAGGTCGTCAGTCATCGGCACCGAGAGGTCCGCCGCGACCAGCGGGAGTTCCGGGCCGATGACCTCGTGGCTGCGCGTCGCGAGCGCGTCGGCAAGCCACTCGGCGTTGTCCATGGCGACCTGATACTGGTCGCGGTAGCCAGCGGGCCAGAGCGCGTCCATCGCCGCGACGGCACTCGCCACGCCCGCGCCGCTTCGCGTTCCGGTCAGCGTGATCTGTGCGGTCGACTCCAGATACGGCGTGTCGATGGCGAGGTCGTCGAACAGCGTCTGCGAGCGCGCGAGCAAGCCGCCAGCGGGCACAGCGGCCCGGCCGGCCTTGTGTGGGTCGATGGTCAGCGTGTCGATGTCGGCGTGGTCGAACTGCCAGTCGTGGTCGGTAAAGGGCAGATAGAAGCCACCCCACGCGGCGTCGACGTGACACAGCGCGCCGGCGTCGGCGGCAATGTCTGCGATCCCCGGGATCGGGTCGACAGTGCCGTACTCCGTCGACCCGGCGACGCCGACGACACAGACAGTGTCGCTGTCGATCAGTTCCGCCATCGCATCGAGATCCGCGGTGTAGTCGGCAAGCGGCGCCGTCCGGAGTTCGACGTCGAGGAGTTCGGCAGCCTTCCGGAAACTGAAGTGACAGCTCGCGGGCGCCACGACGTTCGGGTCCGACGTGGTGGCGCGGTTGCGTGCGATACGGACCGCCTGGATGTTGGCTTCCGTGCCGCCGCTCGTGATGTACCCTGCCGGCGCGTCCAGTCCGGCAATCTCCCCGAGCATCCCGATCGCTTCGCGCTCCAGTCCGGCGATCGTCTCGTAGGTCCCCGGGTCACCGGGGTTGGTCGCGAGAAATCGCTCAGCCGCTGCACGTGCCTTCGGATGGGGTTCGGTGCACATCGACGAAAGCACACGCTCGAAATCCTGCGGCTCTACGCCTTTGGCCTGCTGCATGGCAGGTACAAGCGCGTGCGGGGGCTTAGTGATTACGAAGCCCGTTCACGGCGTGCCGTCCGGACGGCCCCGCGTCGTACGCGACTCGGTCGGTTTCGAGGACGGAATCACCGGATAGCGTCGAGGAGCAGGCGCTGCTCGACGCGCTTGACCTCGTGCTGGACGTCCCGGACGGCGTCGATGTTCGCGCTGATGGACGTGATCCCCTCCTCGACGAGGAACTCGGCCATCTCGGTGCGCGACCCCGCCTGCCCGCAGATGCTGGTGTCGACGCCGCGCTCGCGACAGCGCTCGATCGTCTCCCCGATGAGTTCGAGCACCGCGGGGTGGAGTTCGTCGTACCGGTCGGCGACCTGTTCGTTGTTGCGGTCGACTGCGAGCGTATACTGGGTGAGGTCGTTCGTCCCGAAGCTGGCGAAATCGATGCCCTCCTCGGCCATCCTGTCGACGGAGAGCGCAGCCGCCGGTGTCTCTATCATCACGCCCCACGACCGCTTTTCGGGATCGATGCCGGCCTCCGAGAGCAGCGCCTTTGCGCGGCTGACGTCCTCCCTGTCGTTGACAAGCGGGAACATGAGCTCGACGTTGTCGTACCCCATCTCGTAGATCTTCCGGAAGGCTTCGAGCTCGTGTCGGAACACGTCGGGGCGGTCGAGGCTCCGCCGGATCCCCCGATACCCCAGCATGGGGTTGTGCTCGATTGGCTCCGCCTCGCCGCCCTCGAGCTGGCGGAACTCGTCGGTCGGCGCGTCGAGCGTCCGTGCGCGGACCGGTCGTGGATAGAACTCGTCCGCGACAGCCTGGATCCCCTCGACGATGCGCTCGACGTACGCCTCAGCGCTGTTGTCTTCGATGTACTGCTCTGGCGTCTTGCCCAGCGAGAGGATCATATGCTCGATGCGCAGGAGACCAACCCCGTCGGCACCGGTCGCCGCGGCCCGCTCCGCCGCCTCCGGGATCGAGACGTTCACCTTCACCTCCGTCGCGGTCATCGGCTTGACCGGCGTCTCCGGCCTGACTGCCTCGACAGCGTCCTGTTCGTCGTCCTCCCCCTCGGCGTCGCCCGCGTCGTCGATGGCGTCGCCAGCCTCGACGGCCCCCGTCTCCCCGTCGATGGTCACCAGCTGTCCGTCGGTGAGCTGTTCGGTCGCCGTCTCTGCGCCGACGACTGCCGGCACGCCCAGTTCCCGGGAGACGATAGCCGCGTGTGAGGTCATGCCACCCTCGTCGGTGACGATACCGGCAGCCCGTTTCATCGCGGGCACCATGTCGGGTGTAGTCATCTCTGCGACGATGATGTCGCCCTCACCGACCTTGTCGAGTTCGTCGAGTTTCCCGACGATGCTCGCTTCCCCCGACGCCTTTCCGGGGCTCGCGCCGATCCCCGACAGCACCACCTCGGACGTGTCGTCGCCGGCGACTGCCCCCGCACCACCGTCCGCAACCCCGCCCTGGGTGGCGTCGTCGTCGATGGTCGTGATGGGGCGGGACTGCAGCAGATACACCGTGCCGTCACTGATCGCCCACTCGACGTCCTGGGGGTCGCCGTAGTACCCCTCGACCAGTTCCCCGACCTCGAGCAACTCCTCGAGTTCGTCGTCCGAGAGGACGCGTTCGGTGCGCTTCTCGGCGGGAACCTCGCGCTCGACCGTCTCGCCGGTCTCGCCCCGGACGTGCATCACCTTCTTCTCCGCGACGGTTTCCTCGCGAACCTCGCCAGTCTCGCGGTCGATGACGTAGTTGTCGGGCGTGACCGCCCCGGAGACGACAGCCTCGCCGAGTCCCCACGCGGCCTCGATGGTGACGACGGGCGCACCCGTCGACGGATGGCTGGTGAACAGGACGCCGCTCTTGTCGGCCTCGACCATCTCCTGGACGACGACCGCGATGTTGACGATGTCGTCGGCAAACCCCTGTTCGTTGCGGTAGTAAAGCGCCCGCTGGGTGAAAAGTGACGCCCAGCACTCCCGGACGCGGTCGAGCAGGTCCTCGCCGGTGACGTTGAGGAACGTCTCCTGTTGCCCGGCGAACGAGGCCGTATTGTGCGTGATGACGCTTCCACGCCCTGCCGCAAAGTTCTCGGCCTCGGGGACGCAGAAATCGTACACTGGGCCGTCGTACTCGACTTGTTCGACCGCTTCGATCGTCTCCCAGGCGACTGTCCCGTCGAACGCCGCCCTGATTCGCGACGAGAGTTCGTCCCCGACGGTGATGGTCCGCGAGAACTCCGGGTAGTACTCCTTCCCCTCGTGTCGCTCGACGAGGTCGTCGAGACGGTCCGCCTTCGATGGACTCTCGAAGCCGACACGTTCCCGGAACCGCTTCGCTTCACGTGCGGGAATATTGACGATGTACGAATCGCTCCAGTCGCCGTTTCCCTCTCTCTCCCGGATCCGGTAGTCGATGCCGAGCAACTCGAGCAGGCGCGTGACCCCGTCGACGACTCGTTCCGACGTGGTCGCGTATCCGAGTTCGTCGTGTACCGTTCCGTCCCCGTCGAAACAGCCACGCAGGAACACTCCGATACGCGCCCGGTCCCAGCCAAAGACGAACTCGGGAACGCGCTTGTTCCCTGCCAGCCGTCCCGTCCCAGTCGTGTCGTCGGGCTCACCCGCGACGGCGTGGAGGAACCGGACGAGTGACTTGCAGTGGAACCGGTAGGTCTGGCCGTTTTTCGTCTGGTCGTTCCAGAGACCGAGCCGGTCCATCACCCCGGTCGCCCGGTCGAGGACCGCATCGTCCGTGTTCGTGATCGATATTTCGTTGCCTCCGTACGTACTCCCCTCGGCAACGTAGAGTCCGAGGAAGTACGCAAATTCCCCGTCCGCCCGAATCGTCCGGGGCAACGAGTGCTGAATGGATTCGTTGCTCGAGTTGTTGTCGATGATGAGCCCGCCGTCGGTGCGGATGACGTCGCCGCCGCTGACGTACTCGCTGACGTCGACCGTGTCCGGGCCGTCGCCCATCGGTGCGAGCTCCCGAACGACCGGCACTTTCTCGTCGCCGTCGAGGTCGTCGACAGTCGCGGTCTCGGGTTCCAGTGTCGCTTCGTCGAGGACGACGAGCGAGTGATCCGGTGTGACCGTTATCTGCCGGCCCGTTTCCGTCGTGACTCGGTAGAGCGTTCCCTCCTCGGCCGGGTGTTCGTAGAGCTGTTCGACCTCCCGCCACGCGATCCCGTCGTCGGTCAGCGACGGGACTTCGACCGTCTGTCGGTCACAGTCGACGGGCGCGATCTCGGCCATCCGTCCGAAGACCGGTTCCCCGTCGACTCTCACGAGCGCGGACTCGTCGGCTGCGATGCTTGGCAGGTCTTCTGCCGTCGCGGACGACCGCACGGCGACGGGCGTGTCGGTCCCGATCTCCTCGTATGCTGCGAGCACTTCCTCCCGGATGCTCTCGGGGATCGGTGTCTCGCGGATGAGTGTTTGTGCGCGCTCGGCGGCGTCGGCCAGCGCGCCCGAGTCCTCGGTGTCCACGTCGATGACCTCGAACAGTTCCTCGTCGATGCCGGTCTCCTCGATGAAGGAGCGGTACGTCTCCGCAGTGACGATAAACGCTGGCGGGACGGGGAGCCCGTCGCTCGTCATCTCCCCCAGGGAAGCGCCTTTCCCGCCGACGCGTTCGATATCGTCGGCCCGCACGTCGTCCAGCCAGAGTACAGCCATGTACGTGGTGGTACTCTCGCCGAGTAACATAAAGAAGCTTCTGAAGTCCGCGGACACTTGCCAGGTCACTCCTGGCCGGTTCGTCCCCCTTGTCCCGGCAGCCGACGCGCTCCCCCTGCAGTCAAAAAGAGTATATGTGTTATCGACGAACAGGTACCAACCGATGGCTACAGATGTATCGGTGTTGATCGTCGACGACGAACTGGACACGGCCGACGTGTATGGAGCCCACCTCGAGGACGAGTACGACGTTTCGATCGTCAACTCCGGGGACGCGGCACTGGAGACGGCAGACAGCGGGACCGACGTCGTGCTTCTCGACCGCCGGATGCCGGACACGACCGGCGACGAAGTGCTCGCACAACTCCGGGACCGGGGGTTCGACGGTCGTGTCATCATGGTGACTGCGGTCGACCCCGACATCGATATCATCGAGATGGCGTTCGACGAGTACCTCGTCAAGCCCGTGACGGGCGCGCAACTCCGGGACGCGGTCGAGCGGATGCTCGCACGCGACACGCTCGAAGCGAAAGTCGAGGAGATGTTCGCAGTCGCCTCGAAACTCGCTGCGCTCGAGTCGAAACTCCAGTACGACCAGCTCCAGGAAAGCGAGGAGTACGAGGCCCTCCTGACCGAGTTCATGAGGCTTCGCGAGGAGACTGACCTCCCGGATTCCGTGGACGACCAGTACCTGGAGGCGACCCTCGAAAAGATGGAAGCCCTGCTCACGCGCGACCGGACGTAGACTCTGTCCGTCTCACCGTGACTCCGTTGCTACCGCGCGCTCGCGGGCAACGCTATTACATGGTGGGGTTTCACCTTGTCGGGAACCTCTCATACGGATTGTTGTGACTCGTTTCGGCAGTGCCGCTCAGGCCTCGGCGTCTCGGAGTCTGACACCGCCACACTGTCTCACCGGAGCGGGACCGACTCACAACAATCCGTCTCATAGTGATTAGTGCGAGTCGTTACCGGTCTCTCACCGCCCCGTGGTGGTGAAGAACCGGTACACAGTCGCACTAATCACTATCAGTCGTCATCCCCTTGTTTGTATGCACCCGATCGGTGTTCGATATCGTAAATAACGACCGTCTCCGTCTCCCGGTCGGCGTCGGTCCCCAGGCGAACATCCCCGACCCGGATCTTTCCGTATCACCTACCTCGCCGTGAACGGCGAGGTTTGTCGGTGGACTCCCGGTCTATCCACTATACTGTGGAAGGCGAGTAGTCGCCATTCCCGTTCAGCGTCCCCGACTTGAGGGCGAGGTGATTGGTCGCCCGTCCAGAACCAGACTTGAGCCGATTCTGGATATATCTGTGTGCGATGTTGCGTGCCGCGTTGTAGTCGCTATGAAGCTCTTTGCCGCATTTCTGGCAGGTGAACCCGTCGCCGTCGCGGTTGTCTTCGTGCGTGAAGCCACAGTCGGCGTGACTACACCGTTGACTGGTGTACGCAGGATGGACTGATTCGACGGCTATTCCTTCGGAGCGGGCTTTGTACTCGGTCTGGCGTTTCAACTCGCGGAACGTCCACTGCTGGAATTTCGAGGCGTTTGAGATACGTTCTCGTATCTGTTCCAAGTCCTCGAACACGATTACCGAACAGCCCCGAGACATGGCTTCTTGTACCAGTCGTTTCGACGCTTGGTGTAGAAAGTCCTCGGACCAGTTAGCGAAGGTGTCACCAATGGACTGAATCGTAAGGTGTGCGCTTCGCGTCCCCTGCTGTTGTAGTCGGGCGCGACGACGTTCATACTCACGGCGCTTGTGGTTTAGTAGGTCAGCGTTGCCGATGAACGCTCCTGTACTGGTGACGGCGAGATACGCGTCCACGTTCCGGTCTACGCCGAGAACTGTTCGGCTCTCGGCCTCTTCCGACGAATCTTCGCGTTCCTGTTTGACGGAAACGTGCAGGTAGTAGGTATCAGTCTGATGGTCGTAGCGGAGTTTCGCGCCTTGTTTGGTCCACTCGCCACTCTCCATGTATTCGACTTGGAGCGAGTCATCTGGATAGATGTATCCAGCATGAACACGCCCACTGCCGTATGCGGCCAGCGAACAGTAACCGTCGAAGTAACTGATAGCACTGGTGTTGTAGACGGCCGTGTTTGACGTGAACACAGGCTTCGAGGTTCGTTCGCCAGCTTTCATTTTGTCCACACAGCCGGTAAGCGCGTCGGCGGCATGGTTGACGGCGGCCACGGTCAGGTCCGAGTGAAGGCCGGTATCGTCCCGTATGTCGTCGTAGACGAGTGGTTGGAGTCGTGAGCGCGACGGTATCACGTAGCCGTCGTCGTCGCCCTCCCATCCCCGGTCCACGAACCGCTGTGCGGCGTCCCGAAACGTGTTCATAGTCCGTTTCAGGTCGTCGCGGCGCTCGTCGGGAACGGAGAGTTTGACGACAGCGGTACGCTGAATCTCCATCTACACATCACAAGTGGGGCTAACTATATATAAATAGTTGGGAGTGGGCCGGGAATTGAACGGTGGATGGTCATTAGAGCTTACGCGATTCCCGCCCGCCGTGAACGGCGGGACTCCCTCGCTGAATTAGGGTGGGCCCATCGTAACGATGCCTTCGCAGTCGTCGAAGTCGACGACGTCTATGCCGTCCATACGGGGAGATGTCCCTGCTGGGTGGAAGTGTCGACGCGCTTGCGCTGGTCGTACGACCCCTGCCCGGGTGGGCTGTCGTTCTCCCGGGCAGCGGCCTGGTCGGCGAAGCCCGGACTGTCAGGCGGTCTTTACAGCCGGTTCAGGGTGGTCAATACTATGGTATTCACCCACATACACCCACACATGGATCCCTCTCGCGAAAGCTCCAACCTGGGGCGGTGTCCGAACTGCGAGGCCCGGATTCCCTCGGACCAGTCCCGTCTCACCTACGAGCCAACAGAGGGCTGGCCGCGGATGCTCGCGGAGTGTGGTGAGTGTGGGGAAGTCGTCCCGCCGGTGTGACCAACGACAGGTTCGAGGGAAGAGGTAGCGGAGACGGAAAAAGCAGTTCCGTTCGAGAGACCCTGCGAAAACGAATTCCCGGCAGCAACCGCGTGATTTCCCGTTCTCGTCTCAGCCGGGATCGGTGCAGTCGAAGGTTTCTTCGATGGGGAACCCGCCGTCCTCCCGCTCGAATTTGACCCCCGAGCCACCCTCACCGCACGGACAGTCGGGTGACTGCCCCGTTGACGTCTCTTCCGGCGGGTTTCTCGCCACACTCTGATCCTCCTCTCCGATGACTACCTCCCCGTCGTTGAACCCGTCAGTAAAGTTCAGGAAGGTCTGTTTACCAGCGAAATCCCACTCACCGAAGCCGCCATACAGCACGACCTGGTCGAGATCGTCGTACTGGAAACCTCCTATAGTTTCCCACGTGACACGCTTCACTCTGTCTTCGTCGTCGAGGTAGACTTCGAGACTGTGAATGTCTCCTTCGCCGACGTCGCCACAGAACGCGACGAAGCTCAGCCCGATCTCCGGACACGAACACTCGACGGTGAGTGCCCGGTGTGCCTGTATGAGCGTGTCCTCAGTTTCCTTGCCCTCCGCCGAGATTTCCAGTCTCAGCTGTGCGGTCGCGCCGTCGGTCCCCGGGTCACAGCTAGCCGAAACGGTCACTGTCTCGGACTTGCCGAGTTCTATTTGTGCGTTCAGTTCGTCGTCCTCCAGTTCGATGCCCTCGCCTTCGAGTGAGGGTTCGATAGTGACGTCCAGGAGATCCTCCTTTGCCTGATTCCGGAGTACCAGTTCCAGTTCGCCTTCGCAATCGACCTCCCACGTCTCCCCGAACGCGACCTCGGGGATGATGCCGAGGTACGCGTCCTCGTCATCGGCAACCTCGATTTTCACCTCCCGCTGTGATTCGGTCCGGGAAAACCCCTGTGCGCCGGCGAGCAACCCGGTGCCCGTCAGCGCGGCTGCAGAACCAAGCAGGAACTTCCGCCGTCTCACACTCGCTCACCTCCCGTCCCGAACGCCGCCGCGGAACCGGCAGGTACGCCGGTATCATGGTCGTTTTTCATGTTGTTTGCTGACCGGACCCGCGTTGCACTTCCGTCGCGCCTTCGGGCCACCCTCCCGCGGACCTGACCCGGTCCGAAAGCCGGCAAGCGACGGTGTCGATGCGACAGCAGGCCCGATATCCTCCCTAAGTACCAGACACATCTCTGGCATCGGTATTAAAACTAGTTCACTGTTAACTGCCATATATAAATTAAATCCGACACGAAAACGAGTGTGAGGAGGAGAAAAAAGTAGACGGGGAGGTAGGGAAGCTGCAACTGGGTATATACGGGGTTTCAGATAGACCGGGAAATAACGCGCTATTCTTCGAGAGTGATAGTTTATGCCGGCTCCCGGGGCCATCTCCCGTTTTCAGGATGACCGCGATGGAGTAACAGCACGTACAGCCTCTGTTTACTCGAGTACGACCGCCACAGGGCATATACGCGGCGTTTCAGACCGCTCCAGACCGTGTTCAGGGACCGTCTGAACGTGTTTTGTCACAGTGTTATTCGTCTCAGAGCGGGCCTGTTGCCCGAGACTATTCCCCAACGCGTTGTCAGGGTGGTTCGTCCCTTCGGGCTGGTTCTTTCAGGTGGATTGATACAATATGGGTGGAGAATAGAGTATCGGGTAAGCGCGACCCCTGCGGTCGGGGACGTGCACACAACACGGTGGAACAACAATGGACCGACGCAAATTCTTGATCGGAGCAGGATCGCTCGCCGCCGGCGGGGCGGCCGCACTAGGCAGTGGAGCATTCACCAGAGTGGAAGCGCAACGGGCAGTGAGTATCGAGGTGGCAACCGACGAGAACGCGTATCTCGGACTGAAACCGCTCAATACGCCAAACAGCAACAACTTCGTCGAGCTGGACGAACTGGGGCACCTCGCGATCGACATCGGCGAGCACAGCGACGCCGCGGAGGCGGAAGCCGACGTAACCGAACCGGCATTGGGTGTCAACTCGGACTCGTTCACCTACTTCGACGGGATGTTCGAGGTGTGTAACCAGGGGAAGGCAGATGCGGAGATCAGTTACACGCTTCCCGAGGCGCCGGACGACCGGGAGTACGGCGACGACTTCATCGCTCCCGACCCGGACTACGACCAGCGGGTCGTACAGTTCTACTACGAGGGTGACACGGACAATGATGATTCCACAAGCGGGCGTATCTTGATCGAACCAGGGGACCCACTTCCACTCCCGCTCGGAGAGTGTGTCACCATTGGCGTCCGGACCGTCACCAAGGGCGTCGACGCGACCGTGGACGCACCGCTCATCGACGGGGACGTCGTGGTCACCGCCAACTCACCCGAGGCCGGCGAGCCGGAAGGAACGTAACTACCTGATAACATAACAACAATACAATGAACCGAAGAAAATTCCTGGTCGGTGTGGGTTCAGCCGCGGCTGCCGGGAGTGCCGTTCTCGGGAGTGGGGCGTTCACGCGAGTCGAGGCTCAGCGCTCGGTGACGGTCCAGGTCGCGGAGGACCCGAACGCGTACCTCGGGATGGACAAGTGTAGTATCGGTGGGA
>JAZKTU010000080.1:0-14219 GCA_036625385.1 Halovenus sp. | reverse complement strand
GGAGGTCCGGACGATCAGCAAGGACAAGATCCCCGAGGACGACCGCTACCCCGGTGCGCAGGTCACGATCGAGAACCAGCAGGGGTTCGTCGAGACAATTATCGGCGGGCGAGCGCGGGTCGACTTCAACCACCCGCTTGCGGGCGAGGACATCGAGTACGAGTACGAGATCGTCGACGTCGTCGAGGACCGCAACGAACAGGCCCAGGGGCTGCTCGAGATGTTCCTCGACATGCAGCTCGAAACCTGGTTCCAGACCGACACCGTCGAGGAAGAACAGATCGTCGAGCCCGACGAGGAAGACGAAGCGGAGGAAGCGGAGGAAGCTGAAGCCGACGACGAAGAGCCGGAGTTCGAGACCGTCGAGGTCGAAAAGGAGTCGCTCTACATCGAAGCGACGCCACAGCTGAGCATGAACCAGCAGTGGATGATGCAAAAACAGCAACTCGGCCAGCAGCTCATCGACCTGCTGGGCATCGACCGTATCGTCATCCAGGAGACGATCGAAGGGGGGGGAATGGGCATGCCCGGCATGATGGGCGGCGGCATGGGTGGCGGTGACCTCGAGGCGGCACTCGAGGAGGCAGACATCGACGCCGACGAACTGACCGAAGAGCTCGAGTGAGGTGTCTGGCTGCCGTCGTGGGCCTGTTCTGCCCGGCGAGCACTCGCACCCGCTTTGTTCGACGCGCTACGACCGAAACCCGACCGGGTCCCACGCTCCCGTGGTAGGCGAGGTGGGCACCTGCTGTAACCATCGCACAGCCGAGCAGTCGGAGTCGCGTCCCCGTGATACTGCCGGCTGTAACATTTTGAACGGATTCGCCACCCCGTCGTAGCGAATATCTCTACGAACTTACAGCCGGCAGTATGAGTTCCGCCGTCGAGGAGGGGACATCAACCAGCGAGGCGAGCGACCCGGAAACCAGCCGCGAGAGCAGACGGGGGAAGAGCACGCAGGCGAGCCCGCCCGCGACGAGCCCGAACCCGAGCGACCGGGTCGGTGACCCTTCCGGGAGCGCCTGCACGCGCTCGTCGACAGCTTCGCGCGCCGTCATCAATCGGTCGTCGGTCGTCACGCTGCGAGGCTCCGTGATATCGCCGCTCATAGGACACCAACCTGCCCTTTGAGCACCGCGAGCCCGGTCTTCAGGTACGACGGCCGCGTGATGGCCTCGTGTTCTTCGCGGGTCAGCATGAAATCGAAGATATCGATGTTCTCGGCGATATGTGCCTCTGAGGTGGACATCGGTATCGTCAGGACGTTGTCGTGCTGGGTCGACCACCGGAGCGCGACCTGGGGGCCCGTCTTGTCGTACCGGCTTCCGATATCGGCAAGCAAGTCGTCGTCGATCGCGCCGCCGTTCGCGAGCGGGCTGTATGCTGTCAGCAGAATGTCTTCTCCCTGGCAGTACCCCAGGAGGTCACGCTGTGGCCACCAGGGATGCATCAGCACCTGGTCCGTGAAGATCGGTTCGGCGGCCAGTTCCCTGGCGCGGTCCAGACGATCGCGCCCGAAGTTGCTGACACCGATGAACCGCGCCATGCCCTCGTCGACGGCTTCGTCGAGCGCAGCCATCACCGTTTCGAGGTCGGCAAGGGGGTTTGGCCAGTGGATCAGCAACAGGTCGACATACTCGGTCCCGAGCGACTCGAGGCTCCCTGTCACCGATGCGACCATGGCCTCGTGGGAGGTATGCATCGGGTTGATCTTCGTGGTGAGAAAGACGTCCTCCCGGTCGACAGCCGCGTCCTCGAGTGCCCAACCGACACCGTCTTCGTTCTCGTAGAGCTGTGCCGTATCGATGTGCCGGTAGCCCTGCTCGAGGGCCGTCGAGACAGCCTCGTATGCCGTCCGGGTGTCCATCTGCCACGTTCCGAAACCCAGCACAGGGACTGACTCGCCACAGCGCGTTTCGTACTCCATATGCGATAGTGTACCTCCGAGCGTTTACTGATTCGGACTCCCGAGTCCGAGGATAACCGGGGGCGGCCTCATAGTGGTTGTTGGGATTATTTTCGCGACTGGATTGCGTATCCACTCGGACGTGACTTTGTTACACACCACGAACCCATATCTGTGGGCTCAGACCGCGATACTAGCGTTTTGTGAGAGTATGGCGTAACTGAATCACGTCCGAGTGGATATTTCCGTGCACCAGACCGTGAATCCCGCATTTTGTCCCGCCACGGCTGTAACGAGTCCCAACAGCCACTATCAGGCCCCGAACCGGGAGCATTAGGTCTGAATGTGGGCGGCGATGTCGTCACGGATGATGGTATCACAGTAGACACAGCGGACCCCCTCCGCGAGCACGTCGAACGCCGGGTCGACGGGTTCGTCCGCTCTCGTGATGCAGTGAGGATTGGCACACTCGAGGACGCCCGTGACACGGTCTGGACGTTCGACCCGGTGTTTCTCGACGACGTTGTAGCCGCGGATGATGTTGATGGTTGCGGCGGGAGCGATAAGGGAGAGCACGTCCACCTCGGACTGGCTGAGTTCGCGGTCCTCCACCTTGACGACGTCCTTGCGCCCGAGGCGTCCGGAGGGGACGTTCATCCCGATCGAGACGACGTCACCGCCGTCGCCGTCGATACCGAGGATGGCGAGGACGTGCAGCGCCTTCCCGCCGGGGACGTGGTCGATGACCGTGCCGTTCTCGATCTTGCTGACGCGGAGTTCGGGGTCCTCGGTCATCGTTCACCTCCGAGGAGTTCGTCGAGCAGCGCCATCCGAACCGGCACGCCGTTGTGGGCCTGCTGGAAGTATCTGGCGTGGTCCGTCGCGTCGACGTCGTGGGCAATCTCGTCCACGCGGGGGAGCGGGTGCATCACTGTCAGGTCCTCGGTTCCAGCCTCGAGCGTCGCGGCGTCGATCTGGTACTGGCCGGCGACTTCGCGGTACTCGCTCTCGTCGGCGAAGCGCTCTTTCTGGATGCGGGTGACGTAGAGTACGTCGAGCGAGGACAGCGTGGACGCGAGTTCGGTGTGTTCCTCGACCGACGACCCCTCCTCGTGGAGGTCGTACCTGACGTTGCGCGGGAGTTTGAGGCTCTCCGGGCTGACGAAGTGCTGCCGTGCGTCGAAGTTCGTGAGTGCGTACGCGAGCGAGTGGACCGTCCGGCCGTACTTCAGGTCACCCATGATACCGATCGTGAGATCCTCGAGTCCCGCGGATTCCCGGATCGTGTACAGGTCGAGCAGCGTCTGCGTAGGGTGCTGGCCGGCTCCGTCGCCACCGTTGATGAGCGGGACGTCGACGAACTCGCTTGCCATCTGTGCCGACCCCTCGCTCGGATGGCGCAACACGAGTGCGTCCGCGTACCCCTCGACGACTCTCACCGTATCGGCGAGGCTCTCGCCTTTCTTGACGCTGGAGGCGTCGACGGGGCCCATGTCGACGATGTCGCCACCGAGGCGTTTGATCGCAGCGGCGAAGCTCATCTTCGTGCGCGTACTCGGCTCGAAAAACAGCAGGCCGAGGAGCGCCCCCTCGTGTCGGTCCGCGTAGGCGGACGGGTCCGCTGCGATCTCTCTCGCCCGGTCGAGAATGGTCTCGATATCCTCCCGCGAGAGCTGTTTGGCGCTCGTTATGTGGTCGTGACGCATCGGTCGTAGGACCGTCGCCGATACCCTTGAATCTCCCGACACGCCGCGAGGCTGCCCGGTAGCGTGTCGGATGCGGGGCGGTTTCACACCGAGCGTGCACAACGGAAACCCATTTGAATACGACCGCGTAAGAAAGGCTATGACCAAGCGTCGCGTCTCACTTCCGCCCGTTGCGACGGAAGGCCTGCGAGAGTTCATCGAGGATGTCGATAGCCGCCTGTCGTCGACGGAAGACACATGTCGGGTTGTCGAGGACGTGCTCGTCGACCTCCACGGCGACCGTGAGGCCTACGAGAAGTGGCAGTCCGGCGGGTCCGTCTCCCCCGCGGAGCGTGTCAGACTCCAGAGCTACGACCCCTGTAATGCGACCCTCGAGAGCGAATACTACGCGGAAACAGACACGCAGGGGGAGCAGTTCAAGGAGTCGAAGTACCTCCAGTGGCTGTGGCGACAGTTCGACGCAACGCCGATGGCCGACAACGTGGCCTTCGCGCTCGAGTTCAGGCGGATGCTCGCGAGCCACCTGTTCGGCGAGTGTGGGGACAACTGTCGCTTTTTCAAGGGGATCTCGATGACGTACGGCCACAACATCACCATCGGTGACAACGTCGTCATCCACGACGACGTCCATCTCGACGACCGTGGGAAACTCACGATCGGCGACAGGGTATCGATCTCTGACGACGCCCACGTCTACAGCCACGACCACGATATCGTCGACCAGACCGAAGTTCGAAACTACCACACGATCGTCGAGGACGACGTTCGTCTCACCTACGATTCGATGGTCCGGGCGGGCGCGAAAGTCGGTCGAAACGCCGTTCTCGCCGCGAAGTCCGTCGCCACGAAGGACATCCCTGCCCACCACATCGCAGCGGGGTCCCCCGCCGAATCCATCGCGATCAAACCCGGCTGGGAATCCGTCGCCGACTCGCTCGAGGATGCAAACGTCGACCGCCAGGAGTCTCGCCGCATCGCGTACGATATCCCCGACGGACTCGACACCTTCGACGAGTTCGACCGGGACCTCTCGCCGCCGGGCGACTGATCCTCCCGCCGGGGTTCGGGCATTCCGTTGCTCAGCGGGAGGCTGTCATCCCTGTTCCGTCCGGGTGAGTGTTCAGACCCGATAATTCGGGCTAACTTCCAAATAGGATGCGACCGTAGTGCCATTCATGGAACTGTGGGCATGGCTGGTGGCGTATCTTGTTGGCTTTGCTCTCCTGCAGTTCTATCTGTACCGGTACTTCGTCAGGGACGACTCGCGGACCAACGGAACGGCGCTTGAGTCGTCCGCCGAGGGATCCGCCAGTCCGAGAGACCGGGTGACGACCGACACTGACCGGTCCCGAGCGGACGACCGGGTTCACTGCTCGGCCTGTGGCGCGCCCAACCGGAACGAACCGGTTTACACCTACTGCAGGGAGTGTGGCAAAGCCCTCGCATAGATGGAGGCCATCGCCATCAACATCGGGGCAAACACGAACGAACCAGGGTTCCGCGGCCCGGTCTGGCCGGACGGCTCCTTCGAGTACATCCCGATCCCCGAGTCCGAACCGACGGCCAGCGAGGTGCCGACATACGGCGACCTTGCACCGACCCTCTCGACTGAGATTCCCGCGGAGTTGCGGGCCACGCCGGTCCATTTGGACCCGGAGTTCCCCGGCTATCCCTTCTGTGAGCGGTACACCTACGGCGACGAACACGGGGTGAAGGCCGGGCCACTCTCGACGCTCTCGGCTGGTGACTACGTGTTCTTCTACGCGACGCTGACAGTGGCGGAACCGACAGCCTGGCTCCCGCCGACGTGGGGTGCATTTCTCGTTGGCCACTTCAAGCTAGCCCGGGACCCCGTGACAGCGTACCGCGACCTGCCGGAAGCGGAGCGAGAGCCGTTCGACAACAACGCGCACGTCAAGCGCGACCCGTTCGACGCCCGGGTGTTGTTGCTCGGTCAGGCCGACAGTTCGCGGCTCTACGAGCGGGCAGTGCCGCTGAGTCGACCGTCGGGAGGGACGGACCCGAACTGGCTCGTCACCGACTGTTCGGACGATTCGGGCCGGGGACCGTGGTGGCGCCGACCGCTGGGATTCGACGCCCCCGAACTACTGGAAGCAACGGACGGTCCGCCGCCACGTACCGACTGGTACCAGCCTCGATAGAGGAGAGCAAACAACTATCCCGGCTTGAGTGGTCCGTCCAGTCGTGCAAAATGGCTACACGATCCCGGGGTTTTGATAAGCACGAGAGCCTTTTGTTGCAGTATGACTGTCGACTCGGAGTACGAGGTTGCAGTGATCGGTGGCGGGCCGGCTGGTTTGTCGGCGGCCCTGTATACAACGCGGCTGGGACACAGTACGGTGTTGTTCGACCGCGGTGGCGGCCGGGCGGCCATGATGCAGGATACACACAACGTGATCGGTGTGACCGAGGATGTGTCCGGGATGGAGTATCTGCAGACGGGCCTCGAGCAGGTGCAGGAGTACGGTGCGGATCACGTGCGTGCGCTGGTGACCGAGGCCGAACATACGGACGACGGTCGCGTGCGGTTGGACACGGGCAATGAGTCGGTAGTCGTCGAGCGCGTGGTGTTGGCGACCGGCTTCAGCGACGGTCGGCCGTCGCCGCCGGCGCCCCGCACGGCCCGCGGATTGCACTACTGCCTGCACTGTGATGCGTACATGTTCGTCGACGCACCGGTGTACGTGATGGGGACGGACAGCAGCGCAGCCCACGTGGCGATGATCATGCTGAACTTCACCGACGAGGTGGACCTGCTGTTGAACGCCGAGGAACCCGAGTGGGACGACGAGACTGACAAGCAGGTGCGGGCCCACCCGATTGATATTATCGAAGAGGAGATCACGGGCGTCGAGAACGACGAGGAGGGGTGGCTGGAAGCGATGGAGTTTGCCGACGGGACGCGACGGGCGTACCGGGGTGGGTTCGCGATGTACGGAGCCAACTACAATACGGACCTGGCCGAGCAGTTGGGGTGTGAGTTGACCGAGGACGGCCTCGTTGCGGTCGACGACCATGGCCGGACGAACGTCGAGGAGGTGCTGGCGGTCGGGGACGTCACGCCGGGGCACAACCAGGTGCCGGTGGCGATGGGCCAGGGAGCAAAAGCAGGGCTGGCGATCCACTACGACCTGCGGACGTACCCGAAATCACTCGAGGAGCTGGAGGCGGAAGGCGAGGTTTCGCCGGCGGAGGTGCCGGGGATGTCGCCGCGCCAGCGCGAGCGGGCCCGTCAGCACGAATCGAACGTCGCGCGCGAACAGATCGAAACGGCCACCGACGACTGAACGGCCACCGACCAGTAATCGCTACTCATACTGTCGGCTGTACGTGCGTAAAGATATTCGACACCCCGGGGTGTCGAATTCTTTCAAAATGTTACAGCCGACAGTATCAGGGTGGCGAGTACGTTCACAAAGGTACAGCCGGCGTATCATGCGGACTATTGTGAGTGTGTTCGACACGCCCTCCCGGAACTGTCGTTCGAACGCCGACTCGCGAGATACGTGTCGGCCCGGCAGCGAGGCTCGGAAGAGGAGCTTCCGGCGGTACCGAGTCACACCAGTCCGTATCAGTCGTCGTCGGCAGCTGCGCGGCTGCTTCCCTCGTCTACCGAGATGTTGTCTTCGTCGATACTCGGCGGATACTCGCCCCGGTCGAGGGTGAGGTCCGACAGCGGCCGGGCCATGCAGGTGAGCGCGTAGTTCTCCTTCTCCTCGTCAGTGAGGCCGCGGGCGGCAGGCTGTGTGACGTCCCCTTCACAGATTTTGGCCGAACAGGCCAGACACATCCCGACCCGGCAGGAGTATTCCTGAGCGATCCCCTCCTCGATGCACCGGCTCAGGACCGTCTCCTTGTCCGAGACCGTGAGCGACTCACCGGTCCCCACGAACTCGACTGTGTAGTCTGTCATGCCCGTTGATTCAACGAGAGGTGATAAAACTCTTTATACGAAAGGAAGGATCATGGTCTCCGACCGAGACGCCGGTCAGATGCGTGGCAGGGTGGCTCGCTCGCGAGCGTCCGTCGAAACCCCCGATTTGTCCCTTCATATACTGTCGGACGGAACTGTTGATACTTTCACTCGCCCCACGTGGAACGAGCAGAATATCATGACTTCCGTCCGACAGTATACTGCCGGCTGTATCATTGTGAACGAATCACACGTCTGAACGACGACGAACGGCCTTTTCAGATGTCCTGTCCCCAGAAGCCCTCGCCTTTCTCCACAGTGATGTCGCCATACACTTTCGTCTGGCAGGCGAGCCGAAGGCCGTCCTCGGAGTCGTGTGGCGGGAATGACAGACGGCGTCTCTCTTTTTTGTTCGGTTCGCTCACCGAACCGTCGTCGCCGGTGATTGCGACTGCGCAGGTGCCACAGGTCGCGCGTCCGCGGCAGTTCAAGAGGTCTGCGCTGCCGTTGTGTGGCGTCAGACCGGCGTCTTTCAGGACGTCCCGGAGAATCTCGCCCTCTTCACACACGGTTTCTGTCCCTCGGTAGGTGACTGTCGGCATACTATGTCGTTTTACCTGGAGACAGTTTTATTCCGGCCTTTTGAACTCGTACTGCCGGCTGTAACATTTTGAAAGAATTCGCCACCCCGGGGTAGCGAATATCTGTACGCACGTACAGCCGGCAGTATCACCGCCACTCTCCGGGGACGCCTGTCCGCCACACGAGTACTATGCAGGAGCTGCCGTCTGCTCTCATCCCGTCGACAGGGACTCTGCAAGCGTCTACCTGCTCCCCTCGACACCCTCGGTCGATGCTTCGACGGGGTCGCTCGAGCTGACGCTCCACAACGAATCACCGACCGCACTGGAGTTCAACCCCCGCCAGTGGTCAGTTGGGGGAAAGTATCTTCCGGCTGGGAACGTCTCGAAAAGCGCTCGACTGGTGACGGACGGCTCACCGTCTCGCCCAATGAGATGCATGCCTGGCTCTTCAGTGATGTCGTCGATGTCATCGGGCAAAAAGCACCCCTGGACGCGGGGACGTCCGCAGCGGGCATCGACGTTCCTCACCCCGACGGTTCGGACTGGATGCGGTGTCGCGTGCTGTTTCGGCTCGTCTAATACTGCCGGCTGTCCCACTGGGAACGAATTCGACACCCCGGCGTGCCGAATGTCTTGACGAACGTACAGCCGGCAGTACAGGCCCTCTGAAACGGGTGTCTACAACCAGCTGTATCGGCCACCGTTTGACTCTGTCCCTCGACTGACCGCGTACCGACAGCCGTACCGCGCGTTTCTGACACGTCATATCCGTTGTAAAAAGTTATCACCGTGCAGATTCGAGGAATGTCCATGGCAATAGATGAGGGCGGCGAGGCGAGCGCCTCCGCAGCCGCGGACCGGCAGACCAGCTGGGACGCAGTGGTCGTCGGTGCCGGGACGTCCGGCTGTTACGCGTCGGCGACACTGGCCGACGCTGGGTACGACGTCGTCGTCGTCGAGCGGAAGGACGCGGAGGAGGCGGGCCACATCGCGTGCGGGGACGCACTGAAGGGCGCGGACAACTTCCCCGAGGTCATTCCGCGCTCGCATATCGAGCCATCGATCACGAACACGGCAGTCGACCACGGGCAGTTCGAGATCCCCCAACTGGACACTGTGGTCGATATCCCGGTTCCCGGCGAACTCGCAGTCATCGACCGCTGGGAGTTCGGTCGCCGTCTCATCAGTGGTGCCGAGAACGCGGGCGTCCGGTTTCACTACGATACTGTCGTCAGTGACGTCGTCCAGAACGACGCTGTCGAAGGCATCCGGGCGCGGTACCGGGGTGAGCCGCTGACGTACGACGCCGACGTCGTCATCGACGCGGCAGGCTCGCTCTCTCTCCTGCAGGACAAAACCGACCTCGAGGAGGCCACCTTCGACACCAACGTCCAGTACTCGCAGTTCTCCTCGGCGTACCGCGAAATCCTCCACGTCGACGAACCGGTCGAGTGGTCGGACGCGCTGGTGTTCAAGCCGACCGAGCGTGCCGCGGGCTACCTCTGGTACTTCCCGCGAACACCCACGGAGATCAACGTCGGGCTTGGCTTTCAGATGAGCGAGGAACCGATGAAACTGGTCGAGGACCTGAAGCGCGACCTCCGCAACCGTAAGGAGTTCGAGGGGGCCACCGTCGACGACAAGCTCGGAGCGGCGCTGCCGACCCGCCGGCCCTATGACTCGGCTATTGCGGACGGATACATGGCGGTCGGGGACGCCGCGGCGCACGTCAATCCGACGACTGGCGGCGGTATCGCTGGTGCCGCCTACGCCGGTACCTACGCGGCGGATGCAGCTATCGCCGGGATCGAAGACGGCGACGTAGGAGAAGCGACGCTCTGGGAGTACAACGAGCGGGTTATGGACCACTTCGGTGCCCGGTACGCGGCGCTCGACGTCTACAACATCTACACGACGGCTTACGACGTGGACGACCTGATGGGACTGCTCGCGGCGCTGCCCGTCGAGAAACTCTCGGAGGCGATCTACTCCGGGTCGGCGGATATCGGCTGGTGGCTCAAGATCAAGACGGTACTGAGAGCCCGGGGACACTGGGACACGATCTACGACCTGTACCGCACCAAAGGGCTCGCCGACGAACTCCTCGCACACTACGAGCAGTACCCCGAAAGCCCCGACGAGTTCGACACCTGGAAACGGACGCGTGACGATATCATGGACCGGGTGTACGAGGAAACCGGCGCGGAACCGAAGTACTAAGAGCGGACGGTGCGCGACGACGAGTTCGGGGCGAACCCCTATATCCCAGGGGCACTTTGCTCCAGGTATGCCACAGCACGAGGAGCAGACAGTCGAGGAACCCGAGGTCAATGCAGCGGTACTGTCGGTCATCGGCGGGGCAGTCGGCACGGTGGTGGGTGCAAGGCGGGGACCAGTCGGGGCTGTCGTCGGTGGCGTCGTCGGCGGGTCGGCTGGCTACCTCGCCGGCGCTGCTGTCGAACCGGGTGGGGCTGCCCCCCGCCCGTCAGAGGAACCGGTCTCTATCGAGGTCGGCGACCCCGAGACGGTCGACATGGCGGGAGGGGCCAACGACACGGGAAACTCCCCCGAGGACGAGTGAGTCTCAGGGGAGTCCTTCGACGACTCGCAGTTTCTGTTCGACCGACGGCGGAGCACCGCTGGGGCCGTCACGAACCCTGTGGTCCGGAAGCAAAAGCGGCACGGGATTTTCCGCCAGTGCCTCCCGAACGGTGCCGAGGTCGTCATCGTCGTCGGGGTCGCGGTCCGGGACCATTCTGGTCACCTGTTCGACCGTCGCTTCCTCCCCGTACGGAATCTCCCGGACCTTCTCGAGTACCTTGCGGTGTGGCGTCGGCATCGTCATCGCCACAGTCACGTCCTCGAAGTCGTCTCGCTCGCCATCGAGATAGGCCGCGAGACGGTCGAGCAGCGGCAGTTCCGACTGTGCCTCGTCGGCCGGGGTCGTCGGGAACGAGAGAGAGATTACCCGTCCTTGTGCCAGTCCAACCTGAACGTGTCTGTCGAGAAAGTCCGAGTGGCGGGCGTAGATACCTGCATCGTCCATATTACGTACTGAGTCGTTCCCGGTTCGTAAATGTGTGTGGCCTCGTGTGGCAGTGTCCCGGGGCTGGTACCGAGGGCGTCAACCACGTCCGCCCGGGAGCTCTCAGAAGCAACAGCAGAATGGCAGTATACCGGTCGAGCGGTGGGAGAGTTACCCCACGACGTTTATAATGCCTCGGAGAGCTATATAGCAGTGTGAACCTTTCGGTAGTGGTCCCGACACTCAACGCTCGCGAGGAGCTGGCAGACTGTCTGGACGCACTCGCCGAGTACGCCCCCGATGCCGAGGTTATCGTCGTCAACGGCCCCTCGGCGGACGGGACGACAGGGATGGTGCAGGATCGGTCTGACGTCGACGTCCTGGTCGAAATCGCGGACAGAACGATCAACGCCGCCCGGAACGCTGGGATCGACCGCTCCACCGGTGACTACGTCGCGTTCGTCAACCACACGCTCGCTGTCACCGAGGACTGGCCGGCAGCCCTCGACCGAGGGCTGGCCGGGAACGCAGTCGTCACGGGTCCGACACGGTCACAGATCGCGGGTAACGCGCTCGAGGAGCCCGAGGAGCGGGCCATCGCCGGCCGGACAGTGGCGTATTTCAACCCGGGGAACGTCGCCTTCGACCGGGAGCCACTCGACAAACTCGACGGGTTCGACGAGTATCTCTCGGTCGGTGGCGCTCGCGATTTCGCACACCGACTCGCCGGGAGTGATTACTCTGTCTGCTGGGACGACAGGATGGCCGTCAGGGAAGAGGTCGGGTCGGACGGCGGCGAACCGTCGACAGACTGGAACTGGAAGTACCGTTCGCTCGCGTACCGCCTCGTCAAGAACTACGGGCTCCGACCGACGGTTGTGCGTCGCGTGCTGGCGCATGCCGGCTCGGACGCGTACCATCACCTCAAGGCCGTCGTCACGGGCGAGGAACCCCCCTCACAGTGGCTCGGCACCGGCCGTGACGTCGTCACCGGCATCCTCGGGGGTGTCTGGACCGGTCTGGGTGCCCGCCGACGGGACCGGACCGCCCGCCGGAACCCCAGCGGACGGTCCTCCCGCGCCGACCGGGCGGTAACAGTGTACGACTGGCGGTGACGCCATTACGGGATTCACGGCGCCAGTTCGTCGAAAACCCGCGAAATATTCTTCGAGAACACTTTTCGCATCGAATCCTCCGGGACGTCGAGCGTCAGTATCTCCATCACGCCGACGTCCGGGTGCACGGCTGGCGCGCCACTCCCGAAGACGACCCTGTCGGGATGTTCCATCACAGCTCGTTCGATCGGGTCACGAAGCCTGACAAAACTGGTGTCGAGAAAGCACGCTTCGTGCCGGCCGAGGAGTTCGATCGCCCGGTTCATCAGCCGCTCCTCGAGCGGATAGCCGCCGAAATGCGAGACGACTAGCGGGAAATCGTAGGTCAGCAGCGTCTCCTCGATCGTGTCGGGCAGAAATTCACGACCGCCGTACGTGAGCACCGGGAGCCCGGCGGATTCAAGTTCTGCAAGCACCGCGGAATCGGGGAGTCCGTCCCTCGCGGGGTTCAACACGAACCCTACAAACCGGTCATCGTAGGCGTACTGTTCGACATCCGCGGGGGACGTGTGTTCGTCACCGCGCGAGCGGGTAACGTTGCGGAGTCTAGCACCGGTGCCCGAGCCCGGCTCCCGGACGCCGTTGATACGGGCAAGGGTCTCGAAGGGTCGCCCGACCGCCATCCGGGCAACTCCGTTGTTCGCCTTGAGGTAGCTTCCGGTTCGGGCCGCAGGGAACGTGAGTGATCGGACGACACCGGCCTGTCGCATCTCCCGCTCGACCTGTTCCGGATCGCCGATGGACCGCGGCCGGCGGGTTTCGTCAGGCTCGACCTCGACGTGGACGTCGACCACCCTGAACCCGTGCTCCAGTTCCAGCATCGACCCGACCATCGGCGGGCCAGCTATTTAGTTGGTAGTCGTTTCCACCGGCGTCTGCGCCGAAATATCCGCGACACCGGCGGCTGTCCCTCATTCCCGCGCACCGTTAACTTAGCGACCGGAGTTGGTCGCTGCTGAACAACAGAAGAGAGTGCGCTCACGACGTTGATGCCATGGATGAGGTCATGGCCGCCGACACAACTATCCGCGGAATGCCTGCGTATGATAACCGCGAGGAATTAAAGACGTACTTCCAGGCGCTCTTTTCTGCGTTTCCGGATTACGAACTCTCGCTGGAGAGGATCATCGCTGAGGGCGATACGGTTGCGTTCCGCGTCAGCGCGACTGGAACGTGGGAAGGAGAGTCCCAGGGCATTCCGCCAACTGGCGCTGAATTCGAGTACCCGGCGTCGTCTTTTATCGAAATCGAGGATGGCAAAATAGCACACCTCTGTACGATGCCAACCGAGAAGCGTTGTTAGAAGGCGTCGGTGTGATATAATAACCTCGTCTCGGTTCCTCCCGGTTCTCTGATTACCACGATTGGAGCGATAGTCAATCGCAGGACGATACTGGTGACCTACCGAGAACACGACTGGCCACGATAGGTCGAGCACTGGCCACATCCTCTGCATTCAGTACTCTGATCGGTCAACGGGGTGCATAGCCTAGAGATGGACTCATCGACATGGGGAGTGTTCGACGAAGGAGATTGACTGAGAGGGATCGGTGAAAGACTCGCGTTGACGACCCAGCGAGCTCACTTTCGAGACCCAGTTAATCAGGCTGATGAATTTTCGTCAGAATGCGTTCTTTTGATCTGTGATCGATGCAACGTAATATCAAAATATGTATCTTTCAGTCTCCATTCTGAAGACTGAAATATTTTCATTATATTGAGTTAGTAAACAACCTGAATCGACAAAAAGAGGTCGTTTGAAGCTCTTACTGTGCTTCATCTACTCCGTAGATTTCGACTCCGAGATCAAGAAGTTCGAGAACGCGTAACGGAACATCAACATTTTCTGGAAGCACGCGCTCGCCATCAATGCGACTGACGAGCATGTTTTCGACCCGCTGGAGGACACGGCGTCCGGTGGGCCGATAGGTACTCGGCCCACCGGACAG
>JAZKTU010000079.1:0-14828 GCA_036625385.1 Halovenus sp. | reverse complement strand
AGCAGTACCGCGTCCAGCAGATCATCCAGCAGGTCGAGGACACCATCTACGAGTTTCCGCTTCGACTCCCCTCGAATCTCGCTCTCGTTCTCCGCGTCGCCACCGTCGTCGAGGGGGTCTGTGTCACGCTCGACTCCGAGTTCGATTTCATCTCCGTGGCGACCGGCTACCTGCGCGAACAGGGGTACATCGAGGAGGGGGTACGCGATTACGTTCGTGACCGTGTGACGGAAGTCGGCGACGCCGCCAGTTCGGCGGTGCGTGTTCCCCCAAAACTCGAGTCGGCGCTCGACCGCGTCGAGCGCGAGAACCTCCGCGTCGAGGCCGACATCGAGGACTCGGACGATCACTTCGCCCGGTTGGCCCGGCGTCTCATTTACGGGATGTTGCTGTCCGCGGGCGTCGTCTCGACGACTATCCTGTACGTGTTCGCCACGACGCCGGCGACACTCCTCGCGGGCGGGGCGACGGTGCTCGTCGCCGGCGCTCTCTACGTCTCCTTTCGCCGACGCCGGGGGATCCAGGCCCAGCCGAACTTCACCCGCCACCGGATGCGTGAGCGCGAGCGCGAGGATGCGATGGGCTACGGCGACGTCGACGACGACAGCACAGGCACGATGGGCTACGACGCGGACGGCGACACCACCGGCGGCGAGAACGGTCGCCCGATCGCGGTCGTCGAGGGCGACGAGGCCCGCGAGTAGTGCGGCGACGGCGGCGGATGCATGCGTCGTTGTCGTCGATATTCCAAACGGTTTATACTGACACGTGGACAACGGCGGGACATGGCGAGACAGCAGACCGAGGTCCGGGAACTCGACGAGGGGAGTTACGTCATGATCGACGACACGCCCTGCAAGATCAACTCTTACAGTACCGCAAAGCCAGGCAAGCACGGCAGTGCGAAAGCGCGTGTCGAGGCCGAAGGCGTCTTCGACGGTCGGAAGCGCTCGCTGTCCCAGCCGGTCGACGCGAAAGTCTGGGTCCCGATCATCAACCGCAAGCAGGGGCAGGTCATCGACGTTCGCAACGGCGAGGTGCAGGTGATGGATCTGGAGACCTACGACAACTTCGTGATGCGGGTCGACGAGGACGAGTCGCTCTCTGCCGACGACGAGATCGAGTTCCTCGAGTACGAGGAGCAGCGCAAGATCGTCTGATGTTTCCCGGCGCGAGCGCGCCCCGCGAGGCAGCAGCCTACGCCGTCGTCGGTGCACCGCTCGACGCCTCGACGTCCTACCAGCCGGGCACCCGTTTCGGCCCCGACCGGATCCGGCAGGCCGCCCGCCCGTTCGAGGACTACGACAACCACACGGACACGCACTTTACCGACCTCGGGGTGACCGACCACGGGGACGTCAGCCCCGGCGGGGACGTCGACGAGTATCTCACCTTCCTCCGGGGCGTGGTCGACGACTACGACGACGAGGGTGTCGTCCCGCTTCTCGTCGGCGGCGAGCACACCGTCTCGGTCGCTCCCGTCCGGGCGCTCGATCCCTCCGTGTTCGTCTGTCTCGACGCCCACCTCGACCTGCGCGACGCCTACGCTGGCGACCCCCTGAGCCACGCGACGGTGACCCGCCACGTCCTCGACGTCGTCGACGAGGCGGTGATCCTCGGCGCGCGCTCGGGAAGCGAGGTGGGGTACGAGCGCGCCGAGCGTGACGACGTGACGCTGATCCCGCCCGGGGCAGCGCCCGACTGGTCCCCCTCGTTCGACGGCGACGTCTACCTGAGTGTCGATATCGACGTGGCGGACCCGGGGTTCGCGCCGGGCACGGGCACCCCCGAACCGTTCGGGCTGGCGCCGGAGACGCTGCGCGACGTCGTCCGCGCCGTCGCGCCGGCGGCTGTCGGCTTCGACGTCGTCGAGGTGAACGACCGCGACGACGGCCAGGCCGCGGCGCTCGCGGCAAAACTCCTCCGGACGTTCGTGTACGCACACGCCACGGAGCGGTAGCCGCACAGCCCCGTGCCTTTTTGATCGGATGGCGTACTCTTACAGTATGGGTCATCTCTCGTCGTGTTACTTCTGTGGCACCGCGCTTGACGAGCCACTCGGCACGTACGGCGTCGGCGAGGGGACGACAGTCACGCTCTGTCCGACCTGCCGCCGGAAACTGGGTACGATTCTCGGGACAGCGGGGGGCTCCCTCTCGCGTGTCGACGAGCCACAGCCAGCCCCCGTGGCGGGTCCCGACGATGCCGAGGGGAGTCCCGCCCGGGAACCGGACGGCGACAGCGGGGCTGACACGGACGCCGAGTCGGACGACGACACGGAGCGGGTCGACGACGAGGAGGCCCCGGAGACCGAAACGGGCCGGGACACGCCGGAAGCGGTCGGGTCCATCGAGGAGGCGGGCGACACGGCGGAGGTCAGCCTCTCGGCGCTCGAGTACAACAAGGTGATGCGGCTCCTCCAGAACCGCGAGTTTCCGGTCGACCGTGCCGAGATCGAGACGGTCGCGACGAACGCGTACGACCTCTCACAGTCCGAGTGTGCAGCGGTGATCGACCTTGCGATCGACCGCGGTCTGCTCGACGAGACCGATGGGCAACTCAGCCGGCCGGAGTGACCGGAGCGGGTCGGAACCCGTCGCACCTCCCCACCACAGCGCGGACCAAACACATACGGCCCCGCCGAAAAAACGGGAGGTATGGACTGTCAGGAACTCTGTTCACGGCTAGACGACCGGCTCGACACGGCGGCCTACGCGGACGTCGACGCGAGCGCGAACGGGCTGCAGGTCGGTCCTGCCGAGGGCGACATCGAACACGTCGCCTTCGCCGTCGACGCGGCGGAAGCGACGGTCGCGGACGCGGCGGCAACCGGCGCGGATCTGCTCGTCACCCACCACGGCATCTCGTGGGGTGGCATCGAGCGGGTCACCGGACGGGCGTACGACCGCCTCGCCGGCCTGTTAGAGCACGACATCGCACTGTACGTCTCGCATCTCCCGCTCGATGGCCACCAGGAACTGGGGAACGCAGCCGGCCTCGCGGACTGTCTGGAGCTCACGAACCGCGACCCCTTCGGCACCCACGGGGGCGAGTACGTCGGGCAACGCGGGGAGACGACGGAACTGACGACCGTCGAGGGGGTTCGCGACCGGCTGGCGGCAGCGCTTGACACCGGGGACGGTGCCGTGCGAGCGCTCACCTTCGGGCCGTCGACGGTGAGGAGTGTCGCCATCGTCACCGGGTCCGGCGTCGACTGGCTGGACGAGGCGGTCGACGCCGGTGCGGACGCTCTCGTCACCGGCGAGGGCAAACAGCAGGTCTACCACGAGGCTCGCGAGGCCGGGATCAACGTCGTGCTGGCCGGCCACTACGCCACCGAGACGTTCGGCGTGCAGTCACTGAGCGAACTCGTCGACGGGTGGGGGCTCGAGACGACGTTCGTCGAACATCCGACGGGGCTGTGAATGGATCGCGTCACGCTGATTGGCTCCGTCGGCGGCCGTCAGGCCATCGCCGTCGACGGGATGTCGGGATGCTCGTGCCTGTACGCGACGAGCCGGTCGAGATACGACGACAGCGGCGGACACGTCACGGCAGTGTCAGCGAGGGCACGGCGGGTGTTCGGGGAGACGTACCGGGTCGGGTGAGCGAGATAGTCGAGCGCAGCGGGCTCGATATCGAACAGAGCCGCAAGGTGGGGCACCCGTTCGAGCAGATAGCGACTCGTCCGGGCGTGGACCGGGACGCGGAGCACCCGGCAACCGAGGGCGTCGGCGGACAGTTCGACCAGTCGTCGGACGGTCGGGGGGTTCGGGTTGCACAACTGGTAGGTTTCGCCGACTGTCCCGGGGCGGGCAGCGAGTTCGTCGATGGCCGCGACGACGAAATCCCGCGGGACGACGTTGAACTCGTAGCGCCGTGAAGGAGGATGGACGGGTGCAAGCGCGGGCGAGCGCTGGCGCGCAAGCAGGTCGAGCAGGTAGTAGAGGCCGTCGTACTTGTCTGTCGCGCCAGTCTCGCTGTCCCCGGTGGTGATGGCGGGCCGGTACACCGTCGCCGGCAACCCGTCGGCCAGCCGCTTTTTGACCGCAATCTCGGCGCGGAACTTCGTCTCTTCGTAGTGGTTATTGAACCGCTGGCCGACGTCGAGGTCGGTCGGACCGAAGAGGCCGTCGTAGCGCCCGCTTACGTAGCAGGTGCTGACGTAGTGGAGCCGCTCGACGTCGGCGCGGGCGGCGAACTCGAGGACGCGTTCCGTCCCGCGGACGTTCACCGCCGCCGCCGGCTCCGGGTCGACACCGAGGTCGTACAGCGCGGCGAGATGGTATAGTTCGGTCGCCCGGTCGGCGAGGCACCCCGGTTCCGCGAGGGCGAGGTCCGCCTCCGTGATATCGCCAGTCACCAGGCGGAGGGACTCGTCCGGGGCGTCGGTCGCTGCCTGGAGTTGCGCGGCGCGCTCCTGGGCCACCTCGAGATAGCGTGGCTGGACCAGACAGGTGACTCCCTTGCCCCGCGCGAGGAGCCGTTCGGTCAGCGCAACGCCGAGAAAGCCGGGGAACCCCGTTAGCACAACACTCATCGCAGCCCCACCCGGCGGGCGAAACGGACGAAACCGGTGAGAAACGCCGCCACGACCCGGCGTGGGACGCCCGGCGGCGTTGCGATCGGATGGCCGTGTTGGACGGCGACGCCCTGTGTCTCGGTGTATTTCTCGAACCCCTCGTCGCCGTGCCGGCGGCCGACCCCTGAGTCGCCGGTGCCGCCCATCGGCACGCCGAACGATCCCCACATCGCCGCGTAGGGGTCGTTGACCGTCACGGTGCCACAGTCGAGCTGTCGGGCCAGTTGCCGGCCGCGGGCCGTGTCACCCGTCCAGATGGAACCGTGGAGCCCGTACGGCGAGTCGTTGGCACGCTCGAGTGCGGTGTCGTCGCCGGGAACCGAGTGCACCGTCACGACGGGGCCGAACGTCTCCTCGGTCACGATGGCACTGTCGGCGGCGACATCGGTCAGGACGGTCGGCTCGTAGGCAAACGGGGCGACGTCAGGCCGGCGGCGACCACCGGTCACCAGCGTCGCGCCCGCCTCGACGGCTTCGTCGACGCTGTCGGCGACCCGCGAGCACTGCGCCGCGGAGACGAGGGGACCGACGTCCGGGCCGTACTCGAACCCGGTACCGAGCGTGAGGGCACGGACCCGCTCGACGAACCGGCGGCAGAACTCTTCGTACCGGGATTCGTGGACATAGATCCGCTCGGTGGCGATACAGAGCTGGCCGGTGCTGGCGAAGGCGCCATGGACCGCCCCCGTCACTGTCCGTCCCATCGGCGCGTCGGCCCGGACCACCATCGGACCGGAGCCGCCGAGTTCGAGCGACGAGGGAATCAGTCGTCGGCCGGCGTGTGCCGCGAGTTCGCGGCCGACAGCGGTGCTCCCGGTGAACGCGATCATGTCGACCGATGCGACGAGGGGTTCGCCGAGCGGTTCCCCCTTTCCCGGGAGTATCTGGACACAGTGGCCGGGGACGCCGGCCTCCCGGAGCAGCCGGGCGACGAAGAGCGCGCTGAACGGCGTCTCCTCGGCGGGTTTGATCAGCACGGCGTTGCCGGCGAGCAGGGCCGGAAGCACGTCGGAGACGGCGAGTGTGAGAGGGTAGTTCCACGGCGTAATGAAGCCGACGAGGCCGTGCGGGTCGCGGTGCTTGTGAGCCCGCGTCAGATACGGGATAGCCCCCTGGAGGCGCTCGCTCGCCATATACTGGTCCGCACGGTCGGCGTAGTGGTATGCGGTTCCCACGACGTCGACGACTTCCTCGTTTGCGTCGTGGCGTGCTTTCCCGCTCTCGAGTTGGATGAGGTCCAGCAGGGCTGCCCGGCGTTCGAGGACGAGCGAGGCAAACTGCTCCACGACGGCTGCGCGCTCCGTGACCGGCCAGGCAGCCCAGTCGGCCTGTGCTTCCCGTGCACGGTCCGCTGCTCGCGAGACGTCGTCGGAAGTGGCTGCCGGCACTGACCCGACAGTGTCACCAGTAAAGGGGGCAACGACAGCGAGTGACCTGTCGCCCGTGGCCGCTCCGTCCTCGGCCAGCACGTCGAGGGCGGGGCCGTCGTAGCCCTGTGGGAGCCGTTCGGACACTCGTCGTGGTTCCGGCGGCGCGGACAAATAGCTTGCCCGGAACCGCCGTGTTTTAGCCGCCCGGGGAACCAGATTGGACAATGACTGACGATTCGGGGCGCGAGGAGTTCGCCCACGCACCCGTCGACCACGCCCACGTCCGGGCGGGGATGTCCGTCGAGGAACTCGTCGCGGAGTACGGCCACGCCGGTATCGGCGCACAGACGCTCCACGAGGCAGTCGACATCTACGCCGAGATGCTCGACGACGACGTCACCAACTTCTTCGGGCTGGCGGGGGCGATGGTCCCAGCGGGGATGCGCCGGCTGGTCGCGGACCTCGTCCGCGACGGCCACATCGATGCCCTCGTGACGACGGGCGCGAACCTCACCCACGATACCATCGAGGCGATCGGCGGCGACCACCACCACGGCCGCAAGGCCGCGCCCGACCGGACCGACCGCGAACACGACGAACAACTCCGCGAGGAGGGGGTCGACCGCATCTACAACGTCTACCTGCCACAGGAACACTTCGCGCTGTTCGAGGACCATCTCCGAAGCGAGGTCTTCCCCGCACTCGAGGCGGAAGGAACCGTGAGTATCCAGCGGTTCACCGCGGAACTGGGCCGGGCCAACGGCGTGGTCAACGAGCGCGAAACCGTCGACGACGGGGCTGGCATCGCTGCAACCGCCTACGAGCACGACGTGCCGATCTACTGCCCGGCTGTGCAGGACTCGGTCCTGGGGTTGCAGGCGTGGATGTACAGCCAGACTTCCACGTTCTCGCTCGACGCGCTTTCGGATATGTCGACGCTGAACGACCAGGCCCACGCAGCCGAACGCGCAGGTGCGATGCTTGTCGGCGGCGGCGTCCCGAAAAACTACGTGCTCCAGACGATGCTCGTCGCCCCGGACGCCTACGACTACGCGGTCCAGTTGACGATGGACCCGCCCCAGACCGGCGGGCTCTCGGGTGCGACGCTCGACGAGGCGCGCTCGTGGGGCAAACTCGACCCCGCCGCGCGCAACGCCTCCGTCTACGCCGACGCGACCATCACGCTCCCGCTGGTCGTCGCCGCGGCCCGCGACAGACTCGCTGGGACGTGAACGTCCCCGTCCGCGGCAGAACGACGGCAATCGACCGGTTGCGGGCGGCGGGCTCGGACGTGGACAGCGTCCCCGCACCGGAGCGCCGTCGGCTTCGATCCGTCGACGAGTTCGCAATCTGGACCCGTACGAACTCGCCTCGCGCTCGAGACGGGCGGCTGCTACTGTCCCCGAGTAGCTGTCGCTGTCGACGTCCAGTTCTGGAAAGAAGTGTTTCAGACCTCGTCCATCCCTACGACTTCTACTGCGTGTCCCGTCTGGTCCATGTGTGATTCGGCTCTGGACTCCGCAGCGACCCGCGACGGGTGAAAGCCGACCTGTCCGCAGCTTTCACACGTGATCTCGTACATGCAACTGTCCACTGTGGATGGGCATTATTAATTATTATGTTTTGGGCCGGTACCGACGCGACCGCGGACGTCGTCGGCCACGGGCGGCTGTTGTCGGTGATGGCAACCCGGCGACACGGAGAGACGGTCGCCCCGTTCACTCCTTGTTTTCGAGAGTCGCCTGCCACTCCCTGATCCGCGTGAGGGCTTCCACCGGCGGGATTTCGTTCACGTCGAGGGCCGCGAGTGCCTCGAGCACTGCTCCCGGGTCGCCGTCGAACTGCCCGGCGAGCGTCGGTTCGTCGTCCCCGGCGTCGTCCTGGCCGGAGCGCCGGAACTGCCCGCTCTCGAGATCGAACACCGCCTGCACCGGTCCGTCGCCCGTCCCGCGGGCCTCGATTGCCTTTTCCTCGCGCAGGCGGTCGAGCACCTCGCGCGACCGCCCGACGACCGGCTCCGGGACCCCCGCGAGGTCGGCGACGTGGACCCCGTAACTGCGGTCCGTCGGCCCTTCCCGGACCGTCCGGAGGAACGTCACTTCGTCCTCTCCCCCGGTCGTCGCTCCCGCCCGGTCCGACCCCGGTTCGCCGGCGACCGCCACGTGGACGTTGTGGACCCGTTTTAGGTGCTCGGACAGCGCCGTCAGCTCGTGGTAGTGGGTCGCAAACAGCGTCTTGGCCCGGACCGTGTTGTGGAGATACTCCGTCGCAGCCCAGGCGATGGAGATGCCGTCGTAGGTCGCGGTCCCGCGGCCGACCTCGTCGAGGATGACGAGCGAGTCCTCGGTGGCGGAGTGGAGAATGTTCGACAGCTCCTGCATCTCGACCATGAACGTCGACCGACCCCCCGCGAGTTCGTCGAGCGCCCCAACGCGGGTGTAGATGCCGTCGACCAGCCCGACACGCGCCCGGCGAGCGGGCACGAAACTCCCGACCTGTGCGAGCAACGTGACGAGTGCTGCCTGGCGCATGTACGTCGACTTCCCGCTCATGTTTGGCCCTGTGACGATCAGGAACTGTCGGTCCGCATCGAGTCGCAAGTCGTTCGGGACGAACTCGGTGGTCTGCTCGACGACCGGGTGGCGACCGGCCTCGATATCGAGCGACCGGTCCTCGGCCAGCTCCGGGCGCGTCCAGTCGTTGCGGACGGCGTGTGTGGCGAAACTGGCGAGCGTGTCCACCTCCGCCAGCGCCCGGCCGACCGTCTGGAGCAGTTCGGCGTGGGCGGCCACGCGCTCCTGGAGCTCCTCGAACAGCTCCCGTTCGAGTTCGTGGCGCTGTTCCTCGAGACGCAGGATCTCCCGCTCGCGCTCCTCGAGTTCCGGAATCGTGTACCGTTCGCTGTTCTTGAGGGTCTTGATGTTCTCGTAGCTCTCGGGGATTGCGTCGACCTCGCTTTTCCCCACCTGGATGTAGTAGCCGTCCGTCCGGTTGCGGTCCACGGAGAGATGCGTGATGCCGTGTCGGTTCCGCTCGCGCTCGGGAAGCTGGTCGATCCAGTCGAGTGCACCCTCGTGGCGCTCGATGATCCCGTCGAGTTCCCCGTCGTAGCCCCGACTGATGAGACCGCCCTGCGTGACTGTGCCGGGCGGGTCGTCGACGAGCGCGTCGTCGAGGTCGGCGGCGAGCGCCGCCGCAGCCGACCGGTCCGGTCGGTCCAGGACCGCCGCGAGCGCAGAGTCCGCGAGCCGGTCGGTCTCCCCGACGAGGTCGGCGGCTGCCGACAGGGCCGAGAGCGTCTCGACAGCCGCACGGAGGTCCCGGGCGTCGGCGCTCCCCGAGGCCGCCCGCGAGGCGAGCCGCTCGAGGTCGTACGTCCCGTCGAGCAGGTCCTTTAGTTGCTCGCGGGCCATCGCCGTCTCGGTCAGCGCGGCGACGGCGGACTGGCGGCGCTGTAGCTCCCCCCGGGAGCGCCGTGGCCGCTGGAGCCACTCGGCAAGCAGCCGCCGGCCAGCGCTGGTCACGGTGTGGTCGATCGTCGAGAGCAGGCTCCCCGACCGGCCGCCCTGCATCGCCTCCGTCAGTTCCAGGTTGCGCTGGGTCGTCCCGTCGAGTTCGACGTGGTCGCCGCCAGTGTGCGTCTGCAGGCGCGTCATCGACGCCAGCACGCCCGCGCCCGTCTCCTCGATGTACGAGAGGATCGCGCCAGCGGCCCGTACCGGCCCGTCCCGGTCGATCCCGACACTCTCGGTCGTCTCCGGCCCGAACTGCTCGCGCACCCGGTGGCGCGCCCGACCCGGTGCGAACGCCTCGGCGGCGTGCAGCGTGAACGTCGCGTCGGTGCGGTCGCGCAACCGTTCGAGCACGGCCTCGTCGGCCCGCAGGTCCGGTCCCGGCAACACTTCGACCGGCGCGAACCGGTACAGTTCGGTCAGCAGGTCGGCCTCGGCCTCCTCGCCCGCCACCGTCGTGACGTGGAATCGCCCCGTCGTCACGTCAGCGAACGCGAGCCCGTAGGTGTCACCGTCGTCGACGACGGCCGCCAGGTACTGCGCATCGGCATCGGTCGTCGAAAGCAGCGTTCCCGGCGTCACGACCCGCGTTATCTCGCGGGCGTGGCCGTCGTCCGTTTCGTACTGGTCGGCGACGGCAACCCGGTACCCGCGCTCGACGAGCGCCCGCAGGTACGGTGTGAGGTCGTCGACCGGGACGCCGGCCATCGGGTACGACGACCCGTGCGAGGACTTCTGGGAGACCTGCAGGTCCAGTTCCGCCGCGACCGTCTCGGCGTCGTCCGCGAAGAACTCGTAGAAGTCCCCACACTGCATCGCCAGCAGGTCCGCGTCCGTCTCGTCGTGCAGGGCGAAGAACTCGCCGACGATCCCCCCGGCCTCTGTCATAGGCAGGCATGGGGGCGTCCGGGGCTAAAACGCTACGGGTCGAACGAGCCGACAGTGTCGTCCACTCCGGGTCGATAGAGCACCGCTCGCTCGGACGCGACGGGTCAGAGAGACACCGGCGTCGCCACTCGGCGGTATCAGCGGCTGAGGGGAGTAAGCCCCCTTCTGTTCTTCCGGCATTCAGCTACGCGTCCGAACCAAACGTCCGGGCTACCAGACGGTCCGGACTTGCACCGGCGAGGGTTCGCCGTTCCAGCCGTCCGTTCCCGTCGGCGTGCCGACAAGTCGGCACGCGCCCTCGGCGGGTTAACTCCCCCTCGCTTCGCCGGCAATGCCGGCTCGCTCGGGGTTCGCACGCCTCATCGGTCGGGGAACGAGGTCCCGTTTCTGTTCCAGAGCCGGCGGTCTCCCGCCCCGGGCTTGCGCCCGGTCGCCTGCCCGGACGGTGGGGGGACTTTCCTCATGTCCCTTGCGCTCTCGCGGGCCGGGACACGGGAGCCGGACTCCCTCTGCCGGTTGTAACTACGACAGCCGGGATAGTAAGGCGTTCGGTCCGGACGGCGTGGTAAAGACCTTTGACCTCCGGTGCAAAGAACACCCGATGTCACGGCGGACGGCGCTGCGCCGGGTCGGGATAGTCCTGCTCGCAGCCAACGCTGTGCTCGCCCTCGCGAAAGGGGCAGTTTTCGTCGAGAGCGGCAGTCTCGCCGTCGGCTCCGAGGCCGTCAACAGTTTCACCGACATGGTCTACAGCCTCATCATCGTCGCCGGTCTCTACCTGACGACGAAACCGCCGGACTTCGAGCATCCACACGGCCACGAACGCATCGAACCGTTCGTTTCGCTGTTCGTCGCTCTCGGCATCTTCGCCGCGGGTAGCATCGTTCTCTGGCAGGCGCTCAGCGCGCTCGCGAGCGGCGATATCGAGGTCACCCGCGGCCCCACGGGGGTGGCCGTCCTCGCCGCCGCCGCCGTCGTCAAGTACGGTCTCTACCGGTACTGTCTGTCGGTCGGTCGGGCGCAGAACTCGCCCGCCCTGCGGGCGACGGCGCTCGATAACCGCAACGATATTCTCGCCGCGGTCGCCGCGCTGGTCGGCGTGGCCGGTGCAGCGGCGGGTGCTCCAGTGCTCGATCCGCTGGCTGCGGTCGTCGTCGCGGGCTTCATTATCTACACCGGCGTCGCCGTGGTGCGGGACAATGTCGACTACCTCGTCGGTGCAGCACCGCCCGAGGACCTGCGGGCGGAGATTCTCGAACGGGCACTCGACCACCCGAACGTCGAGGGCGCACACGACGTCGTCGCCCACTACGTCGGCCCCGAAATCGACGTCAGCCTCCACATCGAGGTCGAGGGCGACCACACCCTGCTCGAGGCCCACGACATCGAATCGGACGTCATCGCGTCGGTCCAGGAGATCCCGGAGATCGACGACGTGTTCGTCCACGTCGACCCGAAGGAAGCCGGGGAGTGGAAGCCGGACGACGACGTCGACCGCCTCGTCGGGCGAGGGGTACGGGGGGAGGGGGTCGCGGACGGCACCCGATCACCGCCGGAGGACAACGACGCGAGAGACGCGGAATCGTGACGGTCATCACTCTGTGCGGTCGATCGTATCCCCTCCGTCCACCCGCCCGTCGACACCGCCGTCGAGAGCGCATCGTCGCCGATGTCGCTCAGTGTAGTGCGCCAAGCGCGTAGACCGTGCTGTGGCCAGTAATCTCGCAGGTGACGGCCTCGCCCAGTTCGACCCCGGCACGCTCAGCGCCGGGGATCGCAACCTGCCGGTAGGCGCGGTCGTAGCCGACCAGTGACTCGTCGGTTCCGTCCTCGACCAGCAACACCTCGCGCGTTTCTCCGACCATCGACGCGTAAGCGTCGCCGACGACGTCCATCGCAACGTCGGTCATCTCGCTCGAGCGGTCCTTCTTCGTCTGGCCGCCCAGCCCTTTCAGGTCGGCGGCGTCGGTTCCGGGGCGTTTCGAGAACCGGGTGATGTTCACCTTCTCCGGGCGCGTCTCGCGCAAGAGTGCGAGCGATCGCTCGTGGTCCCGTGCCGTCTCGGTCGGGAAGCCAACGATGAAGTCCGTCGAGAGCGTCCACCCGTCGAGATATTCGTCGAACGTCTCGACGACCTCGACGTACTCGGCGACCGTGTGCTGGCGGCGCATCTCGCCGAGTACGTCGTCGCTCCCGGACTGCACCGGGATGTGCAGGAAGTTGTAGAGACTGTCCTGCTCGGCGAACACCTGCGCGAGTTCCTCGCGGATGCCGTGGATGCCTTTGGGGTTTGCCATCCCCACGCGAACCCGGAAGTCGCCGTCGATCCCCTCACAGATGCGTTCGAGCAGGACGTGGAGTTTCCGTTCGCCGTCGTCCCAGCCGTAGACGCCGGTGTCCTGGCCGGTGATCCGCAGTTCGGACGCACCGGCGTGGACCAGCGCGCGTGCCTTCCGGACGTTCTCCGCGACCGGCGGGGAGTCGATGCGCCCGGTTGCCCGCTTCGTGATGCAGTACGAGCAGTCGCTGGTACAGCCCCGCGCGATCGGGAGGATGCCGACGACGCCGTCGACGACCGGGTCGGCGTCGGGCGTGGCGGTGGGACACTCGCCGTTACGGACGTGTTCGGGGACCTCGTCCCAGTGGAGTACGGCGGCGTCGATGCCGGCCTCGCGGAACTGCTCGCCCTGTGCGAGCGCCATACACCCGGTGACGACGAGGTCGGCTGGCGTCTCCTCGTCGAGTTCCCGCGCCCGGCGGAGCATGTTGTGCTCGGTCTTCTCGACGACGGTACAGGTGTTGAGGATGGCGACGTCGGCCTCCTGGGGTCCCTCGACCGGGTGGTGGCCCCCGTCCCGGAGCGCCCGCTCGATCTGGCGGCTCTCGCCCCGGTTCGAGGTACACCCGTACGTCTCGATGTGGTACCGGGCCATTCTTCCGGTTATCGGGCACCGGGCGACTAAAGCCCGACGGTTCCTCCGGGTCGGGTTTGCGGATGTCGCTGTGTTTTTGTAGCCACGCGTCGAGGTACCGAGTATGCGCTTCCTCGTCGGGGTTGACGGTAGCGACCGCTCGCTCGAAGCCCTCGCCGAGACCATCGAAAACGCCGGGGATGACGACGAGATAGCCGTGGCCGTGTACGCGGAAGACGGCGACCCCGCGGACGTGGAGCAACGGGTCACTGACCTGCTCGCGACGGTGGACACGCCGGCGACAGTCAGACGGCTCACCGGTGACCCGGGCAGTCAACTCGTCGAACTGGCCGAACAAGAGGCGTACGACCGCATCGTTCTCGCCGGCGGGTACCGGAGCCCGCTCGGCAAGATACAGCTCGACAGCGTCGTCGAATTCACCCTCCTGAACGCACGCACCTCCGTGACCCTGATACGATGACTACCGAGTTCCCCGACGAACCCGTCGATGGATTCCCGCAGCCGCCGAGAACGTTCACCGACCTCGAGGGCCGGGAAATCCAGATCAGACGGCTTGAATCCGACGAGACCGGGGCGCTTGTGGCGATGTACGACGCGTTCGACCCAGAGGACCGCGCCCAGGGGATTCCGCCGTCCACGACGGAGGCTATCCGGGAGTGGCTCGACGCGGTGCTCGAAGACGACTGCCTCAATCTCGTTGCCTGGCACGGCGACAGGGCGGTCGGACACGTGATGCTCGTGCCCGACCGCACCGGGGCGTACGAACTCGCGATTTTCGTCCTGCAGGCGTACCAGGGGGCACACATCGGGACCGAACTCGTCCGGACAGGGCTGGGCGCAGGCGAGGCGGCGGGTATCGAGCGGGTCTGGCTCACCGTCGAGCGGTGGAACTCCCCGGCAGTCAATCTCTACCAGAAAATCGGGTTCGAGACGACCGACAACTCCGACTTCGAGCTGGAGATGTCCCTGCGCCTTGCGGCGGACGGGTGAGGGGGGATGGCGGTCTCAGACCGAGAGGACGGGTTGACTCGCGTACTCGAGGACGTGAAACGCCGCCTTGCTGAGCACCGCGTCCGGCCGTCTGGACTTATCCCGGGGGACCACGAGGAAGTCGGCGTCGAGTTCGTCGGCAGCGTCGAGAATCACGCTGCCAGGGGTCTGTGTGAGGCGGTCCGGCGAGAAGCCGACGACCGACGATTGCGAGAGGCCGACCGTGCTCGGGAGCGCCCGCCGGATGCTGCCGGTAAAGGACCGCTGTTCGGCTGCGACGGTGTCGGGCGAGAGGTCGTCGGCGTCGAGTCCCTGCATGACCCGTTCGTCGAGAACGTAAAGCAGGTGGAGGTCTGCGCCGTATCGCTCGGCGACAGCAGTCGCGTACTCGGCGGCCTCCCTGCTCGTTTCGCTGTTGTCGACCGGGGCGAGTACGAGGTCGATCTGGACGGCCATTGTCCACGGTTCGGTAGGGCAACTGCAAAAAGCCGCCGGTCCGTGACGAGCGGGCGGGTCGTGGCGGCGTGAAACCGCGCAGCTTTATTATCTTCCC
>JAZKTU010000078.1:0-14833 GCA_036625385.1 Halovenus sp. | reverse complement strand
CGACGCGGTCGTGGCTGGGCGTCTCCATGCCGCCGGACTGGAACGGGTCGTGGCGGACGTCGCCCAGCAGCGCGCCGGCGTGAGCGCCCGTGGCGTCCTCGAACGGAGCAGTCTGCTGGTCTGCGGCGTTCACGATGAGGTTCGGCACCATCGCGTCGCTCCCGCGGGAGGCATAGCGGAAGGCAAGATAGACGATGCCTGCTGCGAGAATGCCGAGCAGGAGCTGTCGGGCGATGATGAGTGCATAGCCCAGCACCAGTGCGATGATGACCCACATTATGAACGTCTTCATCTGGTTGCGCTTGCGCGCTTCCTCCTTGTGGGCGTCGACAATCTGCTCGCCTTTCCCCGCAGGCACCGTGCGTACTTTCGGCTCGTTTCCGTCGTCGGGGTTGTGGTACACGAGGACGTCCTGCAACTCCTCTTTGGGGAGCAACTGACTCATCGCCTTGGCAAGCATAGACTTGCCCGTTCCTGGCGACCCGATCATCATCACGTGGCGGCGCTGCTTTGCCGCCTTGAGGACGATCTCGCGGGCGTGGTCCTGCCCGATGACCTGGTCGACGAGCCTGTCCGGGACTTCGATTTCATCGGAACTCTCGATTTTCAACCCGCCCAGCAGGTCATCCTCTGCGATATCCTTGTCGACCGGCATGTCTTCGTCGACGTCACTCCCGAGCACGTCGTCGATGGGGTCGACGTGGTCGTCGTTCCCCGGACCGTGCCGCCGGTCATCGTTCCCGTTCCGGTCGATATCCGGCATGGGACTGTCGCGGCGAGGCTGGTCGTCGGAGGACTCGGTGCTGGTCCGGTCGCCCGACGCCGACTTGTCGTCGACCTCGAACTCCCCGTCAGCGGCCTCGGTATCCTCGCGCTCTCTATCCTTGTTCATACAACTGGGTTACCACTTGTAATGAGGGTCTGTCGATTGATATACTTTCTCCCCCCTATCCAGTTCGAGATAACTGGAACCACAAGACAGCGGCTGGACTGTCCGCAGTGGACGTCCAGCCCGCGCGCCCAGGGGGTTTATCAAATCCGCCCTCTCATATCGATATAATGAGCCCGATGCGAGGTTTTCTGGTGGGCCGGTTCCAGCCGTTCCACGAGGGGCACCACAATCTCGCGACCGAGATCGCCGCCGAGGTCGACGAACTGATCATCGGTATCGGGAGTGCCGGCTCCTCGCACACGGTCCGGAACCCGTTCACCGCCGGCGAGCGCATCATGATGATAACGAAGACGCTCCAATCACTCGACATCATCACCTACCCCGTCCCCATCGAGGACCTCAACCGCAACTCGGTGTGGGTCAGCCACGTCCAGAGCATGTCACCGGCGTTCGACGTTGCGTACTCCAACAACCCGCTCGTCATCCAGCTATTTTCCGAGGCGGGGATCCGAGTCGAGCAGACGGAACTGTACGACCGGAGTGAGTTGAAGGGGAGCGAAATCCGCCAGAAGATGATCGACGGCAACGCGTGGGAGGAGTACGTCCCCGACCAGGTGGTCGAGGTCATCGACGAGATCGGCGGGATCGACCGTCTCCGAACTATCAGCAAGGTCGGAAGCGTCGATCCCGATTGACTACGCCTGCTCCTGGAGCGCCCCGCACAGGTCCCCGAGTGCCTGTGCGGCGAACTGCTGTTTGCAGGCGCTCCTGTCGCCCTCGAACTCGTACCGGCTCGCAGCCGTCCGGGAGGTTTCCGTCCCCCAGGGGCCTGCAAAGGCGACACCGATATACACTGTCCCGACGGGTTTCGCCTCGGTTCCCCCGCCAGGACCGGCGATGCCTGTCGTCGCGACACCCCACGTGGTCCCGGCCCTGTCCCGGACGCCACGTGCCATCCCCTTCGCGACCGGTTCGGAGACAGCCCCGCGTTCGTCCAGGGCCTCCCGGGTGACAGCCAGCTGTTCGAGTTTCGCATCGTTCGAGTACGTGACGAGCGAACGGTCGAAGTAGTCGCTCGACCCCGGGACGTCCGTCAACATCGAGCCCACTAACCCCCCGGTCGCCGACTCCGCCACTGCGACGGTCTCCCCGCGTTGACGGAGAAGCTCACCGACACGTTTTTCGATTCTGTCACTCATACACCTGGTTTCTGTCCTCGGGTGCTTGAATGTACCCCTACCCGGACCGTTGCCGGGCATCCCGTCGACGGGTCGCTTGGAACGGGAATATCGGCTCCGGAAGGCCGTCGTCCGCCTGCGGTGTCGACAGTCTCTCGGGAGATAGTTTTTAACCATCTCGCCCCGTTCGTCCAGCCATGGGATACCAGACCACAGCGAAGACAGACGTGGATTCGGTCATTCCCGGGGAGGCCGGCGGGATGTGGTTTCTCAAGGCCCCACTCGGAACGGAGCATCTCGGTGTGACCGTGCTGGAACTCGAGCCCGGTGCCGAGGGACAGGAACACGACGAAGCCGACTCCGGACAGGAGGAGGTGTACTACGTCGTCGAAGGCAAGGTCGACGTCGACATGGGCGAGGAGACAGTGACGCTGTCGGCTGACGAGGCCATCCGTCTCGACCCGGACACGACACGCAAACTCCACAACCACGGGGACGAGCGAGCCAAACTAGTCCTCGCCGGCGCGCCGCTGTAACCAGCCCCGGGACGACTGCCCGCGTCCCGTGAATCCGAGGGGCGTTCACGCTCCCGGGCACTGGCTGGGACGTTCCACGGGACCTACAACCAGCCAGCCCGTAGCCTCGGGTGATGATTACGCTGATCTCTGATTCCGGGTCTCCGTATCCTGCCGCGATGACAGGCGTCATCGCCCAGCACGCCGAGGCGCGACTGGTCGACGTCGCCCACCAGTTCCCGCGACAGAGCGTGCAGACGACGGCGTGTTGCTCCCGCCTGCCCGGGAACTCGCCGACGACTACGAAGTGTATCGGCTCGCCGAGTACGGGGACGGTACGGGGAGTTGGCCGCCCGACCCCGGACGTTCGACGTTCCGTGGCCGGGACGTGTTCGCCCCGATAGCCGCCCAAGTCCACGAGCAGGGCGTCGGTTTCGTTTCCCGAACCGACTGTCGAGGACGACGCTGTCCGGGGCGAAGTGCTCGCAGTCGACGACTTCGGGAACGCAATTATACTGTCGGACGGAACTGTTGATACTTTCACTCGCCCCACGTGGAACGAGCAGAATATCATGACTTCCGTCCGACAGTATACGAACGTTTCCGGGGACCGGCTCGCGGACCACGACGGTAACCACGTTCGCGTCAACGGCACGGCTGCACAGGTCAGACACGCCGCCGCTGCGGTCGAAGGCAGCAAGCGTATCGTCACCGTCGGCAACCACGGCACCGTCGAACTGACTGTCACCAGGGGCCGGGGAACGAACGCCTTCTCCGTCCACACCGGGAGTGACGTCGTTTTGCGATGGTAGTCATACTGCCGGCTGTAACATTTCTCGAGCCGCTCGGACACCGCCGAGTGCTCGTAAGCGACGGTGGTCGACCTGACAGTGACGACGTTCGACCCGGAGGCGACTTCGGCCCGCTCGCGGGTTCGCTCCCACTGGTTGGCGTCGAGGCGCGGTGCTGTCGGCATACGGACGGACGTAGGGCGCTCGGTACCTAAGACTGTGGAATCGGTGTCAAAAAACGAGCAGACGGTGGGTCAGAACAGTCAGTTCGAGGCGATGACGTCGTCGATGCGGACGATCATCGTGGCGGCCTCGTTAGCACTCTCGACGGCCTCGAACTTGACGGCGGCAGGATCGAGTACGCCGTGTTCGATGGGGTCGGCGATGATGCCGGTCTGCCCCTCGCTGATGACGCCGGCGGTGTTACCCGCATCGCGCTCGGCCCGAAGGTCGACGAGCGCGTCGATTGGGTCCATACCGGTGTTCTCGGCCAGCGTGCGCGGGAGGACGTCGAGTGCGTCCGCGAACGCCTCGACAGCGAGCTGTTTCCGGCCCTCGACGCCTGCGGCCCGCTCGCGAATGTGGCCGGCAACCACGATCTCCGTGGCGCCGGCGCCGGGTACCACGCCGCCGGCGTCAAGCGCTGCCGTGAGCACGTCGAGTGAGTCGCGTAGTGCCCGCTCGAGTTCGTCGACGGCGTGTTCCGTTCCGCCGCGGGCGAAGATGGTGACTGCCTTCGCGGCTGCCCCACCTTCGATGATGACGAGTTCGTCGTCGCCGAACTTCTCGACGCGCACCTCGTCGGCCTCACCCAGGTCTTCCCCTTCGAGTGTGTCGACCGATCCGGCACGGCTCGTACCCGTCGCGGCGACGACCGAAGAGACGGTCTCGTCATCGACATCCTCGAAGGTCAACACGCCGTGTTTGGCGAGGTAAGTCGCCACCCTGTCGTCGACGTCGCCGTTCACGAAGACAACCTCGGCTCCGGTTGCGGCGATGTCGTCGGCGTAGCCTTTGAGCTGCTCGTTCTCGGCGTCGATCGCGGCGTTGAGCTGGTCGACGTTCGTGACCTCGTACTCGGCGTCGATGTTGCTCTCCTTGACCTCGAGGTCGGCCTCGACGACGGCGATGGCCGCGTCGGTGACCGACCGTGCCATGTCCTCACTCGCGCGGTCCTCGTCGACGATGACACCCTGCACGAGTTCCGTCGCGCTGGAGGATGAGCCGGTCTGTGTGTGAATCGAGACGTTGTCGCGGTTGACGTCATCCTCGTCGCGGACTTGCTGGATGGCGTCGACAACACTCCGCGCGAGGTCAGCCGCTGCCACGTCGCCGGTCCCCTTGCCTGTCATGCTGGATTCGGCGACCTGGATGAGCTGTTCGTCGTCGAGGTCGGTCGTGATGACCGCCTCGTCGATCGCTTCCTGCGCCAGCGAGGCAGCCTCGTGGTACCCCTCGACGATCGTCGTCGGATGGACGTCGTCTTCGAGCAGGGACTCGGCTTCCGAGAGAAGTTCACCCGCGAGAACCGCAGCCGTCGTCGTCCCATCACCGACTTCTTCCTCCTGCGTCTCGGCGACTTCGACGAGCATCTGCGCCGCGGGATGCTCGATATCCATCTCGTCGAGGATGGTCGCGCCGTCGTTGGTGATGACGACGTCGCCGTCGTCAGAAACCAGCATCTTGTCCATCCCGCGTGGCCCGAGCGTCGTCCGTACCGATTCGCTGACCGCCTTACCGGCGGTGATGTTCGACGACTGCGCGTCGTCGCCCTGTGTGCGCTCTGTGTCTTCGCTCAGGATAAACAGGGGCTGTCCACCCATGCGTCGCTGGCGAGATTGTGACATTGTTGATTACCTCATTTATGCATCGTTTGCGGTTCTATATAAAAATTGCTACTCGGGAATGGGCGGTGTGAACCTATCCACCCGGACGTGACTCTGTTACATGCCGTGGGGCAGGATCTGGCGTCTCTCGATCTGGGGCCGGTGGTCTGTGGCTCGGTATCTTGACCAAATCACGTCTGGGTGGATAGGAACGAAGTCTGTCGGATCAGCAACCGAAGGCGACAGCGCACTGCGCCACGCCTGGAAGCCCCTGGCCGCTCGGCGGAGGCGGACAAGCGAGCACCGCACCGAGCACCGCGAGGGAGGCGCCCAGCGAGTCCCCCGAGTCGAGAGTGCGGGGGCTTCCAGGCGGGAGGTCGTCGTGAGCGCACTCTCTTCTGTTGTTCATACTGCCGGCTGTAACATTGTGAAAGAGTTCGCCACGGGGTAGCGAATATCTGTACGAACGGACAGCCGGCAGTATCAGCAGCGACCAACTCCAGTCGCTAAGTTAACGGTGCGGGCACGCAGGTGGACAGATTTATAACCCGTGACCGTCCTTTATCGAATGCTTATGTCCAACAACGAGGATACGTCGGGAACCCCGGCGGATCGAGTTCTTCCAGGGTACACTGGACAGTACGTCTGAAATCACAGACGCACGAATTTTCGACACGACACTCCGTGACGGAGAGCAGACGCCGCGAACGTCGTTCTCGTACGAAGACAAACGCGAGATAGCGGCGGTGCTCGACGACATGGGGACCCACGTCATCGAGGCGGGGTTCCCGGTCAACAGCGACGCGGAGTTCGAGGCAGTCCGCGACATCGCCGAGGCGGCATCGACGACAGTCTGCGGACTGGCCCGCGTGGTCGAAGCGGATGTAGAGGCAGCGCTCGACAGCGGCGTCGACCTGGTCCACGTATTTGTGTCGACCAGCGACGTCCAGCTCGAAGACTCGATGCACGCGACGCGCGAGCAGGCAAAAGAGCGTGCCATCGAGTCGGTCGAACGCGTCACCGAAGCCGGCGTCGACTGCATGTTCTCGCCGATGGACGCGACACGGACCGACGAGCAGTTCCTGCAGGAGATTGTCGGTGCGACCGTCGAGGCGGGGGCTGACTGGATCAACATCCCTGACACGACGGGTGTCGCGACCCCGACCCGGTTTACAGAACTCGTCGAGCAGGTCGTCGACGTGGCCGAGGGGGCAAGAGTCGACGTCCATACGCACGACGACTTCGGGTTGGCGGCGGCGAACGCGCTTTCCGGATACGAGGCCGGGGCGAGCCAGGCCCAGGTATCGGTCAACGGCATCGGCGAGCGCGCCGGAAACGCCGCCTACGAGGAGGTCGTGATGGCACTGAAGTCGCTCTACGACGTCGATACCGGCATCGATACGACCCGGATCACGGAACTGTCCCGGCTGATCGAGGGGGCGTCGGACGTGCCGGTCCCCGGCAACAAGCCAATCGTGGGAGGAAACGCGTTCTCCCACGAGAGCGGCATCCACGCAGCGGGCGTCATCGAGAACTCCGATACGTTCGAGCCGGGGGTCATGACCCCGGAGATGGTCGGTGCGGAGCGCGAACTCGTCCTCGGGAAGCACACGGGGACACACTCCGTCCACGAACGCCTCGTCGAGGCGGGGTTCGACCCGACTGACGACGAGGTCCGCGAAGTCACCCGGCGAGTCAAAGACTTCGGGGCGGAAGCCCAGCGGGTGACGATGGACGAACTCCGGAAGTTCGCGCGGGAGATGGGGATTTCCCAGACCGAGGAGGTCCAGGCGTAGGCCCATGTCCGCCATCGCATGCGTCGCTGCGACCCGACAGCTACTCGACACGCCCGGGAACGTGACGGACGTGAGTCCGTCGCCGGGACGGAACGTTTATTACGGACCACGGTCTGAACATCGTACTGATGCGACAGTCCGCTGGCAGGGCCGCACTCCGCCCCGTCGCCAGCGTTGCGGCTCGTCTTGTAGGGGCGTTTTAGCCCCTCACCACCCACCAGTTTCTCGAACCGTACCGTCGTCAAACTGTTGCGAGTCGTATCTACAGCGGATGGACACCACACAAATGACACAAACAATACAGGAGGGATGCAGATGAGCGAGCGTGCATCCGTGCCAAAAGAAGAACAGGAGCCAGACGAGCGAGACGGGATCGAAACCGGCGCAGACGCGGTCGCGAAAGCGCTGCAAAACGCCGGCGTAAAGTACCTGTTCGGCGTCCAGGGAGGGGCGATCATGCCCGTCTACGACGCACTGTACGAACACGAGGAGATAACACACATTACGATGGCCCACGAGCAGGGGGCGGTCCACGCAGCGGACGCGTACGGTATCGTCTCCGGTGAACCGGGCGTGTGTATGGCGACGTCCGGACCCGGCGCGACGAACCTCGTGACGGGCATCGCCGACGCCAACATGGACTCCGACCCGGTGCTCGCACTCACCGGGCAGGTGCCCACCAACTTCGTCGGGAACGACGCCTTCCAGGAGACGGACACCATCGGCGTCACGCAACCGATCACGAAGTACAACATCTTCGCCGACCACGCCGACACGGTCGGCGAGGATGTCGGGAAGGCGTGGGCGCTGGCCAACGAAGGACGGCAGGGCCCCACACTGGTTGACCTGCCAAAGGACGTGACGAAAGGTGAGACGGACCGCGACCCCGGAAAGCCGGAGACACCGGACACGTACGACCCGCCCGAGGAAGCCGACGAGGTCATCGTGCAGGCCGCGGCGGACGTCCTGGCCGACGCCGACCGGCCAGTGTTGCTCGCCGGCGGCGGCGTCATCAAAGCGGATGCCTGCGACGAGGTGACACAGTTTGCCCGTGAGTACGAGACCCCGGTCATCACCACGATGCCCGGTACCGGCGCGTTCCCCGAAGACGACCCGCTCTCGCTCGAGATTGCGGGGATGCACGGGACGGGGTACGCGAACCTCGCCGTCTCGAACTGTGACGTCTTGCTGGGTATCGGGACCCGGTTCGACGACAGGTTGACCGGCGATATCGGAACATTCGCGCCCGACGCTGAGATCATCCACGTCGACATCGATCCGGCGGAGATATCGAAAAACGTCGAGGCGGACTACCCGCTTATCGGTGACGCGGCGAGGGTCATCGAGCAACTCTACGAAGCGATGCCCAGGGCGCCGGACGCAGCCGACTGGCGCGACCAGTGTGACACGTGGAAAGAGGAGTACCCGATGGAGTACCGGATGCCCGACGACGAGCCGCTGAAACCCCAGTACGTCGTCGAGAAGTTCGACGAGGTGACGGACGAAGACACGGTCGTCACCGCGGGCGTCGGGCAACACCAGATGTGGGCCTGGCAGTACTGGACGTGGACCGAGCCGAGGACGTGGGTCACCTCCCACGGCCTGGGCACGATGGGATATGCAGTCCCCTCGGCGATCGGCGCGAAACTCGCCGCGCCCGACAGGGAAGTCGTCAGCTTCGACGGCGACGGTTCGTTCCTGATGACCGCACAGGAACTGACGGTCGCGGTCCGTGAGAACCTCGATTTCACCATCGTCGTCTTGAACAACGAGGCGGTCGGCATGGTGCGCCAGTGGCAGGACGGCTTCTACGAAGGCCGGCGGATGGCCTCGGAGTACCCCTGGATCCCGGAGTTCGACAAACTGGCCGAGGCGTTCGGCGCGCAGGGGCTGCGCCTCGAGGGCACCGACAACGTCGAGGAGACGATTCAGAAAGCACGCGAGTACGACGGTCCCTCGGTCATCGACGCCCACATCGACCCGTCTGAGAACGTCTATCCGATGGTCCCGAGCGGGGGCGACAACGCTCGCTTCGCGCTGAACGAGGAACATCTGGAGGACATCTAACCATGACGAAAGGCGAACTCCCCGGCCCGCATCCGGACTCGCGGATGGAGCCGAGCGGCCGCCGCAACGAACTGGGAATCCGTATCGACCCCGAAGCGGAAGCGGAACGGGAACCGGAGCGAGCGGTGCTCTCGGCGCTCGTCGAGCACGAACCCGGGGTCCTGGCCGAAATCTCGGGGCTGTTCAGCCGCCGGCAGTTCAACATCGAGTCGCTGACGGTCGGCCCGACCACGGACGACAGCCTCGCCAGGATGACAATCGTCATCGAGGAGACCCGGCCCGGTATCGACCAGGCCAAAAAGCAACTCGAGAAGCGGATCCCGGTCATTTCGGTTCGCGAGTTGGCACGGGATTCCCTCCAGCGCGAACTGGTCATAGTGAAGGTCAACGGCGAGGCCCCGGACAAGGTCAACGCCATCACGGACATGTACGAGGGTCGGACGCTCGATGCCGGTCCACGGACGATCACCATCGAGATCACCGGCGACGAGGAGAAAATCGACGCCGCAGTCGACGCCTACCGCCAGTTCGGCATCCGCGAACTGGTGCGGACCGGCTACGCGGCACTCGCCCGCGGCGAGGCACCGACAGCACAGGTCAAGCAACCGAACCAGGCACCGACGGAGGCACAGGTCGCGACGAAAGAGGTCGGAGACGACTAAACGGGAGGTACACTCATGAAAATGAAAGACATCGACCACACGAACCCACACACGGACGAACCGTTCGGGCCGACGTACCACAACAGGAGAGCAGTCGCCGCCGACGGCGGCCAGGACACACGCGACGAACAAATGAAGGATATCGAACACGAACCGCCAAACGACGGCCCGAAGCGGGCCTTCGAGCGGGGCACAGAAGGCCGGGATGAGACCGTATGAGCAGGAATACACTGTACGACGAGGTCTGGGAGAGACACAGAGTAACCGAACTGCCGAACGGCCAGGACCAGCTGTTCGTCGGCTTGCATCTCATCCACGAGGTGACCAGTCCACAGGCCTTCGCGATGCTTCGTGAGCGGGGAATCGACGTAGCCTTTCCCGAGCGCAACTACGCCACGACGGACCACATCGCCCCGACCGAAGCGGAGAAGCGACAACGCCCGCTGTCCGACGAGGAAGCCGAGGAGATGCTCTCGGCACTCGAGCGCAACGTGACTGACAATGGGATTACGTTCTTCGGCTTCGAGTCGGACAAGCAGGGGATCACCCACGTGGTCGCACCGGAACTCGGCCTCTCACAGCCGGGGATGACCGTCGCCTGCGGCGACTCCCATACCGCCACGCACGGGGCTTTTGGCTCCATCGGTATCGGTGTCGGGACGAGTCAGATCCGTGACATCCTCGCAACCGGTTGTATCGCCGCCGAAAAACAGGACGTGCGCCGCATCGAAGTCGAGGGTTCGCTTGGCAAAGGCGTCTACGCGAAAGACATCATCCTCAAGATCATCCAGGAACTGGGCGTCGACGGCGGCGTCGGCCACGTCTACGAGTACGGCGGCCCCGCGGTCCGCGAACTCGACATGGAGGGTCGGCTGGCGGTCTGTAACATGTCCATCGAGGGCGGCGCCCGTGCGGGGTATATCAACCCCGATGAGACGACCTACGAGTACCTCCGCGGGCGCGAGTACGTCCCTAAGGGTGACGCCTTCGAGCGCCGCAAGGAGTACTGGGAGTCTATCAGTTCGGGAGCAGACGCCGAGTACGACGACGTGGTCACCATCGACGTGGACGACATGGATCCGCTGGTGACGTGGGGTATCAACCCCGGACAGGTCATCGAGGTGTCTGAACCGATTCCCGCACCCGGGGACTTCGAGTCACGCAGCGACCGCGAGGCGGCCCAGAGCGCGCTCGACCACATGAATCTCGACCCGGGCGACTCGATGCTGGGATACGACATCGACGTGGCGTTTCTCGGGACCTGTACGAACGGTCGTGTGTCGGATTTCGAGGTGGCAGCCGACATCCTCGAGGGTCGCCAGATTGCGGACGACGTCCGCGCTCTCGCCGTCCCGGGTTCGGAGACGGTCCGCGAGCAGTGCGAACAGCGCGGCATCGACCAAACCTTCATCGACGCAGGCTTCCAGTGGCGTCGTGCGGGCTGCTCGATGTGTCTCGCGATGAACGACGACTCGCTGGTCGGCGACGAGGTCTGTGCCTCCTCGTCGAACCGCAACTTCATCGGCCGGCAGGGCTCGAAGGAGGGCCGGACCGTCCTGATGAGCCCCGCGATGGTCGCCGCAGCAGCGGTCGAAGGGGAAGTGACCGACCCGCGCCGGTTCGTCGACGAGGACGCCCGTACCGTGGAGGCGAGCGACGTAGAGGAGGTGGCCGACTGATGAGCGACGATCAGCACATCACGGAAGCAGTCGGGACCGGCGTCCCCATCCCGGGTGACGACATCGACACGGACCAGATCCTCCCGGCACGGTTTATGAAGGAGGTCACGTTCGACAACATGGCGGACTACCTCTTCTACGACGCCCGCCGGGACGACGGCGGCGAGTTCAACGACCACCCGCTCAACCGGTTCGAGGGGGCCTCGATCGCGGTCGTGAACCAGAACTTCGGCTGTGGCTCCTCGCGCGAGCACGCCCCGCAGGCGATGATGCGCTGGGGTGTCGACGGCGTCGTCGGCGAGTCCTTTGCGGAGATCTTCCGGGACAACTGCAAGTCACTGGGAATCCCCGCACTCACCGCACGCCACGAGGACGTCACCGCCTTGCAGGGGTGGATCGAGGACAACCCCGACGGCGACATCAGGATCGACGTCGAGTCCGAGACGGTCACCTACGGCGATACCGTCATCGAGGGCGCCATCGACGATGCGATGAAGGAAGCACTCGTCGAAGGGATCTGGGACACGACGACGCTGATGTACTCGAACCTCGCGAAAGTCGAGAGGACGGCGGCGGACCTTCCCTACGTCGAAGAAGTCTGACTGGGACGTTTTATACGGACTGGTGTGAGTGTTTTCGGCACTGCCCCCAGAGAACTGTCGGTTCAAACGCCGATTCGCGGGATGCGTGTCGACCCGTCTTCGACGGCGGTGAGCGACTCGGAGAGTCGCGAGGCTCGTCAGGGAACTGACGGCGGTGAGCGACTCGGAGAGTCGCGAGGCTCGTCAGGGAACTGACGGCGGGACCGAGTCACAACAGTCCGTATTAGACTCTGGAGCCCGAACCGACGGTATGCTCACCTGCCCGTCCTGTGGATACGTTCACGGGAGTACCGACGAGCGTGGGCGGCCCGCCGGCAGGTACGACGACGACATCGACCGGACGCCCGCCAAACCCGACCGGTCGTTTCGATGTCCCCGGTGTGGGGAACGGGTCGAACCCGGGAGTTGACCGGGACGGCGTGCAGACTATCGGCCCTCCCGTCGTGGCGCTACAGGGCACCCCGAAACGCGGCATTGGCGTACGGCTGACGGTATCAGGGAGGGGAGGCTTTCTGGACGTCGGAGATGTAGGCAGTGAGGTCGGTCGTCGACAGCATACCGATGACGCCTTCTTCGTCGTCCACGACCGGCAGGTGGTGGATGTCGTAGGTGATGAGTTTGTCGGCGGCGTCGCGAACGGAGTCCTGGGCGGTGACGGCCACGACGTGTTCGGTCATGTGTTCGCCAACTGTCGTCTCGTCGCTCGGGTCGTTGTCCCGGACGATGCGAACGAAATCGGTACTCGTCAGGATCCCTTCGAGTTGGTTGTCATCGTCGACGACGACCAGCGAACCGATGTTGCGCTCGAGCAGTGTTTTGGCGGCCGTCTCGACCGGTGTTCCCGGCGAGACAGTGATACAGCCAGCCGACATGAGGCGTCCGACGAATATGTCTTCCATACCGTCCTGGACGGTTGCCCCGGCTATAATGGTTATTGGTATCGGACGGTGGGCTCGCTACCGGGTTCTGGACTGGCGCAGTACGTAGGCGTCCGACCCACTCCTGCCGGCGGTCAGTCTCGGGGCGGTGAGCCACGAGGGCGAACCGACTGCTCCGGGTGACACGGTCGACCGGGCTCGTCATCCCCGCGACGCCGGCTGTATCAGTTGACGCGACTTGTCGGCACCGTCGACAACCGGCCCGTGCTCGCGACGTTGCTTGCCGTCCTTCTGCTGACGCCGCACTGCTCGCTGTTCCCGGCCTTCCCGTCTGAGTGAGACGGCGTCCAACCCCCAGGTGTCACACGGTATCGACACCCTCTTTTCGTGGCCACATGGACGTACTGGCATGACTCACGAGATTGCGGTCATACCCGGCGATGGCATCGGACGGGAGGTCACACCGGCGGCGGTCGAGGTGCTCGAAACGCTCGACGTGTCCCTGGATTTCGTCCATGGCGAGGCGGGCGACGGGACGAAAGCGGAAACCGGCACGGCGCTGCCCGAACGGACGCGCGAAATGGTACGGCGATCGGACGCGACGCTTTTCGGGGCGGTCGGCGAGACGGCGGCAGACGTCATCTTGCCGCTTCGCTCCGTCGTCGACTCCTTTGCGAACGTTCGGCCGGCGACGACCTACCCGGGGCTGGATCCGGTCAAGCCCGAAACCGACCTCGTGTTCGTCCGCGAGAACACGGAAGGGGTGTACGCGGGCATCGAAGACGAGATCACCGAGGGCGTGCGGACGCTCACCCGTGTCGTCACGGACGACGCCTGTGAGCAGATTGCGGAGTTCGGGTTCCGGTACGCAAAGCGCAACGGCTACGAGAACGTCACTATCGCCCACAAATCGAACGTGATGCGCGAGACCGACGGTCGGTTCCTCGAGATTGCGGAAGCGGTCGGCTCGGAGTTCAGCATCGACTACGATACGGCCCTGATGGACGCGCTCGCGATGCACCTGGTTATGCGCCCCGAGGAGTACAGCGTTGTCATCTGTCCGAACCTCGCGGGCGACATGCTCTCGGACCTGGCAGCCGGTCTCGTGGGTGGGCTTGGACTGCTTCCGTCGGCGAACGTCGGAGAAGAGAACGGACTCTTCGAGCCAGTGCACGGGAGCGCCCCCGATATCGCGGGCGAGGGGATCGCCAACCCGTCGGCGATGATTCTCTCCGCCGCGATGATGCTCGATCACCTGGAGTACGGAGGCGAAGCCGAGTCGGTCCGGACTGCGGTCGAGACGGTCCTCGAGACGGGACCGCGGACGCCGGACCTCGGCGGCGACGGCGGTACCGAGGACGTGACAAACGCCGTGCTCGACCAGTTGGACTGATACTGCCGGTTGTACGTTCGGACAGATATTCGACACCCCGGGTGTCGAATCCGTTCAGACGGCAGATCCTCGTAGTAGTCGTAATCACAGCACATCCGGCAGAACGGTCCCTCGAAACGCACGCGGAACCTGTTCTCGGTCCTATCGACGAGCGTGGCGGTTGCCATCGACTCTCGGTATTCGTTGTAAGTCTCGATGGCTGCCGACAGCGCCTCCTCGGAGACGGGCACGGGCATACGGAGGAATACTGTACTCCTCTCTCCTGAAGGTTATCCCCGTCCAGGGGATAGCGGGCCGGGGGAGTGTCTCGGTGGCGCACACAGCGCACACACGGACTGTCGTGATTGTCAGGTAAGAGGAGACGTACGTTTGGCAGACCCTGTAGGTCTCGCTGTGCTGGAGAGAACCTTCAGGTGTTGCAGTCCACCGTATCCCGACTTCCGTAAGGCTCGGTCCAGCGCGTGCGAGAGACGGGGCGCGTGTGCGTCGGGACACTACTTCCACTGTCGTAGTAAGAATTAACATCTTCTATAATGATATATAACGTGGGGTTC
>JAZKTU010000077.1:0-14887 GCA_036625385.1 Halovenus sp. | reverse complement strand
GGGCGTACTCTCGACTCGATCCGTCGTGAAACGGTGCCCTGACGGCAACGAGATTGGCCGGCAGCTCCTCCAGCCCGAAGAACAGTCGCCGAAATGAGTTCGTGCTGAACCGTCCAACGTCGAACGGTCGCTCCCCACTGCCGTGGTGGTACACGAGCGTCGGATACTCGGAGCCCAGCCACTGCCAGGGCAGATACGCGGTCTCGAACGCTCCCAGCGGGGTGTCGACCGCCACGTCGCATCGACCGGCGGTGCTCGGGTCGCCGACGTCGTCGACCGGTGGCGTCGTCTCCGTTGTCACGTCGACGAGCGGCGGTGCGTCGACGGATCGTGTGAAAAACGTCGACTCGCCCAGGAGGAAAGCACTGAGCCGGATCGTCGCGACGTCGATGAGTTCGTGATAATTCATCATACCTGGATCGTCAGTCTCGATAGGTGCCGCTCCCGATCTCGAGTTCGCCCTCCGTGAGGACCCAGCCCGACTGCGGACCGCGAAGTTCGACCCGGGACCACTCGCGATACTCGTTACCGGTCCAGCCCCCAGAGAACCACTCGTTGCGACCGTCGAGCTGTGCGGAGACGTAGACGGTCGCCTCCTCGCTGGTCTCGTAGTCGACGTACATCTGGCCATCGTACTCGAAACACCGGTGGGTCGCCGAGGTCCCGGTAAAACAGTCGACCTCCGTCCGGTCGGTTCCCGGGGTGAGCAGCGGTTCCTCGTCGAAGGGGTCGGCCGTGTCGATCGGCTCGTCGGCGACGAGCGTCACGGTGAACGTGAAGCTGCCGTCGTTCTGGACGCCCATATCCGGGTCGTCGGGATCGTACTGCTCGGCCGGGATCTGCTCGTACCAGCCCATCGTCTCGTTTTCGACTTCGCGGTAGTAGACCCTCGTCACTTCGATCCGGTCGGCGGTGATCGCCAGCATCCGTCCACGTTCGGTCTCGACTAGTTCGTACGAGAAATTCACTGGGGCGGGGTCAGGGTCGTACCCTTGCACCGCCGGGGTGTGCCGATCGTACTGGACGTCCTCGACAAACCGCTCGCCGAGCCGGGAAGCGACCGCGCTGGTGAGGCCAGCGAGACGCCGTCCTGGACGGACAGTCCGGCGTGAATCCCCAGTGTTCGCGTTCGCCCTCTTCTTGTTCACCGTCTCAGCTCTCCGCGAGGAATGTCTCGAGTGGCCAGCGCGGGGTGTGCTCGGCTTCCCCGTCGGTGTACCCCAGTCGGAAGAGGTGCTGTGGACGGCCCGCGTCATCCGGCAGGAAGTGCTCGAGCTGTTCCCGCATCTCGGGACGCTCAAGCGTCTGGCTCATGGGATGGACGGCGACGCCCTCAGTGCTGGCCAGCAGCGCAATCCGCTCGAAGGCCTGTCCGGTCCTGACCTGTGCGGTCGGGTCGTCCGACCCTGTCGTCAGCACGGCGACGACCGGTGCGCTCTGTATCAGTTTCGAGTTCTTCTTCGCTTCTCGGTCACCGAGATCGAGATGGGTGACGACGGCCTGACCGATACGCGCCATGAGCCAGGAACTACCGAGCGCGCCGTTGCCGATCCAGTGGCCTAGTTCCGTCCGGTACTCGGGGTCGTCCATCTGGAGACGGTCCGCCTCCGCCTGCAACTCGCTGATCGCGCCTTTCGTTTCGGGGTCGTCGACCAGATGCAACGTGACGTCCTCTGCGGCCACAACCCCGCCGAGTTCGTCCCGTACCGCCGTATCGAGTGTTCGGTCGTCGAACGGATCGTGACTTGTCGAGCGATCGGTGATCGCATCGAACAGTTTGGGCGGTCGGTGAGTCGATGGCTCGCTGTCTTCGCGGAGGGTGACGGTCGCCACGGTATCGGTGTTCGTCTCGCCGTGGTACTCGACGTGAGGCTCAAGCTCGAAGCGTTCGGCTGCAACACAGAGATTTTCGATCGCACAGCCGACGCTGATGTACAGTTCCCGCTTGGTCGGATCGGCGGCGTCCAGCCAGCGCGATTTGTCGGCCTCGATATCGACCTCGTTCCCCGACACGCGGAATCGCCACGGCTGGGAGTTGTGACTGGACGGAGCCAGTATCGCGTACCGGAGGAGAACTCTGACCTTCTCGTCTGTGGATGCGCTCGCTGGATAGTCGGTCGAGTCGAGTTCCCAGACCGATCTCGTGAGGTCCGGCCCGCTCATACCACGCTGTTCTCTCGGGACGACAAAATCCAAGAGGTCCGATCTCGATCCCCGGGAATGCCGACCAGACCGCCACTGTGCTGGGTCGAGCGTCGATACGCCTGCAGGCCATCGGGACATCACAGATACGGCGGAACGATCGCTGGTACTACCCAGAGAACCGCGAGGCCGGCCGTGGCCCAGCGAATCCGGCGCGACAGGCCCAGTATGGCGAGTTCCCCGAGAAACACTACCAGCATTGCGAGAACAACTGACGACAGCACGGTCGTCGTCACGAGCTGGAAGGTGACGAACTGGGTCGACCCGACCACGAACGCCCCTGCGGGGACGAACAGGAACGCGAGGTCGAAGAGCGACGACCCCACTCTCGTCTCCGACCACGAAGTCAGCGACGCAACACGATCGAGGGCGACTCCGACCACGAGTAACAGTGTGGCCAGCAGGACGTACTTCGTGAGCTGGGTTGGCGCCGGGCCGAGGTGGTACACTCGCTGAGAGAGCGTCGTGTGGAGGACCGTTGCGAACCCGGTCACCCAGACGAGGGAGACTGTGGATTCGCGTCGCCACGACTCGTCGAACCGGGATATCACGACTCGTTTCGTCAGGGCCGTCCCGGCCAAGACGCCGACCAGCCCGAACAGGAATTGATAGAGAACTGACCCGATCGACCGGACCCTCACGCCGAGGTCGGGGGGTGGGGCCTTACCAACAGACCGGAGAGCCCAGTCCGTCGTTGCGTGAACCAGCCGCGGATTATCGGACTCCGAGAGATGTGTCGCCCCGTCGGCGACTACGACGCGAGTGGCAGTTCCGTTCTCGAACGATCCCGTTTGTTCTCCAGGACGGACGGCAGTGCCGGTCAGCTCCACAGAAACGTTCGTGAGTGTGCTGGGTGGCACCAGCGAGTCCTCACTCCCGGTTGCCAGCAGGAGGTTCGTCGGGAACGTGTCGACACGCTCGGGCGGAAAGCGCCCGGCAATAGCGATGACACCGTTGACGTCGGGCTGTTCGTACGCCACTCGGTACGCGCTGTTGGCGCCGCCCGAGTGCCCGGCGAGGACCATCCGCTCCTCGTCGACCCGCGGGTGGGAAGCCAGATACGAGACCCAGTTCGTGTAGTCACGCTCTGCCCGCTCGAACAGGACCGACGTCTCGCGTCTGATCTCCCAGTAAATCGGTCTGCCGACCTCGAGTTCTCGCGTCTGTCCGGCGATCAGCACGGCGAACCCGTGTGTAGCGAGTGCCGCGCCGTAGTTGGTGTAGAGTGCGGGCGCCGTGCCCGACCCGGCTCCGAAGACGACGCCCGGAACCCGCTCGTCACCCTCGGGCAGGTACAGCGTGGCCGTGGTGATGCGGTCGTCTGCACGAACGTAGACCTGTTCGACAGTGTAGCCACTACCCCCTGCGTCCGGCACTGATACGAACGGTGTTGCCCACCCGACGGTGCCGATGAGTGTGACCGCGAGAAGAACGCCAGTGAGATAGCGACCAGCATCAGGGAAGTCCATACGCAGACAATGGTAGAATGGACTACAGTAATGTCAGTGATTCTCATCGGCCGGGAAAGTACGGTGATGCATACCGCACGAGACCGGTCAGCAACGAACTGGATGATCAGACGAGTAGATCCGTCAAACCGAGGTTCGCAGCCGTGAAGACGGCGAGCCCTGGCAGAATACTGTTGTTCGATGAAGTGCGATTCCGACGACAACAGTTATATCGAATGTATAGTCCGAAGCGGCTCGTCGATGCTTCCCGGAGCGTCGGTGGGAGGACGGAGTCATCGAGTGGTCTCAGAGTCCGTCGTGAGGAGATCGGAGAGAGTCACCCGCGGACGGTCCGCCAGCTGCCCGGGACCATAGATCCCGAGGAGAACGACGACTGCTCCGAGAAGAACGAGCGCGTACGAACCGTAGCCGGTGAGAGTCCCGACAGCGTCGACTCCGCCAGTCGGAAAGTACGCCGCGATGAGGTTGATGCCGCCGTGAAACAGCATCGGAGCGAGCACGCTTCCTGAGGCGTTGTAGAGCCACGCGAGGACGATTGAGATTGCGAGTACGGCGACCACGTAGGGACCGATCGGCAGGTCGCTCTGTCCGCTCCCCGGAAGCAGAAACAGTGGGAGGTGCCAGACCGCCCAGACCATGCCGACCGCCAGACTGGCGGCCAGCGCCGAGAACCGGGTCTGGATCGCCGGGAGGGCAAACGCCCGCCAGCCCAGCTCCTCCTGGCCGCCGCCGACAAAGAACACGACGACGACCGCAATGGGAGAGAACCACAAGCGGGTTGATCGCCTCGAGGTCGATACGCGCCCCGAACACCGCTGCGTGGACGAGACCGGCGGCCACGATGAACAGTGGCGGGAGCACGAGTGCGTACGCATACCACCGGGCCGGGAGCCGAACGCGGAGGTTCGACCGGAGCCACTCGCGGATGCTCCAGTCCGAGGCGAACAGGGCGACGAGTGCCCCGGCAAGCGGGCCGAACCCACCGATCCTGACGAGCGCTCCCGTGGCCGACGGCGGAACCAGGTCCAGCAGGAGGAGCGCCCAGAGTCCCTACGAGAACGCCAGGGTTCCCACGACGAAGACCGCGAACGTCCACAAGGGGACGCTGTCAGGTATCGCCGTATCACGTTCCCCCGTGTACGGGTGCCGTTCGTCTGTGAGGGTAGTTTGAGTCACGTCGGAAAGGACGCCAACGAAGCTAAAACCATTACAACCGAGTTCTACTGGCCGAGAAAAACGAGGGTTTCGCCGTGAGATCCCGGCAGTAGTCGGAATCAAGCCAATCGATCGGGAGGACATATATAGACTCGCTCTGAACTGACCGCTCGATGCCACCACCGATGAGCGACGGTCCCGTACAGATACGGAAGGTGGGATTGTTCCTCGTACTCACCTTCGGTATCTCGTGGACGGTAGCCGTCCTGTTCGTGCTCCTGGGGCTCGACCTGTCGACGCTTCGGGGAACTGTTCTCGTCGTGGTCGGATATATGTCGGCCCCAGCGATCGCCGCGCTCGTCACCCAGCGGTGGTCGGGCGATCCGATTCGAACTGGCTGTGGCCTCGTTCGGGGCCGGCTTCGGTGGAGTGTACTCGCCTGGCTCACGCCGGTCGGTCTCCTCGGGTTGACGATCGGCATCGGAACGCTCCTTCCGGGCGTGACGATCACGACGGACTACGCAACGTTCCTTCGTGGACTCGGCTTGCCCGAGGCCCAAATCGAAGCGTCGCTCACCGCACTCGAGGCGGTCCCACTCCCCGTGCCCGTGTTCTTCGTCCTCCAGGGGCTGGTCACGGGCCTGACGATCAACGCCCTCGCGGCGCTCGGCGAGGAGCTGGGGTGGCGAGGACTACTCCTGCGAGAACTCTCGCCGCTCGGGTTCTGGCGCGTGTCTTTTCTCACGGGACTCGTCTGGGGGATCTGGCATGCCCCGCTCATCGTCCAGGGACACAACTTCCCCGACGCGCCGTACGTGGGTATCGTCGTGATGACTGCGTGGACGATCACCGTCACACCGGTGTTCACCTATCTCGCCGTCCGTGCCCAGTCGGTGCTTGCCCCGACTCTCTTACACGGGTCGTTCAACGCAGTTGCGTCCCTCTCGCTGGTGTATCTCACCGGAGCGGGCACACTGCTCGTCGGCCCGGTCGGCGTCGCTGGCATCGGTGCGGGACTGGTCGCCACGGGTGTCTGTGTCCTCCACGACAGGTACGTACCGGCGACACGACTGACGACGGGCGGCCTCCTCCAGATGGAATAGCGACGACGGCGACGTACCGGACCAGCCGATGGAGGTGGCTTCTGCGTTAATCCGCGGCCAGTCTCTCACACCGTTTCGGGAAGCATCGAACGCCGTCGCCAGATGGCGACGACTACCGTCACAGCGATCAACAGGTAGAACGTGTACCAGCGGACGGTCTGTGACGGTGCCAGCGCCTCGCCAGGGAGGTTGATCATCAGGTGAAACAGAACGGCCGCGAGGACGCTCCGTTCTGTGTTATCGTAGATCCAGGCGTACAACGTCTCGAGGAACACGAAGGTCGCGAAGTACCGCCAGACGATCGGTTGAATGGACGCCTGCCCGAAGTACCCCTCCATCAGGAACAGGGGGACGTGCCAGCTCGCCCAGACCACCCCGCTGATGAGGCCGGCAGCGACGGGTGTCCAGATGTCGACCAGTCTGTCGAGGAAGAATCCGGTCGAGCCAGTCTCCTCGACGAGGCCTGCACCGATGGTGAATCCGAAGAACGCGAACAGGCTCAACGGGTTCGCCAACCGCTCGACGGTCGACGCGGGGTCCAGCGGGAGTGTGGAGGCCCCGGTCAGCCACGCGATCCCTGCCGCAACGAGCGCGAGTGCGGGATACACAAAAAAATGACTGCGTACCAGCGCGGCGGGATGCGACGGACGTTCGTGATGCGATTCCACAGTTCCCGGAGGCCCGGCCGCCCGCTCGACCGGCGGATCATCAGGACGCCACCGAGTGCCGGACTCAGCGAACCGACGTAGAAAAAGAGGACGTTCGGGAACGTCCAGACGCTCTCGCCCGAGAGGATGATGACGCCCCAGAATGCCCACGCCCATCCGATATAGATGACCACGTAGCCCCACAGCGAGAGACTCTTGCGAAGACGACTCGGGGACCCCCGACCTCTGACCATCTACACCACCACCTGTGCGAGTCGTAAAATTTCGTTGACTGAGAGGATCTGATGCATATCGGGCTATGCAGATGTGTTCACAGTGTCTTCCTGAGCCAGTTGCACATGTACGGGACGACGTTCCGGGAGAGCGTATCAGTACACATGTGATTCCCACGCGGAACGATCTTCATCGACGCGTTGTCTCCAATCTCTCTTGACAGTCGGTGTGCGTCGTCGAGAGGGACGTGTTGATCGCTGCCATCGTGAACGATCTTGGCTGGACACGTCACAGAATGCAGGGTATCGTACACTTCATCGATGATGTTCTCGGTCCAGTTGATGAGTTCTTCGCGGTTCTGTGTGCCAGTAAATCGGTACGAGCGTCGCACCATCAGCTCGGGAACAGCGTTCCAGATATCCTCGATTCGTCCAGGGTGAAAGATGGGCCCACCAAGTCCGACAACAGCAGAGAAACGTGGCTCAAGCCCAGCAGATAATGGTGCGAGCAACGCTCCGTAACTTATTCCGAAGAGGCCGATTCGGTCAACATCGATTCGCTCATCATCCGCGAGGAAATCGGCTGCAATCGTGGCCGAGTTACCCAGATCATCCAGGGAGTTGAAGCGGTTTCCTGTAAGCCCACTCTCTCCCCACCCCGCCTGGTCGATCGTCAGCGTGGCGAGCCCGCGATCAATTGCGGCTCGCTCAAACGGGGTCATGAGTTCCTTGACCGAGTCGTTCCCCTGTACAATAACCACGGCAGGAAACGGCGGGTCGCTTGACTCGGGAAGCCGGAAATACGCGTAGAGCGACCCGGTTTCGTACGGTAGTTCGATGTTTTCGATGTGAGGGTTGGTCAGTGATCGGTACCGATCGAAGGCTGGAATCATGCGGTCGTAGTTCTCCTGAGCACCCTCCCAGTCGGGAGTGAGCCAGTCAGCCACCGCGTAGTAGACCACCGACTCTCGGTAGCGCCTTCTGGCAACGACATCGTCTGAGACGGACGCAGCGAGGTCGGCCTCGTTCCGAACGTCATCTGCAAAGGCTCGGACGGCGGCGATCCCGGATTCGTCCAGCGAATCGACCTGCCTGAAAATCGCCCGCAATTCTGCTCCATTCCCACCGATGAACTCCATGGTCTCGAAGAGCATGGCAAATCCTGGAACTCGCGAGAAGAGTCCGCTCTGCATGAGTTTCGAGAGTGCCTTATCCTGCAATTCCGGAGGGAGTTTGGCAAACGTCTCTCCAATCATGCCGGACAGTAAAATTAAAAATAATTAATATTTTCCGCGATTCTCATGAGCCAAGAGGTCAAGCGAGTGAACGACTACTCTCCATCCGCAGACCCTACGAACACGAGTAGCGAAACCCGTCAGCAGGGAACCGCCGAAGGCGCGTCAACTCTACCCGCTGCGTTGTACACACCAACATTCAGACAGCTATCCCCGTGTTCTGATGTGGTTCGTCCAACAGTGTACGCAACAAATCTTGGAATTCCTGCGTTCGCATCACCCGCAGCAGGACTCCGAAGTGACCATAGTCCCACTCAGTGAAGTTCGGTTCTGGAACGCCCCACTGCTCGAAGACCGTCCTGGTGGGTTGATACTGTGTCATCTCGTCGCGAAGCCCCCCCCGACTGGGTAGATGCCAGCCGTGTCCCGAGCGCGCAACAGGTGTCGTCCATCGGCTCCCGTGTCCAGCCCGCGGCTTGGAGTGCATCGGTCACACCGAGACTCTCGGTGAGCGAACTGTCGAACGGCAGGTCGTCGACCCGTGCAGAGGGAGCCACCGGGACAGCAAAATCCGGCTGCAGGGCCGTCGGCCACGCGTCGGCGTGTGAGGCGACGAGCGTCGAGACGACCCCACCGAGACTGATGCCACCCACCCCGACGGTCGGGGCTCCGGTCGAGCGTGCCCAGTCGATGAGGACGGCGATCTCGGTGGCCTGTGTCGCGTACAGTTTGATCGCGCTCCCGGGCGTTCCGGCGAGGTACGGCTCGCCAGTGGAGGCGCCGGGGACCTCGCGACAACCGTGTCACGGCGGAATCGGGAGCACGACCCGGTAGCCGCGTGGGGCAAGCGCCCGGCCCACGTACCCCTCTTCCGTCCAGTACTCGATGGTGTCACAGGCCATCGCGAGGCCGGTGCAGAACACGAGTGTCGGGAACGACGCTCCCTCCGAGCTGTCCGCCGGTTCGCACACGCGAGCGTACGCCATGTCGTCGACGTACGCCGACGGGGACGGGAATCGCACCAGATACTCCCTCGTGCCTGGCCCGCGAATCGTCCGTGAGACCTCGACCTCCGGCAGTGTGTCGGGTGGGCCATAGACCTCGGCGTCGTCGACGGCTGCCCATCGATCGAGTGCCGACGCGGGGTCGGGGACGTCGAAGTCGACGACCTCGACCAGTCCCGTCTTCGTGAGGAAGTTAAACGTCTGCCGTGGCGATATCCAGCGAGTGCCCACGTCCCGGCGTTCTTTCTCGAGGCGTGTCCGCTCGTCGACCGTCGACTCGCTGTCCCCCCAGAACAGATCGTCCCACTTGGCAGCGATGAGATCGTATTCGCCCATAGCGTCATTGTGGCTGGCCAGCGCCTCAGCGATTTTTTCGTCCAACGAGTCGTCGATCGATCCGGTCACGCCGAGTTCGTCCAGAAACGCGTCGACATCCTTACCTGCGAGATCGGCGGCTGCTCGCGCCCGGAGGACGCGAAGCTCGGTATCGACGGACGCGATCTTGAACCGCTCGAACAGTCGAGAGTGGAACAGTCGTCCGAGCGGCGATGTGATCACCCTGTGTGCAATCGGTGTCTCAAGCTGTTCTCTCATATGATCTGAACTATCCAAGTAATCCATGGGTAATGCCGGGCGACAGGAGCCGTCCACGACGCTTCCGGAGCCACCCGTAGACGAGGCCGCCGGCGAACGCCGCCGCGAACAGGTACCACGCGGTGAACGGGTAGTACCCGACGTGGGCGACCGAGAACGCGCCAGCTTGGAGGACGACTGCGGGCCACGCGCCGTATCGGTCGGCGAGTTCGGTCTGGAGGAAGCCACGGAACAGCGTCTCCTCCTGGAAGGACGCCACCGCGAACCCAAACACGAGCAGGAGAAGCGTCCCGACTGGGGAGGGAGCTTCCGCGACCGGTGCGTTCGGGGGCCGTGGTCCCAGCAGCGACTGGAACCCCAGGGCCATCCCAGCGGTCACGATGAGCGCGATGATGAACCCGGCGAGGCCCCACGCGATGTCTCGGAACAGGTGCTCGCGGTCGACCCACCAGGGGACGATGTCGACGCCGACCCAGCGGGTGAACCCGAGATAGACCAGTCCGACCGAGCCGACGAGGATCGTCACGAGCACCAGTCCGCCGTACTGGAGCGGGTCGGTGGGCGTCGGCTGCGTCCAGAACGGGCCCCAGAGCAGCGCACGCATCAGGACGAACGCGAGGAGGATGATACCACCGCGTCGGAGCTGTGTCTGGGTGAACGAGTGGTCGATAGTCGATTCGATCGGCGTCTGTGGGTCGTTGATAACTGTTTCAGAGGTCATGGGTTGTATCGAGCGGTTAGTTCTGGTCAGACGGCTGAAGCTCCAGCAGCCGGTTGCGAGTGGTAATCGAGCAGGAGGTCGTTTGTCGTCGACTTCCCCGCACCGCTGGGACCGAGAAAGCCGAACACCTCGCCCGCCCCGACGGTCAGCGAGAGGTCGTTGATCACGTAGACGTCGTGGCCGTAGCCTTTCGTCAGCCCCCCCCGTCTGGATTGTTGCCACGGTCAGTCACCTCCCGGTGCAGGGGAGATTCCAACAATATGCCCACGAACCCGGTCGCGGTAGAGGGCCGTCCCGACCACACCGACGACGATCAGCGCGATCAGCCACGTCAGGATGGCGTGGGGGACGTTGATCGTGACGAGCGTCGACGGGAGCAAGACGCCGTCGGGCGCGACGGTCGAGAGGTCGATCGGGAGCCGTCCCTGCGTGGCGTTGTCGGCCCCGTGCATCACCATCGCGAGCCACGCGCTCCCGCCCGAGCCGTTGAACACCCACGCCAGCAACACCGAGAATCCGATGATACCGACGAAGTACGAGCCGATCATCAGCGGTCCCCAATCGGCACGGAAGCCGCCGGGTAGGAACTGCGGCAGGTGCCACAGGCCCCAGAACATGCCGACGACGATGGCAGCCCGGAACGCGCCGTAGCGTTCCTGCAACTCGGGCTGGGCGAACCCGCGCCAGCCGAACTCCTCCTGGCCGCCGCCGAGCAGTGTCCCGATGACGATGCCGAAGACGATGGTTGTCGGGCTGATCTCGAACGCCGACCAGTCGATGGGGCCACCGATCACCCACGAGACGACACCGGCCGCGTAGACGATGAGGAACGGGACGGCGATAGCTGCCACGTACCACTTCCAGTGGACGCGGACTTTCGCGACGCTCCTGAACCAGCCGCGGACGCTCTCGTCGCTGGCCCAGACGACGATTGCGGCTGCGACCGACGGTGTGAGCGCGCTCAGGAAGCCGGCGAAGAACCAGCTCGTCCACGACGGCTGGGTCATCCCGACAACGTCGGGAACCGCTTCGACACCCCACGCCAGAGCATATGCGAGGAAGAAAAACGAGGTTAGGCGGCGCCTTTCCACGGCTTCTCTGATCATATCCGATGGAACACCACCCGATAGTGTCAATACGGCTATTTTTCTCGTCCGCTGAGAATCTATATGCCTGCTGGGAGGTCACACTGAGGGAGTGGGACGGTCACCGGGGACTCAACTCCGTCCTCGACGTCACCCATTGCAGTCCCGTCAGAGCAGCGCGACCTGAACGACCGAGAGCAACAACAGTGGGACGCGTCACTCGGCGGCCCGACCGTATTCCAGCCGGTGCCCGTGTTCTCGGACTGGGTGCTCGGCGTCTACAGCTTCTTTGTGAACCTCCCGCTGGGTGCGCTGCTGTTGCTCGCGTTCCCCCGCTTCTCGCGGCGGGTCGCTGACAGTGCCTTCGAAGGACCGGGGCGTGCGGGCGCCGCCGGGTTCATGATTCTCGTCGGCGTCCCCGTGCTGCTCGTGTTGACCGCAATCACGATCATCGGGATTCCGCTGGCGGTCGTCGGGGCGATGGTTTTCGGCGTCCTCGTCTGGGTTGGTGCGGTCTACGGTCGTATCGCCGTGGGAACGTGGCTAACCCCCTTACCGCGGTCGAGAGCCGCTGGGCCGCCCTCGTCGTCGGGTTCTCGATCGTGGCAGTCGTGGTCAGGAGCCCGTTCGTGGGCTGGATCCCGGAACTGCTCGTCGCTACCGCCGTCCTATCGACGGTCGTCCTCGTCGTGATGTGGGACGGGAAACCGGATCTGTTGGTAAAAAGAGATACTGGGCGTGCTCATCAATCTCGGTATCGTGCACTGGCTCGTTCTACGGTGACGGCCGACCTTCCTCAAACAACACCGACGGAAGGCCGAACGAGGAGATTCGAACTGTATGCATTGAGAGTCCTAGTCTCAACTACCCGCGACCCCGGTTTCGTATCGCGGGATAGCGTTTACGACCGAACGACTTTGCGGCCCCGGCGGGACGCCCCGGCATGGAGATCACCCGCTGTGAGGCGATTCCGCTCGCGAGCGCGGTCGAGGGCGTCGAGATGGCGTTCGGCGGCGGCGACCGGGAGGTCGGGGTCCAGCCAGTCCTCGTTCGTGTCCACACCGACACCGACCACGTCGGCCTGGGTGAGACGCTCACCTACGACGCGAGCGGCGCTGAGGGCGAGGCGGTCGCGCGGATGATAGAGGCGCTCGGAACCGACCTCGAAGGGCAGGACCCGCGGGCGCCGACCGCCGCGTGGGAGTCGCGCTACGTCGACGTGAAACGATCGAACGCGTGGAAGGCGCTGTCCGCACTCGACGAGGCGCTGTGGGACCTGACGGGGAAGTCGATGGGAGCGCCGCTCTACCGGCTGCTCGGCGGCCAGACGGGCGAGGTGGGCGCGTACGCGACGTTCCCGCGCCGGCAGTCGACCGACGCGCTGGTCGAGGCGGGGGCGTGGCTCGCCGAGACGTTCAAGTCGATGAAGATCACCGTCGGCGCCGACGTGTCGACCGACCGCGAGCGGATTCGCGCCGTGGCCAGCGGGCTCCCGGACGGGTTCGGCCTCTCGGTCGACGCCAACACCTCCTACACGGTGAGCGAGGCGCTCCGCGTCGGCCGGGCGGGCGAGGAGGTGGCGCTGGAGTGGTTCGAAGAGCCGGTCGCCCACACCGACATCGAGGGGCAGGCCGAACTCAACCGCCGGCTCGACGTGCCGATAGCGGCCTACCAGTCCCACGCGCCACACTACCCCGCGGTCGAGCACCTCCGCGCGGGCGCGCTCGAGGTGTACCAGCCCTCCGCGTACCTCTGTGGCGGCGTGACGGGCACGCGACGGGTGGCCGGGCTGGTCGACGCGTTCGAGAAACGGCTCGTTCCCCACGCGTTCGGCCCGCTGGTGAACTACGCCGCGACGCTCCACGTCGCCGCCGCGAGCCCCGCCTGCGACCTGATCGAGTTCGCGGTGTACGACGACTCGGTCGAGGACCCCGGCGAGTACGTCGCCAGCCCCTACGTCGCGGGCGACCCGGTGCGCGTCGAAGACGGCGTCGTCGCGCCGCCCGAGGCGCCCGGGATCGGCGTCGAACTCGACGAGGCGGCGGTCGAGCGACTGCGGCTGGACTGATTCCGTATCGCGGCGAGCGGTTGAGAGCGTCAGACGCCGCGGCCAGACGGCGAAGAGAGAACGCTGTCGATTTCGACCGTCTCAGAGCGCGTCGAGACAGATTCGCTCGACGTCCTCGCGGTCGAGGCGCCGTGGATTGCCGACCAGCAGGCGCTCCAGCTCCATCGTCCGCTCCGCGAGCGCCGGCACGTCCGCCTCCTCGACGCCGAGGGCGCCCAGCCCGCCGATCCCGACGTCGTCCGCGAGGCGTTCGATCGCCGCCGGAGCACCCTCGCCCTCCGCCCCGAGCCACCGCGCCACGTCGGCGTAGCGCTCGGGCGCGCTCGGCCGGTTGTACCGCACGACCGCCGGGAGGACGGCCCCCACCGTCTCGCCGTGGGGCGTGTGGAAGGCGGCGCCGGCGGCCATCGCGACGGCGTGGGCGGCCCCGAGGCCGGCGTTCGAGAACGCCCGTCCGGCGACGTGGCTCGTGAGCGCCATCTCGCGGCGCGCCTCCGCGTCGTCGCCGTTGTCCACGGCCCGCCGGAGGTGCGCGCCGACACGGGGGACCGCGACCCGACAGAGCGCGTCCGTGAGGGCGGTGCGCCCGCCGTACTCGGGCCGCTCGGCCGGTGTCGCGCTCCCCTTCGCGTCGAACCGCCGGGTGGTGTACGCCTCGACGGCGTGGGCCAGCGCGTCCAGCCCGCTCGCGGCCGTCGGGCCGGGCGGGAGCGAGACGGTCGCGAGCGGGTCGACGACGGCCAGGTCGGGGTAGAGCTGGTCGCTCGACACCCCGACCTTCAGGTCGCGGTCGGGCAGTGAGACGACGGCGACGGGCGTTGTTTCGCTTCCCGTGCCGCTGGTCGTCGGGGCCGCGACGGTCGGCAGGCTCCCGCTCGGCACCGCGCGGCCGGCGCCCGTCGGCTCCGCGACGTAGTCCAGCACGTCGCCGTCGTGGGGCGCGAGCGCGCCGGTCACCTTCGCGACGTCGAGCGTACTCCCGCCCCCGACGCCCGCGACCACGTCGGGGGCGAGGTCACGGGCGCGCGTCAGCGCCGCCTCGAAGGTCGCGAGGGCGGGGTCCGGCTCCACCTCCTCGAACGTCTCGACGCCGGGCAGTTCGGCCTCGACGGCCTCGACGATACCCGTCCCCCGGAGCGCGGGGTCGACGACGAGGAGCGTCCGGTCGGCGGGCGGCAGGTGCGCGCCGAGTTCGACCAGCGCGCCCTCTCCGAAGACGGTTCTGTCGGGGCCCGAGAGCTCCCAGACGGATTCGGGGTCGAACACGCCCCGTGACGCGTCGTGCGGGGAGAAAACGGTTCGGGGGGAGTACACCCACTGACATCCTCCCACGACTGAAGTCGTGGGGTTCCACGGTCACAGACCGTGCCC
>JAZKTU010000076.1:0-14978 GCA_036625385.1 Halovenus sp. | reverse complement strand
TGTCGACACCGTGTCCCACGAGTGACCGTCTCGCGGGTCGAGGCACGGACTCGCGGATCAATGGCGGTTCCCAATCACAGCAGTCCGTATGATACCGGGACGATCAACTGCCGCTGACGGTGATCAGTTCACAGTCGAGATGCTGGCCGAGAAACTGCTCGATGTCGGGGTCGCCGACGAGTCGGCGGAGCGCCTCTCGCCACCTGCTGGCCTGCTTCTTACCGATAACGACGATATCCGTCTCCTCGGCTGCGACCTCCTCGAGGATTGCCTCCTCGACGAACAGCCCCTTGCGAACGAGGTACCGTGTCCGTTCGAGTTCGCCAAAGGCCGACTCGACCTCGCGACGTAGCTGGCGACGCGTCACCTGCTTGCTGTCCTGGTACTGGTTGATGTGCAGAACCGTCAGAAACGCGTCGCGCTCGTCTGCGATGCGGATGGCCTCGGCAAGTGTAGCCCGCGACCGACTGCTCAGCGGATACCGGACCGGAACGACGACTCGGGTCATCACCCCCGTTTGGGTCGGGGGGAACCTGAACCTTTCCAGACAACGGCGAGGCCGGTCCACGGGCAGCCAGGAGGTGCGCGACCGGGCCTCATACGGATTGTTGCGATTCGTTACCGCGACGCTGATACAGTGTGGTGGTTTCAGACGCCGATACCTGGGCAGCACTGCCGAAAATAGTCACAACAATCCGTATCAGTTGGCGTCCGGGAACGATTTGACTCTGGGGGGCGAAAGCGACGTATGGAACAGGTCACGGGACCCGAAGGAGAGCAGCTATACGTCGACAGACGCGAGGGGAAACGCGGGCAGAAGGGCCCGTTCTACGTCGTCTACGTGGACGAGGAGGGCGACCGGCGGTGGGGCTTCTTTTGCAGCAACTGCGGGAAGCTCGACAACGCCGTCGACGCGATGGGACGAGTCCAGTGCAACGAGTGCAGCAACCGCACCAAAGCCGAGGAGTGGGACGCCGCCCACGAGTGAGAGCCACCTGTCACCGGGCCGTCGTCCCTGTCCGGCGGCTATTATATCAGTCAGGTAGAAATTAGATACGTTTATCAGGTGTGGCGTGGTACTCGCACCGGATGGGAACGGTTGACACGACCCTCGAAGAGGAAGCGGAGACGATATTCAGCAACCTGGGATACACGGTGACGGAACACGGGGGGGAGTTCCGTGCGGAGCGCAAGTGGCGGGTGGTACAGGTGACTCCGATGGCGGAACCGGCCGAGCCGCCGGTGTCGGGGGAGTACCGCTGTTTCGTCACCTGGGCGGACCAGACGACGGCGCTCGAGCGGCGCCTGGAACGGGAGAATCCCGACTACGACTGGGCCATCATCGGCATCCGGGACGGAGAGGAGTACGTCGTGCAGCGCTGCCGGAGGTGACAGGCCTCGCGGGAGCCCGACGAACGGAGTAATCACGCTTACGTCGGCGAAACACGAACCGGGGAGTGTATGCTTGCAGACAGCGGCGCGACGTTCGCCGCCGGGATCGTGTTCGGGTTGGCGCTTGCAGCGCCGCCGGGACCGATGAACGCGATCATCGCCGAGGAGAGCGTCCTCCGTGGCTGGGTCGCCGGCCTCCGGGCTGGTCTCGGGGCGATGACCGCCGACGTCGTGTTCTTCCTGCTTGCACTGGCTGGACTGGTCACCGTCGTGGAGCGCGCCCCCGTGGTGCGGGCGATCATGGTCACCGTCGGCGGCGTGCTCATGCTCTATTTCGCGCTCGATGCCGCCCGCAGCGCCCGCACCTCGCTCGCCCGGGAGAAAAGCGAGGACGGAACGGAAAGCACTGGCTTCCGGAAAGCGCTGGTCCTCGGTCTCAGCAACCCGTACCAGGTGCTTTTCTGGCTCACCGTCGGCGTTGGCCTGCTCACGCCGGGGCGGATAGACGTGCTCGAACCGCTCCCTGTCGGCGGCGAGCGGGTGAGCGGACTGCTGGTCGTCGAAACCGGCAGCGCGATGCTCGTCGCCGGCCTGTTTACCGGTATCGTCTGCTGGATTCTCCTGTTTCCCGCGGCGCTGGTCGCGACGCGCCGGCGCGCCGACGTGGCTGGACCGCTCGTTGCCGGCCTCAGTGCCGTGGTCCTGGCGCTTTTCGGCGGGTGGTTCCTCTACGACGGACTCTCCATGCTGCTCTAGCCGTCAAGTACCGCTACTTCGGCTTCGAGCCACTCCTTGAACCACCGGACACGCTTGAGACGGCGGTGTGCGATGGCCTCGGCAGTCCTGCTCTGGACCCGCTCGCTCGCCTCCTCGCCGCGTTCGAGTACCCGCTCGACCATCTCGGCAGTGTCGACGTGGGAGCGCGACTCGTAGCCCATCCGGAGGATCATCAGGGCAGCGCCGTGGGCGCCGACCTTGTCGAGGATGTCCGCCTCGACGAGACACCGCGTCTCCAGGGGAAGGTTGCCAAGCGAGTCCTGGTACGAGTGGTCACGCACGGCAGCACACACCTGATCGACGAACGACTGCGGGTAGTCACCGTGTGTAGTCAGGTACTCCCGGGCGATGCGGGCTCCCTCCCTGGCGTGGACGTCCTGGTCGACTTCCAGCTTGGCGATGTCGTGAAACAGCGCCGCGACACGCGTAATGTCGACGTTCGCACCCTCGCTTTCGGCGATCTCTATCGAGAGATCGACGACGTTGCGGATGTGGTTGAACCGGTACTCCGCGGAGTGCCACGGATACCACCGCATCCTGCCGCCCTCGTTCTCGGTGCCGACGCTCGCAGCGAGATAGTCGTGAACGAACGACTCCATCTCCGCGAACTCCTCGTCCGAGACGGGCGACTCGCGTATCTCAACACCCACACCACCACCTCCCGGCGACACGTACGTTGGTCATGTTACCGGACAGTATGACCGTTTAACTCTTTAGCGTTACGACAGACGTGCGAAAGGAACGAACGCGCCGGAACAAGGCAGTCCGGACGGTGCGATGACAGATTGTTGTCTCGACGTGCCACACGCGCTGCTGTCGTGACTGACGGTGGAACGGGGGAGTACCGCCGGGCGGCGACGGGACGTTGCCCGGGGTGTGGGGAGGACGTATGTTTATGCCGAAGGGGTCCAAACTGGAACCATGGAGATACGCGAAGCGACACCGCAGGACCGGCCGGCGATCAGGGACGTCGCACGGCGCTCGCTGCAGTCCTCGTATTCGCTGGAACCGAAGGCCATCGTCGGGGCCATCGAGGAGTGGTATGACGAGAACCGCCTCAGGGACATGCTCTCGGACGAGGAGAAACTCCTGCTGGTCGCCGAGGCCGACGGGCAGGTCGTCGCCTTCTCCGACAGCATTATTTCGGGGGACTCCACGGGCGAGATTCTGTGGCTCCACGTGGACCCGGACTACCGCGGCGAGGACTACGGCGAGCAACTCTTCGAGGCGACGCGCGAGGAACTCGCCGACCGCGGCGCGACCACCCTCCAGGGACGCGTTCTCGCGGACAACGCTGGCGGGAACGCGTTCTACGAGGAGCGGGGACTCTCGAAGATCGGCGAGGAGGAAGTCGAGATCGACGGGACCCCGTACATCGAGAACATCTACGCCGAGATCGACCAGACGGGGATCGAGGAACTGCAGGTCAATAGCGAGACGGTGTACATCAACCACAACAACACGGAGAACGGGTCGATCGCCCCTTTCCACGTCGTGTTCAACGACCCGGAGGCCGAAGAGATATACGGATACTGGTGCTCGAAGTGCAACACCCTCGCGAACGCGATGGACGCGATGGGGCGTATCCAGTGTGATACCTGCGGGAACGCCCGCAAGCCGACCCGCTGGGACTCCGCCTACCTGTAGCCCGCGTCCAGGGACGGCCCTGCCAGGCCGGACGACGCCGCCTGTCCGGGGAACGGTAACCCGCGGCCGGCAGTCGGGCGCCCCGCCGATACCGGGCAGGCAGGGGGCGCTACTTTCCGTCTTCGATAAATGCGGCAGAATACTGTCGAAATATTCAGTTTTAGGTGGGCTTAAATATTTGGAGTGTCAGCGGCCGGTATGGGAGATCGGGTCAGCAGTCGCTCGGTGCGGGAGTTCCTCGCGCGTCGGTGGCTGAGCCTGCTCGGGACGGGCCTGGTGCTCGTGGCGGGCGTCGCGCTCGCAGCCAGAACAGTCGAAACTGACCAGGTAATCGACGCGTTCCGCGTGGGGGAGCCGGGTATCCTGGCGCTCGCCGTGGGCGTGTACGTCCTCTCGTGGCCGCTTCGCGGTCACCGGTACGACGACATCCTCGCGGCGATGGGACGGCGCTGTGGCGGCGGCTTTCTCACCGCAGCCGTCTTCGTGAGCCAGTTGGCGAACCTGGTTGTCCCGGCGCGGGCCGGCGACGGCGTGCGGGCGCACCTCCTCAAAACCCGGAAGGACGTCCCGTACACCACCGGCGCGGCGTCGCTGACGGTCGAGCGTCTGTTCGACCTGCTCGCACTGGTGTCGTTCGCTGCGGTTGCGCTCGTGTGGCTGGTCGCAAGCGGCAGGACCGTCGCGCCCGGCCGGTCCCGGACCGTTCTCGTCGGTGCCGCTGTCGTCGGAACCGTCGGCATCTGCCTGGCAGGGGCTATCGTTCTCGTTGCCCGGTCCGGATGGCGACCGGCGGGACGAATGGAAGAGTGGGTCGACGGCGCGCGGTTCGCCCGAGTCGTCGAGGCGCTCAGCCGTTTCGGTACCGACGTGGGCGCCGTCGCGACGGACTCCCGGGCCCTCGCGAGAATCAGCCTCGGCAGCCTCGCCGTGTGGGCACTCGACGTACTGACCGCCGTCCTCGTCGTCCGGACCGTGGTGGGAAGCGGCATACTCCAGGCTCCCGCGTTGCTCGCCGTCGGGATGCTCGCGGTGACAGTCGGGAACCTGGCGAAGGTCCTCCCGCTCTCACAGGGCGGCATCGGGCTCTACGAGGCGGCGTTCACCGCCATAGTCGTCGCCGTTGCCCCCATCGGAGCGGCGACTGCGCTCGCCGCCGCAATCCTCGACCACGCGATCAAGAACGCCGTGACAGTCGCCGGTGGCGCTGTCGCCGCACTCGGGCTCAGCGTCTCCCGGGAGGCGCTCGGCCGGGAGCGCGAACTCCCGGAGTCCGAACCGTCAGATTTTTAGGTCGGCCTAAAATACGTCGGGGCGTGAGACGCGCAACGGCGGACACAGCCCAGAACGTCTGTGTGATAGTGCCCACGGTCCGGGAGTACGACTGCGTGCGGGCGTACGTCGAAAACGCCCGCGAACACGGCTTCGATACGTCGCAGCTGTTTTTCCTGCTCGTGACGGAGGATTTCTGCGAGACGGAAGCGATGGCGGAGATGCTCGCCGACCTCGGCGTCGCCGGGGCTGTCTTCGACGGGACCCGTCGGGAGGAGTGGTACGCCGAACAGGGGATCGACTCCTACGCGCACGTGGTTCCGGCGGCGAGTCACGCCGAGACCAGTTTCGGGCTCCTCTACATGTGGGAACATCCCCGGTTCGAGTACGGCGTCTTCATCGACGACGACACGCTGCCCCACGGAACCGAGAATTTCTTCGGGAGACACATGGCGAACCTCGCCTACGAGGGACCGATCGAGTCGGTCTCGTCGGACGAGCGGTGGGTGAACGTCCTCTATCAGCGGGCGGACGAACACGGACTGTACCCGCGTGGCTACCCGTACTCGGCGATGGACGAGACGGTCGGGACGGCCACGGCGACCGTCGAGCGGGGCGATATCGTCGCCTCACAGGGGCTGTGGACGAACGTCCCGGACCTCGACGCCGTGCGGATTCTGATGGACGGTGACCTCGAGGGACAGGCACAGACCCGGACCACGGCGAGGGATATCGAGCGGGACTTCGTCGCCGCCCCCGGCGACTACCTCACCGTCTGTTCGATGAATCTCGCCTTCCGCCGGGAGGTGATTCCGGCCTTCTACCAGCTCCCGATGGACGACAACGAGTGGGACGTCGGACGGTTCGACGATATCTGGAGCGGCGTGTTTCTCAAGCGCGCCTGTGACGTGCTGGGCAAACAGATATACAACGGCGGGCCGCTCTGTGAACACAACAAGGCACCGCGGTCGACGTTCGACGACCTCCACAACGAGGTTGCCGGCCTGGAACTCAACGAGCACCTCTGGGAACTGATCGACGACAGCGGTGCCGGCGCCGGCAGCTACGCCGAGGCCTACCGTGCAATGGCCGACGCCCTCCTCGGTGCCGAAACCGACGCCTACCGGAACGGCGAGTTTCTCCCCTACGTCGGCGAACACATGCACGACTGGCTCGATGCGCTCGCCGCGCTCGAACGCGTGCCGGCCGACGACTGAACCGATAGATATAAAAATAATTTAGGCTAGCCTAAAACATGACCGATCCACGCGAGCACGACAGCGGACGAACGGAGGGAGAGAGCGACCGGACAACAGGCGAGTGGCGGTTCGACCGGCGACGGTTTCTCGCGGGTGCGGCTGCGGCGGGGTCGGCAAGCGTGGCGGGGTGTTTCGGCACACTCGGCGGCGACGACGGCGAGGAGATCAGTGGAGCCCTCACGACTTTCCGTGGCTCCGGACCGCTGGTCTCGGACCGGCCGACACCCGGTGGTACCTCGATCAGCGAGTTACCGGACCTCGAGGGAGAGTTGAATTTCTACCTCGGGGGCGGTGAAGGTGGGCTGTACCTGGACCTGCTCGATACGTTTTCGAGTATCTACTCGGAGTTTTCCTACCAGCATTCGCTTGACACCTCCAGTCTGCTCTCGAACCGGATCACGGAGGAGGTCGAGGGCGGCGGGAGCCCGGCGGACCTGTTCCTCGCTGTCGACGCTGGATCGCTGGGCAACGTGGCCCGGAACGGTGCGGCGCGGTCGCTGCCCCCGGAGATCACCGACGATGTACCCGCGGGGCTACAGGCCGAGGGTTGGATCGGGTTCGCCGGGCGTGCCCGCGCCGTGCCGTTCAACACGAACCAGCTGAGCGCCTCCGATATCCCGGACACCGTCCGGGAGTTCCCCGAGACAGCCGTGTTCGAGGACGCCATGGGCTGGGCACCGACCTACAGCGCATTCCAGTCGTTCATTACAGCGATGCGGCTGATCCGCGGCAGGTCGGAGACACGGTCGTGGCTCGACGGCATGGTCGACTCCGGTATCGAGCAGTTCCCCAACGAGTTCCGCATCTCGAACGAGGTCGCAAACGGTGCCCTCACCGCTGGGTTTGCAAACCATTACTACGCGTTGCGCGTTCGCAACGCACGCCAGAACGCCCCGGTCGAACTCACCTTCACTACCAACGACGCGGGTGCGCTGATCAACGTCTCGGGGGCACAGATTATCGAGGGTACCAGCGACGTGGAACTCGCCGAGAACTTCATCCGGCACATCCTCTCGGCGGAGGCCCAGGAGTTTTTCGCGACGCGGACGTTCGCATATCCGACGATTCCCGGCGTCAACCCGGTCGGCGGACTACCGACGATCGACGAACTGAATCCGCCGGAGGTCGACCTCGCCGAACTGTCGGATACCGGACCGACGCTCGAACTGCTGAACGAAACCGGAATCCTCTAACAAATAGCTACCGAATTCCCGATGGATGGACAGCACAGCAGACTCCGCCGGCAAGGGTCGGTCGTTGCGCCGGCGGTTCATACTCCGGGGCAAGGCGACACGCCGGCGGCTTCTCGAGTTCATAAAGCGTATCCCGACGCTCGCAGTGCTGTCGACGCTGATCGCACTACTCCTGCTGACGCCGTTCGCGTGGCTCCTCCAGGAGGCCAGGCGCGTCGGGACCGACGAGGTCGTCTCGTTCGTGTTCAGCGGAGATACGCTCGGAATCGTCCTCAATTCGCTGGTGTTGACCGGATTCGTGACGGCCTGTTCGATCCTGGTCGGTGTGCCGCTGGCGATTCTGACCGTTCAGACGGACCTTCCGTTCCGGCGGTTCTGGACGATCGCCGCGGCCCTGCCGCTGGTGATACCCAGCTACATCGGCGCGTTCACTTTCGTCTCAGCCTTCGGTCCGCGCGGCGTGTTGCAAGATGTTCTCGCACCGCTCGGCATCCAGGAACTCCCCGAAATCTACGGCCTCTTCGGGGCGACGCTGGTGTTGACGCTGTATACGTACCCGTACGTCTACCTCACGACGCGGGCCTCGTTGCTCTCGTTCGACGGCACCGTGGTCGAGGCTGCGCGGACGCTGAACCACTCCCGCTGGGAGGCGTTTCGACGGGTGACACTGCCACAGATCAAACCCGGCATCGCCGCGGGGTCGTTGCTGGTCGCGCTGTACACGTTGTCGGATTTCGGGACGCCACAGATCATGCGGTACGACGTGTTCACGCGGATGATATTCGTCTGGTACGACAACTTCTTTCTCGGGCGGGCAGCCGTTATGTCGCTGCTGTTGGTGGCGCTGACAGTCGTGATCCTGGCACTGGAGTCCCGGATCAGCGCCAGCAGCGAGGGCGCACACGTGTCGAGTGGCAGCCGCCGTCCGGGGCAGATCAGTCTCGGTCGCTGGAAGGGGCCGGCGCTCGCGTTCTGTGCGCTCATCGCCGGGCTCGGACTCGCCTTGCCGATCGGAATTTTGTTGATGTGGCTGGGACGCCCCTCGCCGGGGTTCGCCCAGGGCGGCTTCGAGTTCGAGCTGGGGTATATTCTCAACTCCGTGAGCGTCTCGTTCGCCGCGGCAGTCGTGGCGGTGTTCGTTGGCCTGCCGCTGGCGTATCTCTCCGCGCGCAGCAACTCGCGGCTGGGCTCTCTCCCCGAGCGGGCGAGCTACATCGGGTACGCGACGCCGGGGGTCGTCGTCGGACTCGCGCTGATCTTCTTCGGGTTGCGCTTCGCCGACGTGCTGTACGGGACAGTTTTCATACTCGTCTTCGCGTACGTCGTCCGGTTCGTCCCGCAGGCCGTCGGGGCGATGAACTCCTCGATACTGCAGGTCGACCCGAAACACGTCGAGGCAGCACAGACGATGGGCGATACGTCGCTGCAGTCGTTCCGGCGGGTGGTGTTACCACAGATCACGCCGGGTGTGGTCGCCGGCGGCGCGCTCGTCTTCCTGACGACGATGAAGGAGTTGCCGGCGACACTGATCTTGAAACCGCTCGGCGGCGAGACGATCGTCACATACATCTGGCAGGTCCAGGAGGCCGCCTACTACGGCCAGTCAGCGATCCCGGCACTGATCCTCGTCTGTATCTCCGCGCTATCGATGGTGGTCATCCTCTGGCAGGACGGCTACGACGGGACGTGACCCGGCGTCGTCGACACGGACCGGAGGTGAAGGGACGGTGACGACACCGGCAGGTTCGCGGGTCGGCCGACTCGTCGAGTGGTGCCGGGACCGGAGGGCGACGCTCCTGCTTGCAGTCCTGACGGGAGTGGCGGTCTATCTGATCGGCGAGGGCGTGTTCCCACACTACACCGCGAACCACGACGAAGCCGTCTATCTCCAGCAGGCGGAGATGCTGCTCGAGGGGGAGCTGACGATGACACCGCCGGTCGCCGAGTCGTTCCGACCGTGGTTTTTCGTCGCCGAGGACGGGGTACTCTATCCCAAGTATACGCCGGTCACCGCCGGGCTGTTCGCACTCGGCGGCCTCGTCGGCTCCTACCGGCTTGCGCTCGCAGTCCTCGCCGCGCTCGCGGTGGCACTGATCAAAGGCGTCGTCTCCGAGGTCTTTGACGACAGAACGGGTCTGCTGGCCGCTGGGTCGCTCGCACTCTCGCCGCTGTTCGTCGTACAGGCCGCGGTCTTCCTCCCGTACGTGCCGGCGTTCGTGTTGAATCTGCTGTTCGCGTGGGCGTATCTCCGGGCGGACCGCACCGGCGACCGAGGGTTCGCTGCGCTGGCCGGCGGTGCTATCGGGTTCTCCTTCTGGGCGCGACCCTACACCGCCGTCCTGTTCGCGGCACCGTTCATCTGTCACGCGCTGTGGACGCTGCGAACTCTCGATCGACAGACGGTGCTGCGACAGAGTCTCACCGCCGCTCTCGGTCTCGCCGGCGTCGCCGTTGCACTCGGCTACAACGCCGTCGTGACGGGCGACCCGTTACTTTTCCCGTACGAGGCGTTCGCGCCGCGGGACGGCCCCGGATTCGGCACCCGCGAACTCCTCGGCTACGAACGCAACTACACGCCCGCACTGGCACTCGAAGCGACTGCGCGCAACCTCTGGCAGTACAGCACGCAGTGGGCGCCGGCTGGCTTCGTCGGGACTGCCGTCGCCGCTATCGGAGCTGGGGCAGTGCTCCGGCGGCCACAGCGGCGGACGGACCCACGCGTGCTCGCGGTACTCGGGACTCTCGTGACGATCGTAGCCGGAAACGTCTATTTCTGGGGGACGCTGAACGTCCTCGGGGACCTCTCGAACCCCAACGACGGGCTCATCTCCATTCTCGGGCCGTACTACCACGTCGGGTTGTTGTTGCCCCTGGTCACGCTCGGCGCGGTCGGGATAACGTGGCTCGGTGGGGTCCCAGGCCGACTCCGGACCCGCCTCGGGGGCGACGCGACGCGGGTACTGACCGCCGGCGGGGTCGTCGCGGTGCTGCTCGTTGCCGGCGCGACCGTCGGAGCGATCGCGGCCCCGCTCGCGGACAACTACGGGACGACCCAGGAGTACGAGCGGGCGTACGAACCGATCGAGCGGAGCTCCTTCGACCACGACCTGGTGTTTCTCCCGACACCGTACGGCGACTGGCTCAACCATCCCTTCCAGCCGCTGCGCAACGACCCAGACTTCGATGGCGAGGTCGTCTACGCGCTAAAGCACCGGGAGTTCGCCGTCGTCGACGCCTTCCCGGACCGGACGCTGTACCGGTACACATTCCGGGGCGAGTGGGCCCCGTTCACCGGGCGGTCGGTGACGCCGCTGCTCCGCGAGATCGACCACGTCAGCGGGCAACGGGTACGGCTGGACCTCACGATGGGCGTGCCGGACGGGGCCGGGATCGTCGAACTGCGGGCAAGCGTCGACGGCGAGGGCGACAGCACCGCGGCTGCACTGGGCGGAGACATCGATGCGACGGTCGTCGCAAGCGGCGGCAACATCTCCGTGCGCTCGCCGTCATTCGAGCGAAACCTCACCGTTGCCCACGACGGCGAGAGCCCGCTCCGGCTGGTTACTTACGTCGGCTACGGCGCGCTCGGCGGCTTCGAGTACGTCACCCGGTTGCCGTTGCTCCGCGAAGACGGGGAGTACCGTGCGCTGTCGCCGTATCTAGAGGTGTGTCGCGTGCCGTCGCGGTGTGGCGGGGAGGCGGCGTACATCCCCGGCCAACACCGAGCCGGCGTGTCGATGAATGCGACGCTGTCGGCGGACGGATGAGGGAACGCGACGGGCACAGCGTGTAGCGGAAGAGTAATCGAACGCGGCGGGCGCGGTTCAGCGGAACCGTTCTTCGAGCGCGACTTTCGCGATGGATTTCGCGATCGCCGCGCCACCCTCGATCGGATCGAGTTTCGTCTCGCCCTTTCGTTCCCGGTACTCGATGGGGTGTTCGCGGACGTCGTACCCCCGCATCAGCGGCCGGATGAGCAGTTCTGCGGACAGTCCGGTGTTCTCGGTCCACTCGATGGACTCGACGACCTCCCGGCGGTAGGCGCGCATCCCCGTGGTCGTGTCGTGGACGCGTCTTCCCATCAGGACGCTCGCACCGAGGGCGAAGAGGCGGTTGCCGAGTCGGTTGAACGCCGGCATCGCCTCCGCACCGTGGTAGAGGCGGTCGCCACTGACCACGTCGTAGCCCTCGTTGATCAGTTCCAGAAACTCGGGGAGTTGCTCCATGGGGTAGGTGTCGTCACAGTCGGTCGTGACCACGACCGGCCGGTCGGGCGCGAGTACTGCCTCCCGCACCGCAACGCCGTACCCCTGGGGTTCCTGTTCGATCACGCGCGCGCCGTGGTCGCGGGCGATTTCCGGGGTCCGGTCGGCGGACCCGTCCACACAGACGACCTCCGCCCGACCGTCGGTCACGTCGTCGATATCCGAGAGCACCCTCCCGATCGCCGCCTCCTCGTTGTACGTCCCCATCACGACACTGACGTCGGCGAAGGTGTACGTGTCGCTGTCGCTGCCCGATGCACCGGTCGGTCCGTCGCGGCGCTTTGCTGATTCGCTCATTGTCCACTGCATTCGCCTCCACGGGTTTATGTTTTTAGGTTTGCCTAAAACGCTGCCGGTAGAATCACAGTAACCAAGGAGAGAGACACCGCACTGTGGGTGTCGTCAGTCCTGTCTCCTACCCATATCCTGGTGCAAGATGGCTCTGTAGTTGAGGTGGAATCCGAAGCGATCGGTGACTCTCTCGGGAGAGACTCACATCCTGCGGTCGGTGATACTGCCGGCTGTAACATTTTGAAAGAATTCACCACCCCGGGGTGGCGAATATCTTTACGAACTTACAGCCGGCAGTATGAAGAAGTGGTGAAAGCCCCCGATGGCGCAACCCGGAGGACTCTCGGGGCTCCGGTCGCCGTTCGAGCGGGTGGTGGGCTCCCTTTGGCCGGTCACCCACTCGCTGTGCGCTTCCCTTGCTCCCGCTGGTCGCCGCGCTGCTAATCCATCGTGCTGTGTCGGGCCACACAGGCCGGGACAGCGCCCGCCGGACGCCGAAGGCAGCGACAACCCGTCCATGCTGACAGCGAAAATCCGCCAGGAGTTCCACCCGTCAGTATCAGGCAGCCCGATTCACGGCGGCGGCAGCGGCCGCCATCGAGACGGTAGTCAGCAGTGTCAGCGCACCGATCGCCAGCCAGAAGTCCGCCGGATCGCCGGCGCCACGGACGACGTACTCGAGCCCCCGCACCAGGTGCGTGACCGGCATCGTCCAGGCTGGATATTCGAGATACCATGCGAGCGATTCGACCGGCAGGAACGTGTTTCCGAGGACGATCTGGGGGCCGATGACAACGGGCATCAACTGCTGGACCTGGAACTCGTTTTCCGCGAACAGTGAGACGACGATGCCAAATCCGAGTCCGGCAAACGCACCCAGCAGTTCGAGGAGGAAAAACGGGCCGACGCCGTGGACGAACTCCACGTCCAGGAAGACGATCCCCGCCGCGAGCAGGACGACCGACTGGACGACTGCCAGCACGCCGAACCCGAACACGTATCCGGCGACGAGTTCGCTCCGCCGGATCGGAGAGACCAGTACGCGTTCGAGCGTGCCCGACTCCCGCTCGCGGAGAAAGCCGATCGCCGTCAGGAGGTACGTGAGCACGAACACGAACACGCCGAGCAGGATCGGCGCGACCCGCTGGCTCGAAAGCGGCGCCGGGAACACCTCCGAGAACAGGAAGATGATAAACGCCGGCACGACCACGACGAGGCCGAGCGTTCGGCGATCGCCCCGCAGCTCCAGCAGCAGTCTCGACGCGACTGCGAGTGCCGGCCTCACGCCACCTCACCTCTGCGCGGAGACGAACTGTCGGATCCGTCGGTTTCGAGCAGCGAGAGGAACGACTCGGTGAGCGTCGAGGTCCCGGTTCGATCGAGCAGCGCGTCCGGTCGATCGAACGCCAGCACACGGCCATCCCGGAGAAAGAGAACCCGATCGCAGTTCTCGGCCTCGCCGAGGTAGTGGGTGGAGACGACCAGCAGCGTTCCTGCCTTGCGGCGCTCCCGGAAGCGGTCCCACATCTCCGCACGGAGCTTCGGGTCGAGGCCGACCGTCGGCTCGTCGAGAAAGAGCACGTCCGGGTCGGCAACCAGCGTACAGGCGAGGCTCGTGCGGCGGATCATCCCACCCGAGAGCTCGCCGATGCGGGCGTCCTCGCGCCCGCGCAGGTCGACGAACGAAAGCGCCTCGTCGATCGCCGCTCCGGGGTTCTCGACCCCGTAGAGGCGCGCAAAAAGGCGACGTTCTCCCGGACCGAAAGGTCACGGTAGACGGCAACGTCCTGTGGCATATACCCGAGCTGCGCCCGAGCGGTTCGATCGAGTTCGCTCGACTGCGTCCCGCTGATACTGCTCGACCCCGCCGTCGGGTCCAGTAGCCCGAGCAAACATCGGATGAGAGTCGTCTTGCCCGCTCCGTTCGGTCCGACGAGGCCGACGATCTCTGGCTCCTCGACTGTCACGTCGACCCCATCGAGTGCCGTGATCGATCCGAACGCCCGGGGCAGGTCGTCGGCACCTATCGATACTGCGGTCGTGTCCGTCGATGTCGCTGGCATGTTCGAAGAGAGGGGCGAACTACAGGTATCAGTTCTGCGAGGTATGTGGCGTTGTTTTAAGCCGGGTGGACGCGGAGCGGTCGGAAATGAAGTATCTACGCCTGACACTCGAACCACCGCTTGAACTCGCGCCACGGGCGTTCGTGTTGATCGCGGCGTCGGCCCACGTTGATCGGGCCCGGGCGCTCGCACTGAACATCTCGGAGTCGCCGGGGATGACTGGTCTGTTCCACGTCGAGGGCGACGACGAGGCACTGCTGTCCGGACTCGCGGACGCGCCCGAGGTCAGAAACGCGGAGGTTGCGGCCGCCCCAACTGACGGGTTCTATCTGCTCATGTCGATCGATTTCGGCGAAGTGCCGTTCATGGCACCGGTGTTTTGAATCGTTCGCCCGCGAACGGTTCGTCCTCCTGCCGCCCGCGGTGTACGAGGACGGCGGCGTCCACGTGCGGCTGATCGGTGCGGCATCGGCTATCAGCCGCATCGTCGACACACTGCCAGACGAGATCGACCTCGAAGTCCACGAGGTCGGCGAGCAGCAGTTCGCGGCCAGCTCGGTCGCACCGCCGCTCAGCGATCGCCAGCGCGAGGCCGTGCTCGCGGCGCTGGAACTCGGCTACTACGACCAACCCCGGGGCGCGACCCACAAGGACGTCGCCGAACGGCTCGGGTGTGCGCCGAGTACCGCTTCGGAACACCTGCGCAAGGCGGAGGCGAAACTCGTCCGATCGCAGTTCGGCGGCGAGCGGCGGTGACTCATAGTGATCAGTGCGAGTCGTTACCGGTCTCTCACCACCCCGGGGTGGTGAAGAACCGGTAAA
>JAZKTU010000075.1:0-14985 GCA_036625385.1 Halovenus sp. | reverse complement strand
CCCTTGAGCGTCTTGTCGAGCATCTTCTCCCAGTCGACCTCGAACTCCTCGGGGAGCTGGTCGGCGTACTCGAAACAGATAACGTCGGGGTCGCGCCGGAACTCCCCGTACAGCACGTCCTCGGCGGGGTCGAGTCCCTTCTCCGCCTCGATCCGCTCGAAGAAATCCGCGTGGACGCGATCGAGATACAGCCGCTTTGGCTTCGAGCCACGCTGGAAGTTCGTCCCCAGCAGGAGATTCGCGTACTTTGCGCCCCGGACCTGGGCCGTGTCCGTGTCGTAGTTGTCGAGACGCTTCCCGATGCCACCCGGGATGCCGACCTCCTCCGGGTCGACGTTGCCCTCCTTGAAGTCCTCGATGACCTCGGTGACGTAAGTCGTGATCTCGTCGACGTCTTCCCCCATGACGATCATGTCGATGACCTCCTTCTGGACCCGCTTCGTGATGGGTGCGATGTCCGAACGCTGGTACTCGAAGCCCGTGATGTCGATATCGTCGACATCTTTCCCCTCCTTCCACACAATATGACCGGCGTAACGCTTCTTTTTGCCTGCCTGGAAGAACCGCCGGTAGAGCTTCTCGAACTCGATTTCGAAGCGGTGTTGCTCCGCGTTCAACCGCTCCCGGGCGAACTCGTCGTAGGAGTCGTTGATCTGCTCCTCCAACTCGAAGGACTGCTCGATGCCCTCATCCTTGGAGATGTCCTGCCCCATACTCACCATGACCGAATCGGTGTCACCATATATAACTTCTTTGTCAAGTTTGTTCGTTACCTCCTCGGTGTACTCGATGACCTCCCGGCCCGTGGCGGTGACGGCCGCGCCCATTTCCCTGTCGTAGAGGCGAAAACGGTCCCACCCCAACACGCCGTATAATGATTGTGATGTATTCTGGAACTTGCCATTTCTGCCGGCGATGAGCGTATGATTATCTTTGACCGTCACGCAGTAGACGCCATCCTCGGTTGTACTCCGTGAACCACTTCGATACATCCGAAATGAGTTCTTCGCGTCCTCGGTGCAGTATATCCGCCACGAACCACTGTCCCGGTTGTAGCTTGCTGTCAGCCCCAGGTGGACACAGAGTTGTAACACGTCGTCACGCAACTGGTCGCTCGATGTGGTGTATCGCCACGAGTTGGTCTGTCGGTCGCCATCGCCTGCGACAAGTGTTTCGAGAAACAGTCTCTTCTGACGCCCGCTCAGGTCAAAGACGAACTCGGGAATACGCTTATCGAAACTACCCTTCCCGCACGTCCGGCGGAGGAACTCGCCCAACAGTTTCGACGTAAACTGGTAGGCCCGCGTGTTCGCATAGCAATCGAAGCCCATCCGATCGAGAAGCCTTCCGATGTGACTATGATCGTCCCCTCCACCATCGGGAATAGCCGGCGCTTCCTGAGCAAGTTTGACAGTTGTGGACGGGCCACGGAACTGATTTCCGAACTGTTTCGGCTCCGAAATGTAGACGTTCCCCTCCGTCACGTACCAGGCCAGCAACTCTACGAAGTCGTCACCATCGTACGTTCGGGGGATCCACTTGCGGTTCGACTTGCTGTGAATGTAGCTCTCCTCTGCGACCGACTCGATATACTCGCGGTGGGTCTCGAACTCGTCGGCACTAAATACATAGCCCTCGACACCGAGATCGTTTTTTACTACCGTCGGTGGTTCCCAGCCCAACTGGGATATGAATGTCTGGCCGTGGACGGCCGGACGCACCCACACCTCGTACGTCCTGTCGAGTACCTGCGTCAGGTCGATCCTCTCGAGTTCGTCCCCGTGATCGAACTCCCAGTCGTGGGGCATCTCGTAGTGGCAGTAGTCGTATAAGTCACCGGCCTCGACGAAGTCCCACTTTTTTTCGGTAATCCCGTTTTTGTCGTTTTTCCGGACGAGCATCCGGTGGTTCGGCGTCACCCGGAAGTCGATCTTGCTCGTCTGGATGTCCACGAGTTGTCCGTCGTACTCGGGGTAGGCGTGTGTCTCGACGACAGGTTTTACCTCCATCTCCATCGTCTCGGGGTCCAGCGAGTACACCTTGTCTCCGACGTCCAGTTCCCGGATACCCTGTACGCCCTCGGGTGTCAGAACCTCGGTATCCGGCGTGAAACAGTTCATAATCACCTTGACAGCTGATTGCTGTCGGTCGTACTGGTCGTATTCGTCACTTTCAGGGCCGTACTCGTTCCGGAGGGACTTTTTCTCCTCGCGTTCTGTCAGCAGTTCGTCGACCATCTCGCGGATCGCACCGTCGGGCTCCTTGCGGAAGTGAGTCCCGTTGGGCGCCCGGTAGGTTTCCCCGTCGTAGCGCTTGGGGTCGACTTTCGTCTCCGGGGAGGCGTTCGTGGTTACCATGCACATCGGGTAGAGGCTCTTTAAGTCTAGAACGCTGACATTTTCTCGAACCCCGGTAATCGGGTCGAAGACGGCCCCGCCCTCGTAGTCCTCGCTCTCCTGTTTCCCCTTCGAGGGGAGGGCGAACTCGTCGTGGAGTTTGTGGAGGACGTACATATCCACGGCGTCGCCTGGCGTGGTTGCGTCCTCGATCTTGCAGCCGACGAACTGCCGGACCTCGTTCCAGAACGCGATGATGTCCTGGTCGCGGTCCAGTTCCACGCACAGTTCGACGTCCCGGAGGTTGTACTCGAGGAGGCGCTCTGGGTCTTCCTCCCAGAGGTCGCCGATGTCGCCCGCGTAGCGCTCCTTGCCGACGCCGAGTTCGCGCGTGCCGACGTCCTCGAGGCGGTACGAATCCAGTTCCGTAAACTGTGTGCGCTGGTACGCATAGAGGAGGTCGAACATCACCCGCCCCTTGACGTCGGGGCCCTGCCAGTCGCTGCGCCACACCTCGTCGACGCGCGAGAGGCGCTCGACGTTCACGCCCCGGTCGGTGCCACTGTCGAGCATCTCGAGACGGTCCAGCAGATAGGGGGCGTCGAAGTCGGTGAAGTTCCACCCCGTCGCGATATCCGGGTCCGTCCGCTCGATGTAGCCCAGGAAGGCGTCGAGCATCGCCGCTTCGGTCTCGAAGGCGCGGACGTCGACGTCGAGTGTCGCGCCGTCGACGATAGGTTCGTAGCCGTCGAGCCGCGCCGGCGGGTCCGTCCCCGTCGGGGCGTCGTAGAGCCAGAGGACGTACTCGTCGCGGTCGGAGTCGTGGCTGGCGATACAGATGATGGTCTCCTCGCCGTCCTCCGGGAACCCCTGCCGGTCGTCCACTTCGATGTCAAAGGTGTTGACTCGCGGCTCGACGGTCAGGTCGACGGGCTCGACCTCCGCGTGGTGGACACGCAGCGTCCGGCCGTCGGTGTCGTCGTCGACCTCGCGGTCGGGGACGCGCACCCCGCTCGTGATGTCCTTGTCGATGAGAAAACGGTTCGGAAAGAGGATATCGGCCTCGTAGTGGTCGAAATCGTCACGGATGCGTCCCACGTCCCGCGGCGTCTGCCCGTAGATTTTGACGAGGCGTTCGCCCCTGATGGACTCGAAGGGTTCGCCGTCGTCGTCGGTTTCGTCCCACCCCGTGAGCCGGTCGTACTCCCGGAGACGTCCCTCGGTGACGTTCGCGGCTGGCGCATAGAAGTACGGCCTGAACTCGAGCACGCGAACGTGGACGAGCTCTCGCTCGTCGGTCCGGCCGAAGACGTGCACGACGGGATACTCGTCGTCTCCGCTGCCCTCGACGGTGTAGTCGACCTGCATGACGGCGATGTCGACAGTACCCTCTGCGTCGCCGTAGACCTGCTCGCTCGCGTCGACGACGGCAGCACCGGTTCCGGTACCCTCGCCGGCGACTGCTTCGGCCTCTGCCGCGGCGGGTCGGTCCTCGTCCGCGGTGTAGGCCCCCAGTTCCGATTGACCCATGTTGGCCGCTGTTTGCTTCCGCGCGTAAAAACATCCCCGGTCCCGGGACACCGCCCGCCGCTGTCCCGTGGCACCAGCCACGGCGTGGAGACACCCCGCGCGGAGCCACGGCGCCTCACTCGTCGGTACTGGCAGTCGACGACGGCTCTGACGACACGGCACAGTCCCGGCACACTCGTATAAGGGGGTTGGCCGTAGTCGAGGGAGATGGAACTCCGATCGTTGTCCGTCAGCGGGCTGGTCGTGGCACTGGTCGGGTTCGGGTTGACCCGGTTTACCGTCTCCCTCGCGGCCACGGAGACGAGGACGCAGTTTTTCTTTGGCGGGCTCGTTCCGCTCGTGCTCGGACTGACGCTCGCAGCCGCGGGCGTCGTCCTCGCCGTCGGGCGCTACCCGCGGTCGTTCGTCCGAACAGTCACGGGCTGGTGTCTGGTCGGTGTCGCCGTGATGAGCGCGCTGGTCGTCCTGACGATACTGGGTTCCGACCCCGGGGCGCTGATGAACCCGAAGGCACTGCAGGGCGAGACCATCCTCTCGAATTTCCTGATCGCCGGGGCTTGTCGGCGGGGCACTCACCGGCGTCTACGCCGGCCGGAACAGATCACAGCGGACCGCACTCCGTCAGCAGGCAAACCGCCTCGTGTTGCTCAACCGGCTGCTCCGTGACGAGGTGATCAACACGGCGGCGGCTATCAAGGGCCACACGCAGGTACTCATAGTGATTAGTGCGAGTCGTTACCGGTCTCTCACCACCCCGGGGTGGTGAAGAACCGGTAAACCGTCGCACTAATCACTATCAGGGAGCGAGAGAACCCGGACTCGCTCGAAACGATCGAACGACAGGCCGACAGCGTCGTCGACGCCGTCGAGAGCGTCAAGTACCTCACGGACACCGGCGACGGAGCGGTTCTCTCGCGTCAGCCGGTCGATGTCGGGACGTGTCTCGCAAACGCCGTCGCGTCGGTCCGCGAGGAGTTCCCGGGAGCGGCGTACACGGTCGATGCCGACACGGGCGCGACGGTGCTTGCGGGCCCTCATCTCGAGGAGGTGCTCACACAACTGGTACGGAATGCCGTCGAACACGACCGGTCGGACGAGCCACACGTCAGCGTCACGACAGAGACGAGCAGAGAGGGGGTCACCGTCAGCGTTCGCGACGACGGACCCGGCCTGCCGGAGCGCCAGCAGACACTGCTCGAGACTGGCCGGATCGCCGAGTTCGACGACCCGACGACCGGCTTCGGGCTGAACATCGTTCGTCTCCTCGCGGAGAGCTTTGGTGCGTCCGTCGGGACCACAGTCGACACGGACGGGACGGCTGTCTCGCTGGAACTGACGCGGACGGACGCGGCGGGCGGCAGTCGCGCACGCGAACATGGCGTACCCAGATCCCGGCTAGGGCTCGCGGTGGGTGCCGGCCTTCTCGCCGGCGTCGCGATGGCGGCCACGATGCAGGCGTTCGAGGGGCTCGTCGGCGTCGTCGGCGCGCTCTACGGGATTCGGGACCCGCTCGTCGGCGTCGTCACACACGAGTTCCACAGCGTCGTCTTCGCACTCGGGTACGCGGGACTGCTCTCGGTGCTTCCGGTCGAGTACAGCGAGCGGCCAGTCAGGCGTCTCGGAACCGCAGTCGCGGTCAGCATCACGCTGTGGGCGGTCGCCGCCGGCGTGGTGATGCCGCTCTGGCTCGAGTTCGTCAGTTCCGGCGTGGCGCTTCCCGTCCCCAACCTCACGCTCGTCTCGCTGCTGGGCCACGTTAGCTGGGGGCTGACCGTCGGGGCGGTATACTACGTCGGCGAGTGGTGGCTCCTGTCGCGGGCTCAGGAGCGGTCCGGGCGCCCGGCGGTGACCACGTAGTATCCGAGCACGCCCTCGGTGACGAGGTGGTGGATGGCGGCGTTTGCCTCGAGAGCATCGACCCGCGTGGCCGAGACGGCGCCGAGAGCGCCGAGGACTCGACCGACCGGACGTGCAACCCGGGAGAAGCGGTAGCGCTGGCGTGTCGCCTCCTCGACACCGTCGGTGATGTCACGGACGGTGACCGCCTCGAACCCTGCCGTGGCGAGCGCGTCCTCGAACGCGTCGAGGCGGGAGAGCCTGACGCCCAGTGCGTCGTTTATCGTGCGGATACGGTCCTCGTCTGCCGGCGTTAGCTCGTCGTGCCGGACGAAGAGGTCGGTCACACCGATGCGACCGCCGGGGACGAGTACCCGCCGGGCCGCCCCGAGGGCGGTTCCAACGTCCGCCGAGTGCGACAGCGCCTCGAGTCCCCACACCACGTCGATGGAGTTGTCCTCGACCGTCTCGAGTTCGTGGAAATCGTCGTAGGCGAACTCCGTTCGCTCCGTGACGTCGTGTTCGCGTGCGTTCTCGCGGGCCAGTTCCAGCTGTGACTCGCTGATATTGACACCGACGACGGTGGCCCCGTACGCACGTGCGTTCCAGACGGAGTCCTCCCCGGCACCACACCCGATGTTGAGCACGCGGTCCGACTCGGTGATGTCGAGCGCTTCGGAGAGGACCCGCATCGTGTTCATCGCGGCCTCCCCTGCCTCCTGGTGGTCCTCGTCGTAGTAGCCGAAGTGGAGACTCCGGTGGCCGCGGTACTCCCACTCTTTCCTGTACGTCTTCAGCAACTCGTCGTAGATTTCCGCGACCTCTTCGGTGTCGACTTCACGCTGGTCCATCAGGCACAACCTAGGTGCCGACTGCTCGATAAGCGTTTCCTCTCCGGTGGCCTGCAGTCGAGGGACCCCGCCGCCCCCTGCCGGGTTCATACGGACTGTTGTGACTCGGTACCGCCGTCGAACGGGGTTCGACGAGGCTCGCCTCGCTCGCCTCACCGCCAGACCGAGACCCATCTCGCGAGTCGGCGTGTGAACCGGCAGTTCCCGGGGGCGGTCCCGAAAACAATCGCAACAGTCCGTATCAGTCGGACCGTTCGCCGGGAGGCGCCTCGAGTGGCAACCGGTCGCGTGCCCGCTCGACGCCCGCCCGGTTTCGCTGGTCGATACCCGCGAAGTGCGCCGGTGCGTACAGCGGGTTGACACTCGAGAACTCCTCGTGGGCGTACACCGCAGTCCCTCCGTCCACCTCGAAGAGCATACAGTGGAGTTGGCGGGTGGCGAGGGGGCTCTCGCGGGCAACCCACGACCCTGATTCCGGTGTGCCGTCCCGCTGTTTCAGCCGCGCGAGCGGGTTGCGAACGAAACCGCGCTGGTAGAGCAGTTCCTCGGCGACCGGCACCGATACCGGAAGTGTCCCGGCATACTCCTCCCGGGTGATCGACCGTGGTCCTGCCCCTTCGTCGAACCTGCGACCGAGCAGTCGTGACGCACGCTGCCGGAGCGGTTCCCACCACCGCCCCTCGGGTCCACGGTTCCGCCGGACCGGGAGCACATACGCCTGAACCAGTCCCAGTATCGCTCCGAGAGACAGTACCAGCGTCCGATGCCGTCGTCTGGGCCCCATCGCCCGCACCGTTCGGCGCGGTTGGTAAAAGGTCTTCCCACCGCGCGTGTCCGACGAAAGTGTGCCGGTTCCAGAAAGCATATTACGTGTTGTGGCATGGCATACCATAGAACATGGGTAAGCAGACAGATAGTTCGGCGGATGTTGGACAGGCAGACACCGGTACCATCGGCGCAACCGGTGTCTACAACGACGATGGGGCTGTCGTACTGTACGACACCGAGAATCCGTTGGCCTGGATAGAGGGGGACAACGCCATCGAGGTAGCGCAACATCGGTAGCGAGTCGAACAAGTTTTGCTTCTGGCGCTGGTACCGCCCCCTGTGAGCGACCGGTTCGACGGCAACACGGGCGGCTTCCTCGAGTCCGAAGAAGAGGAATCGGCGGGCGACGACCTGGGGGCCCCGTCACCCGAAGTACCTGACCCTGCCGGGGCGCTCAATGTCCCCGACATGGGGGAGAACTACGACCGGGCCGACCCCGCGTTGAAGACGCAGTTCTGGAAGCTCGTGTTCGTATACAAGATCGGCATTCTCGCGACGTGTATCGGCGGGACCGTCGCCGTGTTTCGCGGGTCGATGGTCGCCGCTCAGGTCGCCGCCATTGGCCTCGTGGCGCTGGGCTACGCGCTGTACGAGACACGGAACCTGAAACGGCGGGCCGACGCCGGCGAGTTCGACCACGATCCGGAGGAGGAGGAGCAATGATGCCCCGAACCGTCAGGGACGGCGACGGCAACCGGTACGTCCTGCTCAAGGAATCGACAGACTCGAGCCTCGTCCGTAATCCGGAGACGGGCGAACGACGACACGTGTCGAACGAGGACATCGAGTACGTCGACGACGAAGGCCCGCTCGAGTCGGCAGCGAGGCACGTTTCGGAACCGACACACGAACTGCTGGGCGCGGTCCCCGACGAGCGCGCGCTCGGACTGCTTGTCGAACTCGAGGCCGCGGGTCCGATGGCCGTCCGGGCGCTTCTCGGTTCGTACGACCTCTGTGAGAGTGACCTCCACGGCTCGCTCGTGGAACTACAGGCCGGCGGCATGATTGCCGAGACGACTGTCGCCGGAGAGCGGGGGTACGAGGTCACCGAACGGGCGAGGGAGTTGCTCGACACCGCGACCGAGTGAGCGTCGTACTGCCGGCTATACCGTGTTGAAAGGATTCGACACCCCGGGGTGTCGAACATCTGTCCGAACGGACAGCCGACAGTATCAGTCGTCGGCCTCGAGCACCTGCGGGTCGACGGCGTCGGTCCGCTCGACAGTCGAACGGTTCGTCGTGGGGTCTTTCCTGACGGTCACCACGTCGTCGGCTGCCGCCACGAGTTCCTCGTCGTGGCTGACGACGAGGATTTGCTCGACGCCGAGGTCGCGCATCGCCTCGACCAGTTCGACGAGCTTGCCCACGTGACCCTCGTCGAGGAAGACAGTCGGTTCGTCGAGAATGAGCGGCGGCATCGGGGCCGTTCCCTCGATCCCTTCCGCGAGCAACCGGTAGATTGCACACCGGAGACTGAGGTTGAAAAGCGCCCGCTCGCCGCCCGAGAGCTGGTCCGGGTCGAGCGTCTCCCCGTCTTTCTGGTAGACGGTCAGCCTGTACTCCCCGTCGAGTTCGATGCGCGAGTACGTGTCGTTCTCGTAGACGAGGTCGAACGTCTCGTTGAGCATCCGTTCAAGCGTTTCGACGTTCTGCCGGCGCAACTGTGCGCGCAAGGTCGCGTAGGTCTCTTCGAGGGTTTCGACCTCCTGATAAAGCGTCTCGAGGCGGTCGACGGTCGCCGCCAGTGCCTCGCGTCGCTCGCGAAGCGCCGAGAGTTCCTCGAGTTCGTTCTCGACAGCGCCGAGCGCCGCCTGCAGCTCGTCGCGCTCGTCCTCGAGGTTGGCGAGTTCCGCCTCGACCTTCTCGATGTACTCCGAGGCACGCTCGCGCTCCGTGCGCGCTGTCTCGATCCGGCCCTCGTCGAAGGCGTCAGCCAGTTCGGCACGGCGGTCGCGTTTCTCCGCGAGACGCTCCCGGCGCTCGTCGTTGATTTCTGCTTTCTCCGCCCGCTTTTCCTGCAAGGTCTCGATGTCCGCGGTCAGTGTCGCGATCTCGGAAAGCACCGCGTCCAGTTCCTCGAGGCGGTCGTTCCGCTTTCCCAGCGTTGCCTTCTCGCTGTTTTTCGTTGCGATCTGTTCCTGTCGCTCCGCCGCGCGCTCGGCGGCAGCCGATGCCTTCTCGCGGGCCTTCGCCGCCTCGCGTTCCTTTGTCGCGGCCTCCTCGCGGAGGGTGTCGATCCGCTCGCGTTTCTCCGCGATGCTCGTCTCGTGCTGGTCGAGCAACTGCTCGAGAGTCTCCCGTTCCGTCCGCAGTTCCTCGAGTCGCTCGTCGCGCTCGACCAGCCGCTCTGCCGTTTCGAGTCGGGCTTCCAGGGTTGCCTCGCGTTCCCGGAGCGCCGACAGCTCGGACTCGAGTTCCGTGACGCGCTCCCGACGTTGCGCCAGCGCGTCCACGTGCGGTGACTCGTCGACGGGTTGCCCACACTCGGGACACTTCCCGGCCTCTTCGAGACGCTCGGCCTCGGCGACGCGCTCCCGCGCGTTCGAGCACTCCGCTTCCGTCTCTGCGAGCTGCTCGCGCACGTCGGCGAGGTCCTCCGCGACTGCATCGCGGTACGTCTCCGTCTCGCCCGGGTCGACGGGTTCGTCCGCGAACGACTCCTGCAGGTCGGCGGTCTCGTCCTCGATGGCTGTCAGCTTCTCGCGTTTGCGCGCGAGCAGGTCCGCGGCGTCCGCGACATCCGCTTCGAGGGAGTCCGCCTCCTCGCGTTTCTCTGTAGCGGTCTCGGCGAGCGTCTCGCCCTGCTCGCGTCGGCGTTCCTCCTCGCCGTCGTACTCCTGTTTCTCGACGCTGAGTTCCCTGAGACGTTCGGTCACGTCCTCGATATCAGCCGCCGCGCTCGAAAGCGCCTCGGCCACCCCCTCCTCGTCGACAGCCGGATCGATGCCGTCGAGGGTGTCGACGAGCTCGTCGCGGCGCTCCCGGGCCTCGGCGCGGTCCTCGCGACACGCCTCGATGCGGTCGGAAAGCTCCTCGCGCTCGCGTTCTGTCGCCTGGATCCGCTCGCGTAACGCCTCGATGTCGGATCCCACCGCCTCGAGTTCCGACTGCTTTTCGGCGTACTCCTCGAGAATTGCCTCCGCCTCCTCGAGAGTCGTCTCCGCCTCCGCCCGGTTCCCTTCGTAGTTCTCGATCCGCTCCCGGAGGTCCGCGAGGCGGGACTCGTACTCGTTGCGCTGGGCCTGGAGGTCCTTCGACTCCTTCGTCGCTATCTGCTCCTCGACCTCCGAGAGCGCCCCCTGTTTGTCGTCACGGACGCGGCCGACGCCGACCCTGGCGTCGCTCGCTCGCTCGCGGTACTCCTCGAGTTTGCCGAGCTGGAGGAGGTCGTCGAGCATATCCTGACGGTCGGATGGCGAAGCGTTGATGAGCTTGTTCACCTCCCCCTGGCGGACGTAGGCGCAGTTGACGAACGCCTCCGTGTCCATCCGGAGCAACTCGGTCACGAACGTCCGGACGGCGGTCGCACCCTCGACGGTGCGGTCCGGGGCCTCGAGCACACAGGTCGCCGTCCGGGCCCCATCGTCCCCGACGCGGACGCGGCGCTCGATGTGGTAAGACGCGCCGTCGTGGGTGAACCACAGCTCGACGGTCGCCTCGTCCGAGCCGATCGTCACGACGTCCGCGAGCGTCTTGTCGAGTGCCTTCGCCCCGTAGAGGGCGAAAAAACACGCCTCGAGCAGCGAGGATTTGCCGCTCCCGTTGACGCCGTGGATGACGGTCACGCCGGCGTCGAGTTGCAGGTCGGCGTCGGTGTAGCACTTGAACTGCTCCAGCCGGATCCTGTCGAATCTCACAGGTAGTCCTCCATCGAGACCTGTCCCTCGTCGGATCCGGCGGCGTCCCGGTCCGCCTGGGGCGTGGAATCCGCCCCGTCGCTGTCCGCTGCGGGCTGGAATGCGCTCGCGTTACCCTCCTCGACCAGCTCCGCGACCCGGGTCGCGGCGACGTCGGCGACGTTCGAGTCAGCGACCGTACTCGCACGGATGGTCTCGTCGAGGTCGCGGGCAGCCCGGCTCAGGCCGAGGTCGCCGACGCGCTCGCGCACAGCCTCGTCGGGGTCGGCAAAAGACACCTCTATCTCGCCGTCCTCGGGTTGCTCGCGCTCGTCGGTGACCCGCGCCGTCAGCGCGCCCCGGTCGGTGGCGAACGCCTCGATCGTCGCCGGCATGACCGGTTCGCCGTCGCCGCGTATCTTCACGATGACGACCGCGTCGGTCAGGTCGTGCTGGCCGACCTGCTCGCGAACCCGGTCCGACCCCTCGCTCTCGCCCAGGTCAACGTCGACGAAGACGAAATCCCGTGTCTCGAGCCCCTTCCGGCGGATATCGACGCCGTCCTCGAACTGGACGATGTTGTACCCGCGCGGTTCGGTTTCGGCGGCGCTCGCCCGCTCCGTCGACCCGCAGTATGTGAGCCACACGTCGTGTGGCTCCTCGAGCCGTTTCGTCCCTGGTTCGTGGTCGTCGCCGAGCAACACGGCGTCGAACGCGACCGGCGATGCGCGGAGGATCTCGCGCACGTCCCAGTCCCCGTGGGCGAACGGCTCGAACAGGCCGTGCGAGACGAGGACGGCAGTGTCGGCGTCGTGTGGCTCGAACGCGTAGGTGAGGTCCTCGCGCTGGGCTCGCGGCACGAAATCGAGCCCGTACACCGCGACGTCGCCGACCGTGGTCGGATCCGGGCCCAGCCGCGTGGCGAGCCCCATCGTCTCGAAGAGGTCCAGCCACTGGGCGTCCCGTTTTGACTCGTGGTTCCCGACGACCGCGAGAAAGGGAATGCCTGCCGCGTTCAGCCTCTCGAGTGCCGACACCGCCCCCAGCACGTCCGAGAGGCTCGGCTGCCGGTCGTGAAAGAGGTCGCCGGCGTGGACGACGGCGTCGACGTCCTCCGCTACTGCGTCTTCGAGGACCTGCTCGAATGCCGCCTGGAAATCCTCGCGGCGCTCGGGCAGATGGTACTGCCCATAGCCGAGATGGGTGTCGCCAGTGTGTACCAGCCGTGTCATTGCCTCGGGGTACGGCGCCCCGACCTAAAGTGATTCCGCGACCGGGGTGAAAGTAAGAACAACTCCAGCGCTCGAGCGCACAGGAGGGACGGAGCCGGGTTACTCGATGGTAAGCGTGTAGACGCGTTTGCGGGCATCGGAGAAAGAGAACCGTGACTCGACGACGCCAACCTCTTCCAGCCGGTTCAGTGCGTACCGTACGGTGCGGGGCGGGAGTAGCGACTCGTCGGCGAGCTGGCTCTGGGTGAGCTGGTCGTTGTACTCGAGCACTTTGGCGACGAGTTTCGCGCTCGGCGGGAGGTCGCTGACCGCGTCCCAGCCTGCATCTGGGTTTCCCTTCTCGCCTGCGGATTCGGAGAGGCTCATGATGTACACCAGTAGTGATACAGACTAATAATATTGTTTAATTCGATTTATTCTCACTGGTAATCACCAGAGGGGATCTACGCCGGGCGCTGTCACCCGAGAGACCGACGAGCGGTTGGTCACGGACAACCGGGACACGTGAACAGGAGCCCCCGAAACGTCGAGTGCGCCGGGTGCGAGCGAGGCGTGGATGTGTTCCCCGTCCGGAGCGCGGGAGCACAACCAATCGACGCGAACCTACCGTAAGGAGTTACCACACGCTGGAATCGACCCGAAGCCTCTTATTGTGGACTCCCCTATATTTCACCAATGACGGATACAGTGGACGACGTCGAACTGCCATACGACAACGGCGCGTCCAAACAGGAGAAAATCGAGTCGCTCCGCGAACGTCTTGAGGTTCTCGAGTCCCAGAACGAGGAGATGCGCGACAAGCTTCTCGACGCGAACGCGGAGAACAACAAGTACCAGCAGAAACTCGAGCGACTGACTCACGAGAACAAGAAGCTCAAGCAGTCGCCGCTGTTTGTCGCGACAGTCCAGGAACTCGCGAACGAGGGAGTGATCATCAAACAGCACGGTAACAACCAGGAGGCCCTGACCGAGGTCACCGAGGAGATGCGAGAGGACCTGGAGCCCGACGACCGCGTCGCGGTCAACAACTCCCTGTCCATCGTCAAGCAACTCGACGACGAGACGGACGTGCGGGCCCGCGTGATGCAGGTCGACGAGAGTCCGGACGTGACCTACAGCGACATTGGCGGTATCGCGGACCAGATAGAGGAGGTCCGCGAAACGGTCGAGATGCCGCTGAAAAGTCCCGGGATGTTCGACGACGTCGGCATCACACCGCCCTCGGGCGTCCTGTTGCACGGCCCGCCGGGCACCGGCAAGACGATGCTCGCGAAGGCCGTCGCGAACCAGACCGACGCGACGTTCATCAAGATGGCCGGCTCGGAGCTCGTCCACAAGTTCATCGGGGAAGGTGCCAAACTCGTGCGGGACCTGTTCGAGCTGGCCCGCCAGCATCAGCCGGCGGTCATCTTCATCGACGAAATCGACGCCATCGCCGCCAAGCGGACCGACTCGAAGACCTCCGGTGACGCCGAGGTGCAGCGGACGATGATGCAACTGCTCTCGGAGATGGACGGCTTCGAGGAGCGTGGCGACATCCGCATCATCGCGGCGACGAACCGCTTCGACATGCTCGACCGGGCAATCCTCCGGCCCGGCCGGTTCGACCGCCTCATCGAGGTGCCCAAACCGGACGAGGAGGGCCGGGAACAGATCTTCCGTATCCACACCCGCAGCATGAACGTCGACGACGACATCCACTTCGACACGCTCGCGGCGATGGCCGACGACGCCTCCGGAGCGGATATCAAGGCGATCTGTACGGAGGCAGGGATGTTCGCCATCCGCGACGACCGCAGTGAGGTCCGGATGGCGGATTTCGAGGAGGCCTACGAGAAGATTCAGACCGACGAGGAGGCCGACGACGTCGACAAGACGTTCGCCTGACCTGGGCCGTCCAGAATACTCGCCCGCATTCCCGTCGTCCTGTTCCACCGCCCACGAGCGACGCGCGCGTAGGGAATCAGTTAAGACGGCGGGAGCCAAAGCCGGCGTATGAAAGCGACCGAGTACCTTTCGCACCCGGCGTTCGGCACCGCCACGGGGATGTTTGTCGCTTACGGTATCATCCTGCTTGTGATGTTCACACTCCTCTTTCTCGTTCCGTTCGTGTTCTTCAGTACCTTCTGACGGCCTCGAACAACCTCATAGTGCGGTTCTGGCGGTCGAACAAAGGAAGCCGAGGGAGAACTGCCGGGGCGGGCGGAGCGATCGGAGTCGGGAGCGGGCGAGGGCTTTTGCGGCCAGCGGCCCTCGGTACGGTATGGCAGACCAGCGCTACGTCTACACCCTCCACGAGACGGAAGTCGGTGGGCGTAAGATGGGCGACCTCGAGTCGATCATCAACGAGTACGCACGCGAGGGATGGCGACTCAGCGAGTCACTCCAGCGCGACGGCACGACGGTCGGGCTCGTCTTCGAGCGGCAGGTCGAGGGGTGATACGGACGGTTGCAACTCCTCATACTGCCGGCTGTAAGTGCGTACAGATATTCGCCTCCCCGGGGTGGCGAATACGTTCGACATGGGACAGCCGGC
>JAZKTU010000074.1:0-15062 GCA_036625385.1 Halovenus sp. | reverse complement strand
ATGCAATAGTATACTATCAAATGATCTGCGCTCCGATATCTATCAGCGGTCCCTGCGAGGGTCGTGAGGGTCAGTAACTGGCTGGTGTGGATTCCCGAATTGACAGCCGAACGGGATTATCACTGGGTACGCCGGATCGACACGTACCGCCGGACCGCATCCAGGCCCGCGCGCAATAGATTGTATTGTCGTCGATCCACGCCAATACCACCGAATCCGGCGGTGCCAGGTTCGACCTGACGCTCTTCAACCGGGTCAGTGCTGTGTATCGTTTAACGGGTGGCTGACGTACGGCTGGAGGCGACCTTGGGGGGCAACCTCCCGTACTATGTGCCGTTGCTTGTCATCTTGCTCATCGTCACCTGTTTCCGAGGGTGGCCAGATTCCACCCGGCCGTCTATGCCTGCGTCTGCCGGCTGTCCGTTGGTCAAGGGACACCAGAGGGTGTCGACTTCGCTCACACTGGGACAGCCGGCAGTATGAGATCACACACTCCAGCCGAATCGATCCGACCGCTGTCGAGGAGCCCATTGGATTAATTATAAGACAGCGTGCACCGATAGTCCAGGTGGCACACAGTATGCTTGTAGAAGACAAAGTATCCGTCATAACGGGTGCAGCTTCGGGTATCGGCAGACAAACAGCCAGGACGTACGGCGAGCACGGTGCGAACGTGGTGGTTGCTGACGTCGATGCGGAGGGAGGGAACGAGACGGTAGATCAGATAGTCTCGGCGGGGGGTGAGGCGACCTTCGTCGAGACCGACGTCGCCAGTGCGAGTGACGTCAAGAACATGCTGGAGACGGCCGTCGACGAGTACGGTGGACTGGACGTCCTGTTCAACAATGCGGGGATCGAGGGTCCGCTCTCCGAAGTCGCGGAGTACGACGAGGAGGCACTCGATACGATCGTCGACGTCAATCTCAAGGGCGTGTTCTACGGGATGAAGTACGGAATCCAGGCGATGCTTGCAGACGACGGTGGCTCGATCGTCAGCACCGCTTCGATCGCCTCGGAGGCAGGCGTCCTCGGGAGAGGCGCGTACGCGGCGACGAAAGCAGGCATCAACGGGGTGACGCGCTCGGCGGCGATGGAGTACGCTGAAGACGGGATCCGCCTCAACACGGTGCTGCCGGGTATCGTCGAGACACCGATGCACCACCGCGCATCGGACCAGAAGTCGGATCGGCTCAGTCGCTTCGACGTGTCCGAACCCATGCCCGGCAAGGGCCAACCGGAGGACATCGCGAACGCGGTTCTGTTCCTCGGGTCGGATCTCTCGAGTAGAATTACCGGCGTCCAACTGCCAGTCGACGGAGGCTTTCTCGTCCAGCCCTGATAGGTGATTACTGTGACTGTTTACCGGTTCGACCGCACGCTGCCGTGCGGGCGATACCGAAACGACTCACAGTAATTACTATGAGGCGCGGCCACCGGAACACTTTCTACGGAGGAAAGCGACCTACGAACGACGTATGACTCGAATCGTTGATGTCCACTCACACCTCTGGGCCGAGGACTGGCTCCCGGAGCGGTTCTGGGATGCGTTCGTCGATATCGCTGTCCGGGAAAACGAAAAAGACGGGGAGACAGTCGACCCGGAGCGGATCCGCGAGTCGTATTTGCCGACGTACTGGGATCCGAACGGCGAAGCGTTACTGGAACGGATGGACGAGGCCGGCATCGACCACCAGGTCGTCTTCGGGGTCGACTTTGGCCTCGCGCTGGGCGAACCCGAGACCCCGATCCAGGAGGTCAACCGGACCCTCGCGGACTTCCGGGACGACAACCGCGACCGGATTTCCGTGCTGGCGACGATCGACCCGCGACGGACAGACGCAGCCAGCCACATCGAAACAGCGCTCGCCGACTGGGAGATGGACGGGCTGAAGTTGCACCCCACGGCAGGGTTCTACCACCACGACAAGGAAACCTACCGGGTGCTCGAGGTTGCCCGGCGGCAGGACGTGCCAGTGTTGACCGACACTGGCCCGATTTTTGCACCGCTTTACAGCAAGTACTCCCATCCCTCGAACCTCGATGAAGTGTTGAGCGACTTTCCGGATCTCGATATCATCGCTGCCCACATGTCCTTCGAGTGGTGGCGGGACCTGTATGCGGTCGCCCGGTCGAAGGTCAACACGCGATTGCGCGTCGACATCTCGGGATGGCAGGACCGCTGCAAGGAACGCCCCGAAGAGTTTGTGACAGCGGTCAGGCGGTTGATGGACGCGGTCGGGAGCGACCGGATGCACTTCGGGACTGACGACCCCGCGTTCGACCCCGTCCACCCGAAAGAGGAGTGGCTCGACAACGTCCGGGGACTCGCGGATCGGACCGACGAGCCGACGTTTACTGACGACGAAATCGAACGGCTACTCGGCGAGAACAGCGCCCGGTTGTTTGGCCTGTAGAACGCCCCCTGCTCGAGACGCCGTGACGACGGCTCTACTGCGTTGCAAAGCCAGCCGCGTTCTCCCCGGCGATAAAGCCATAGACGATGTTCGGCCCGATTGTCGCACCCCCGCCGGCGTATCCCAAACCCATAATGTGGGCCGCGCTGTTCGAGGAGGCGTACAGACCGGGGATGGGAGTGTCCTCGGTATCCAGGACTTCCGCATCTATGCTGGTAACGAGCCCCCCCTTTGTCCCGATGGCACCCGGTTGTAACTCGAAGGCATAGTATGGGGGCTCTTCAAGCGGTGCGAGATTGGGATGAGCAGCCTCCGGGTCGCCTCGCTTCTGTCCGAACGCCGTCGATCCGGCGTGGAACTCGGGGTCCTCGCCGTCACGGGCGTGTTCGTTGAACTGCCGGACAGTCGTCCGAAGCCCGTCGGCGTTGACCCCCAGTTTCCCGGCGAGGTCCGCGAGTGTCTCCCCTGTCGTGATCCACTCCGGGAGGTCGTCGTCGGGGAGGACACCGCTGACGAGGGGGTAAGACTCCCGGAAGCGGTGGTCCATGATCTGGTAGGCCGGGAGGTTCCGGTACTCGTACTCGTGTGGGTCGAACTCGTGGAAACTCTTGCTGATGTCGTTGTAGTTCATCGTCTCGTCGGTGAACCGCTCGCCCGCCTCGTTGACGATGATAGCCCCCGGCAGGTGTCGGGTCGTCTCGAGGCGATACAGGCTGGAGCCGTCCTCCCAGGTTTCGCCAGGGACGTCGACGGTGGGGAACCAGAACGCCTCGTCGGTGTTTCCGAGTTTGGCACCCGCCTCGGTGCCGAGCACGATGCCGTCTCCCTCGTTGTACGGCGGACTCGCCGGCCCGGTGAGCGGGCCTCTGAGGAACTGCTCGCGCATCTCATCGTCCCACTCGAGGCCACCGGCGGCAATGATCACCGCACCCGCCCCAATCTTGGTTTCCGTTCCATCGACCTCGGCGACGACGCCGACGACGGCGTCGCCGTCCATGATCAGTTCGGTCGCGGGTACCTCACGCTCGAACTCGACATCCCGGTTCAGCAGCGCCTCGTAGAGGCCGCCGATCAACGCCCGCCCGGTCCCGAGAACGTTGTTCTCCTTTCTCCGGTGTAACGTGTCGTAATCCGCGGTCAGCGGGAACACCGTTGCGCTACCGGCACCTTCCTTGATCTCCTCGTAGGTCACTGGAAGGGGAAAGTGCGGGCTCTCCCGGACGTGCGCGAGTTTGTCACCTAACCGGTCACCGTCGTAGAACTCGGGGACGATCATCCGCCCGTCCGGGTCGCCACCCTCGAACTCGGCGTGGTAGTCCGAGAGCCCCCTGGCGTGGGTGAACTCGACCGGCGTTTCCTCCTCGATGTACTCGTATACCACCGGGGCATCGTCGACGTATCGCTCGAGTTTTTCCTCCGGTGTCCGGCCACCCGTGACCTTTCGCAAATACGTCAGTAGTTCCTCGCGGGGGGTTTCACCGACCGACTCGAGCACCGGTCGGCTGTTCGGGACCCACGAACCGCCGCCGGAGACAGCGGTCGTCCCGCCGATGTACGGGGACTTCTCCAGGACGAGTACGTCCGCCCCGCCACCGACCGCTGCGAGGGCAGCAGCGAGTCCCGTCCCGCTCCCGATGACGACAACGTCCGTCGCTCGATCCCAGTGTTCCGGTTCAGCACGAACCATAGAGAACTGTTTCAGTGAGACGCGTATGAGCCTTTTCCCGGACACCGTCCGCGCAACGGCTACCGAGACCCCACGGGGCGAGGGTGTCTACAGCGACCGTCCTGGCGGCAAATCGTCACGATGGAAAAATTATATTTATGCGTGTGGCCAGGTACGGCCATGGAGCGGCTACAATCGTACCATTTCTACGAGGAGGAGTGGGATAGTTACGGCCACCTCTACGAATCGTTCGACTGGGAGGTCCCCGACGAGTTCAATCTCGCAGCGTATGTCTGTGACCGCTGGGCGGAGACCGGTTCCGACCAGGTGGCACTGTACGTCGAGAAACCCGACGGGACGTCGGCGGAGTACACATACAGCGACCTCCGAACACTCTCGAGTCGCCTCGCAAGTGCTCTCGAATCCCTGGGCCTCTCCCAGGGAGATCGGATCGCCCTGACGGCCCCCCAGAGGGTCGAGACGTTGCTGACACACCTGGCTGCCTGGCGACTCGGTGCGATTTCCGTGCCCCTCGCCCCCCAGTTCGGCCCGGACGCTCTCGGATACCGGGTCGACGACTGTGGGGCAAGCGTCTGTGTCGTCGACGCCGACAACCTGGAGACGGTGGAAACCGTTCGTGACGACATCCCCTCGCTGGAGCACGTTCTCGTGATGGACGATCATGAAGCCAGCGAGAACAGCCGGGCCTTCTGGTCGTTGCTGGATCGGTTCGAGGCCGACGTCGGGACGGCAACGACGGCTGCCGACGACGATGCCGTGATCGTCTACACCAGCGGGACCACAGGGAATCCAAAGGGCGTGCGCACCCCGCACCGCCTCCTGCTTGGCTTGCTCCCGGGCTTCGTGACGATCCACTGTGACCTCGTCCTGGACGACGACACCGTCTGGCGGACGCCAGCAGGCTGGGGGTGGATGGTCTTTTTCGTCGGGATCGCAAGCCTCTTTTACGGGACGTCGATGCTGGCATCCCCGGGGCGGTACGATCCCGAAACGGAACTCCGCCTCCTGGAAGAGTACGACGTGACGAACTGGTTCGCGCCACCGACAGTGATCAGGATGATGATGCAGGTCGACGACCCCGACCAGTACGCAGTCGAGTCGGTCCGGACCATCCCGACGGGTGGCGAAGCGGTCGGTCGGAGTATCGTCGACTGGGCCGGGGAGACGTTCGGGGACGTGACTATCAACGAGGCCTACGGCCAGAGCGAGGCGTTACTCGTACTGGGCGAGTGCGGGGCCTTGTTGGAGAGTCACGATGGAAAGATGGGGAAAGCCGTCCCCGGCCACGAGGTCGATGTCGTCGACCCGGAAACAGCCGACCCGATAGCCGCCGGGGAAGTCGGCGAACTCGCCGTCCGACACGAGGGCAACCCGGTTATCTTCAACGGCTACTGGAACATGCCAGAGAAGACGAGCGGGAAGTTCGAGAAGGGCTGGCTCCTGACCGAGGACCTCGGTATCAAAGACGAAGACGGGTACTTCGCGTTCCACAGTCGCAAGGACGACGTCATCATCTGCTCGGGCTACCGCGTCGGGCCGGAGGAAGTCGAAGAGAAACTCACGGAACACGATGCGGTCGCGGACAGCGGGGTGATCGGTATCCCGGACGAGACCCGCGGGGAGGTCCCCAAGGCGTTCGTCTCGCTGGCGCGAGGCTACGAGGCCGCTGACGACCTGGTCGTCGAACTACAGGAGTTCATCAAGAACCGGCTGGCGCCGTACGAATACCCGCGAGAGATCGAATTCGTGGAGGACCTGCCGACGACACCGGCTTCCGGGAAAATCCAGCGGGCGAAACTCCGCGAACGTGAGGGGATCTAGCCACCGAGGTACGTCTCCCGGATGTAGGAGTCGCCCTGCATCTCGTCGACCGACCCGGATTTTACGACGCTGCCGTTTTCGAGGAGGAAGATCCGATCGGCGTGGTCGAGCGCAAAGACGACGTTCTGTTCGGTGAGCAACACTGTAACGCCCTCCTCGACGATCTGGTCGAGCGCCTCACTGATATCCTGGACGATGACCGGCGCAAGCCCGAGTGTCGGTTCGTCGAGAATCAGGAGGGTCGGGTCGCCCATCAGTGCGCGCCCGATAGCCAGCATCTGCTGTTCACCCCCGGACATCGTGTGAGCTTCCTGGGTCCGGCGTTCCTCCAGACGGGGAAAGAGGTCGTACACGTACGCCTCGTTCTCCGCCCGGTTGTCCCGACTCCGGAACGCGCCCATGCGGAGGTTCTCCTCGACGGTCATGAACGGGAAGAGGTCGCGGTCTTCGGTGCAGTAGATCATCCCGTCCGAAACCAGGCTGGACTGTTTCGTCTCGGTGACTTCAGTTCCGCGGTACTGCACCGACCCGTCGTAGGGGAGAAACCCCGCCACCGTGTCCGAAAAGGTGGTCTTTCCTGCCCCGTTCGGACCGATGAGCGACACGATTTCGCCTTCCCGAACGGTGATGTCGACGTTCCGCAGTGCCGCGACTTTGCCGTACGAAACGGAGACATCCGATGCCTCCAGAATCGTCTGGGTCGTCTGTTCGGCGGAGTCGGCTGTCGTGTCGGCACTCATGCTCCCTCACCTCCGAGATACGCCTCCTGAACAGTTTCGTCCTGCGTGATCGCCGTTGGCGAGCCCTCGGCGATCAGTTCGCCGAAGTTGATGACGATCGCCCTGTCGATCAGGTCGAGCAGCCCGCGCATGTTGTGGTCGACCACGATAAACGTCATTCCCTCCTCCCGTAACTCGAGGAACAGGTCGGATAGCCCCCTGATCTCCTGTTCGGAGAGCCCCGCGAACGGTTCGTCGACGAGGACGATCTCGGGCTCTGTCGCGAGTGCCCGTGCAAGTTCGAGACGGATCATGCCTGCGTGGGGTAACTCGTCCGGTGTCTTGTAGAGGTCGTCTTCGAGTCCTACCCGACGACACACCGCCCGTGCCTCCTCTTCGGCTTCCCCGAACAGCCCACGGAGTGTCAGCAGTCGGTCGGGGGTCGTCGAGAGGGCAACGTTCGAGATGACGTCCCGGTCGGGCAGCGGACGGAAGGTCTGGAACGTTCGTGCCAGCCCATTCCGGACCATCTTGTAGGCCGGCAATCCAGTGACGTCTTCGCCTTTGAACCGAACCGTGCCTCCCGTTGGCTTGTACGTGCCGAAGATACAGTTGAACGTCGTTGACTTCCCGGCACCGTTCGGCCCGATAAATCCGAGGATTTCCTGTTCGCTGACCGCGAAACTCAGGTCGTTGACGGCTGTCAGACCGCCAAACTCCTTGACAAGCCGCGAAACTTCGAGAATTGTCTCGCCCGTCCTGGGGGCCGACTCTGCCGGTTCTGACTCCAGTGATTCAGTGCTCATTGGTTTCTCCGGTCTGCAGTGTCAGTGTCGTCTTCTTCCGGTCGCTCGGTGTGTCTCGACTCCCCGTCTGCAGCCCGTTGCCGGAGTCCCGACCGCCCCCCGTCTGTCATCGCTGACGAGTCCCCGCCACGGACTCTGTCCATGATCCGTCCCCCTTGCCGGTAGGACCACGGGACGATTCCCTCCGCCAGGAAATAAAGGACCAGCAGGAGAACAGTGAAAAACAACAACAGATCGATCTGACTGATCGGGATATCGAGTCCCGGAAGGACGTATTCCGCTGTCCGGAACCAGTCCGTGCCCCAGTAGATGAGAAAGCCACCGACGACGGCACCGGTGATCGTGCCGAAGCCACCGACGATACTCGCGAGGAGAATCTCGATCATCACGGTCAGTTCGAGCAACTGGCTCGGCGAGGCGCTGCCCGCGGGCGTGTGAACGAAGACGGCACCTGCGAGTCCGCCGAGTGCAGCACTGAGTGTCATCGCGTACACTTTGAATTTCGCCGGGTTGATGCCGGCACTCTGGACGGCATCCTCGCTCTCGTCGATCGCAGTGAATATTGTGCCAGTGTCGGACCGCGTGATGATCCACGTGAGTCCGAACACGAAGACCAACAGCCCGAGCGCGAGGTAGAAATTCACCCGGGCGTTCCCGGCGAACGAGCCGGCATCGATCAGCGGATCGGGGTCCGGGAGACCCTTTTCGCCACCGGTTATGTCGCGGAACATACGGAAGACGCGAAGCAGGATGATCGGCGGTAAGAGCGTGAACAGAGCCAGGTAGTGCCCCTCGAGACGTAGCGATGGAATCGCGTAGAACAGTCCCGCAACCGACGCCACGAGGATTCCGGCGAGGACGCCGAGAATCGGATCGAGGCCGAACTCCAGATTCAGAATCGTCGTCGTGTATCCGCCAGCTGCGAAAAACAGCGTGTGACCGAAACTCACCTGGCCGGTGTACCCGGCGACGAAGTCCCAACTGATCACGAACATGACGAAGAAAAATGCCGCCGTCCACTGGAGCATACCGAGAACATCCATCTGTCCCGCGTACGGCCCGAGTGCGAGATAGAGGAAGAAAACAACAGCAATATAGAACCTGATCGGCGTACGTTTGAGACCGTCCAGTGTCAGGGCCCGCCTCAGCTTGGTGAAAAGGGAGTGATCGTCAGCCATGGTTACTCCGCCTCCCCTGGCCGTCCGTACAGGCCATGTGGCATCACCAGAATGATAATGACCATCACACTCAGAGCGACGACACCTGTCAGTCGTGAGTCGATGAGTGTCACAGTCAGCGTTTCGAGAACACCAACGATATGTGCACCGACGACACTCCCTTTGATCGATCCCATCCCGCCGATGATGACGATCGCGAACGCGATCAGCAGCGGATCGAGGCCCATGTCCCAGCTGACACCCTGTGAGATACCAAAGAACAGGCCGGCGAGACCGGCAAGCGCCCCGGCAATCCCGAACGTCGTGATCGTTGCCCGGTTACGGTCGACACCGACCAGCGCCGAGCCGCGCGGAGACATACTCAGGCTCTCGATTCCCCGCCCGATCCACGTCCGTTTGACAAACACGAAGAGAGCGATGATAATGAGCCAGGCACTGAGGAAAAGCACGATCCGATTGTTCTGGAGTGTGACATTACCGAGAACCGTCGTTCCGGAGGCCAGTTGCGGAATGACCTGCGGTTCCGTCCCCGCAACCTGGCGAAAGAGGTTTTCCGTGATCAGGAGGATAACCAGCGTCGTGATAATGACGAACGTATCGTCGTCTTCGATGGGTTTGACAAACACCCTGTAGACGACCAAACTGAAAATAGCCGGGACGATCAGGGCGAAGATTGCACCCACCCAGATACTCATATTCAGGAGTCTGACAGTGTAAAACGCCGAAAATCCACCGACGATGATCGCCGCCCCGTGGGCTACGTTGAGAATATCCGCGATGCCGAAAATCATCGTAAAGCCGATGGCAACCAGTGTGTAGAGGGCACTGAGGAGCAATGCGTTTGCTAGAATTTGGGCGACATCGACCATAGGCAGGTTATACAAGGACGGATATATAAGCATTTGGTAAGTGAGAGCGCGACGACTGCGGGAGTTCCGGGACAGCGGGGACCGGTCGTGACCGGGTGCTAGCGGCCTGGATTGCAGATACCGTGTCAGTTAATACCACTCATACACAAGCTGACACGATGGGCGACGACAGTGATCCGACCGACGAAGTCGTCATCGACCGGTTGAACAGCTACAGCCGCGAACACCCCTTTTTGGCGGAGATGGATCTCAGTTTCGAGACGTACGAGGAGGGTTTCGTCCACGCGACGGTCCCGTACCTCGAACAGTTTGCCAGCCCGCCGAGCGAGAGCTACGAACTACCGGAGGGGCCCCGACCACTCCACGGCGGGATCGTCTGCTCGCTTCTCGACACCGTGATGGGATTTGTCGTGATGGGCGAATGTATCGGGCAGGACAGACGCAGTGGCCCCACCGTCAGCCTCGATATCGACTTCATCAGTGCGGCGAACGGACCGCTCGACCTGTTCGCAACGCCGGTCCGCATCGGCGAATCGGTCGCCTCCGTCCGTGGCGAAATATACCACGAGGGGACCGAAGACGTCGTCGCGATCGGACAGGGTATCTGGCGCGTCTACTGATACCGCCGGCTGCCCGTCCGGCAAGGGACACCTCGGGGTGTCGACTTCGCTCACTCTGGGACAGCCGGCAGTATGGAGCTGAGGCGTCACGAGTCGACCGCGGTGTGAACCGGAGGCGATGCCGGGAGGTCGTCACCGTCGATGTCGAATCGCCACAGTCACAATCACTTTGTACCGAGCACAACTACCGACGACTATGACTGAGATCGACGTCCAACTGGAGGAGGGGGTGGCGACGGTGACTATCGACCGGCGGGAGAAAAAAAACGCCCTGCGGTCGGCAGTGCGCACGGAGGAACTCGCCCCCGTGATACGCGAGTGTCGACAGAACGACGACGTCCGCGTGCTCGTGCTCCGGACTGCCGGCGACGTCTTCTCCACCGGCGGTGATATGCGGGAGTTGCTCGAAGCGGACTTCGACGCCGAAGCGATCAAACAGATCGGCGAAGGCTGGGAGGAGTTGCACTTCCAGCTCGTGAATCTCGGGAAACCGACAGTGGCAGTCGTCGACGGTCTCGCGCTCGCCGGCGCTGCGAACCTCCTCCTGTACGTCGACATCGTCGTCGCTTCCGAGGACGCCAGGATCGGCTGGACTGGCGTCGGCCACGGTATCGTCGAGTGGTTCAGCGCAACGCGACTCCAGCACTACGTCGGGCCGCGAAAGGCGATGTACTTCCTGCTCACTGGCGAACTGGTCGACGCCGGAGACGCGGAGGAGTTGGGACTGGTCACGAAGGCGGTTCCGCCCGACAGGTTGGACGAAACCGTAGACGACATCGTCGGGAGTCTCGTCAGGAAAAATCCCAGAACGATTGAACGGATGCGCGAGTTAGTCTACCGGAGCATGGAGATGTCCCCCGAGTCGGCGTTCCAGATGGCCAAACGGGAGGTCTACGACCTCAACAGCGACGACCCGCCACTGGCCGAGGGTATCGAGGCGTTCGTCGAGGACCGGGACCCCGACTGGGTCGAGTGAGAGCGCAAGTAGTCGTTCGCGTACACGCCACCCGACTCGTGCGTGCTCACACCTCACGAACGCGCTCGAGGGCGTCGCTCTCCCAGTCTTCGACTTCCTCCCTGACGATTTTCCCGGTCGCACTCCGGGGGAGATTTGCCGGGTCGACGATGTCGACGTAGTGCGGGAGCTTGTAGCCCGCGAGGTCCTCGCGGAGCATCTCCATGAGTTCGTCGCTGTCGAGCGAGTCGGGTTCGTGCGTGCTCACGACGGCACGGGGGACTTCACCCCACTTGTCGTCCGGAATGCGCACGACGATTGCGTCCTCGACGAGTTCGTGTTCGAGCAACACCCCCTCGAGTTCCGCCGGATAGATGTTCTCCCCGCCGCTCTTTATCAGGTACTTGCGGCGGTTGAGGAAACTGTAGGTGCCGTCGTCGTGGACGCGGAAAATATCGCCCGTCCGGAACCAGCCGTCGTTGAAATCCTCCCTGTTGGCCTCCGGGTTCTTGATGTAGCCACTGCAGACCGACGGCCCGCGGACAGCCAGTTCGCCGTGGTTGCCGTCGATGTCGTTCCAGTCCTCGTCGATGAGCTTCATATCGATGAACGACGACTCGACCTTGCGGTACTCTTCGGGGCCGGGTCTGACACCGACAGGGATGTCGTTCCCCCCGCTGAGGGCGTTGTCGTTCTCGGTCGCGCCGTAGGAGTTCTTGAACGGCATGCCGAACGTTTCGGTCACCTGCTCGACTTTCTTCGGGTCGACGAGGTCGACGAGCGCGCCGATATTTCGTAGCTCCCGGAGTTCTTCGACGTCGATATCTTCCTCCTCGAGATAGGAGAGGAACGTGCCTGTGACTCCCGGGAGCAGGACCATCCACGCGATCGGACTCCCCTCCGACTGGAGGATCTCGAAGACGCGCTCGACGTCGAAACTATCGATCGGATAGTACGTCCCGCCGAGTGTCGCAATCGTCGGGATGAAATCCGCGGAGATCATGTGGAACATCGGCGGCCAGATGAGCTGGTCGTCGCCTTTCCCGAGACCGAAGTCGACGATGTTGCGGTAGGCACGCGCCAGCCAGCACCGGTGACTGATGACCACACCCTTCGGCAAGCCCGTGGTTCCCGACGTGTAGAGCACGACGAGTCCCTGTTCGCGGTCGATCCGCCTGTCGGGCAGGGGCTCGCTGTCGTCCCCCTCCTCGAGGAGCGCCTCGTAGTCGGTACCGTCGGCGCCGCCGTCGAAGAACACGATTTCGGGGTCCGACTCCGCATCGGCGTCGAGCCACTCGAGTTTCTCCCGGTACTGCTCTGAGACAAACAGCAGGTCCGGTTCGACGAGGTCCACACAGTGAACCAGCTCCGTCCGTTCGAGCCGCCAGTTGAGCGCCGGAACGAGACAACCAGTCTTGGCACCGGCGTACATCACTTCCACGATTTCCCCCCGGTTCTCGGCCAGGACCGCGAGGGTGGCGTTTTCCGGGTCGTACCCCCGGTCGAGGATGGCGTTCGAGAGTCTGTTGACCCGCCGGTTCAGTTCGTCGTATGTCACCTGTCTGTGTGGTTCGGCGACCGCCACGTTGTCTCCGTACATCCGGGCTGCCTTCCTGATGAGGTCACCGACGTTGAACTGTTTCGTGTCCCGGACGAACGACTCCTGGTCCTCGATACCGAGGTCGAAATTGAACTCCATACCCGTGATACTCGCCATCACCTAATAACAGTTTACCCGGACTGTTCATACTGCCGGCTGTAAGTTCGTAAAGATATTCGCTACCCCGGGGTTGCGAATTCGTTCAAAATGTTACAGCCGGCAGTATCAGCCGCTTGATACTCGTTCCGGTCCGCACTGCCCGGGAACCAGTGTTATGGGCCACAGTTAATGTGCTGGGGGCTGATGGCCCGGTATGGAGAACGACTTACGGAACGCGTTCCGATCCCGTGACCCCATCGTGGGAAGCTGGGTACTCATCGGACACCCAACTGTCGCAGAAATCTCCGCCAGCCTGGGATTCGACTTCGTCGTCCTGGACACCGAACACCCGTCATACTCGCTCGAAACGCTCGATACGATGATCGGGGGCGTCTACGCCGCCGACGGGGAGACACGCCCGATCGTCCGCGTCCCGCTCGACGAGCGAAACCGGTTGACACGCGTGCTCAACATGGGAGCGTACGGCGTTATCTTCCCCGCCATCGAAAGCGCAGAGGAAGCCGAAACCGCAGCGAAAGCGGTCAAATACCCGCCGGACGGGACCCGAACGATCGCTCCCGGGCGGGGCTCGAAGTATCTCAACGCGTTCGAGTCGTACGTGGAGACAGCCAACGAGGCGATCGTGACGATCGTGATGATCGAAACCGAGCGCGGGCTCGAGAACGTCGAGGAGATCGCCGCCGTCGACGGCGTCGACGGGATACTCGTCGGGCACGAGGACCTCTCGGCTTCGCTCGGTATCTTCGCGGAGTGGGACCACGACCGCCTCGGCGCGGCCTTCGACCGGATCCTCGAGGCCGCAGACGCCGCAAAGACAGCAGTTGGCCGGGTGACGCCCGACCCTGGCATCATTCCCGACCAGGCGGAGATGGGCTACGACTATCTGATCACCGGCGTCGACCTGTGGCATCTGACACAGTCGACAGAAAACACACGGGAGGTGTTCGACAATGTCTACAGCCGCTGAACGGTCGACAGCCCGACCGACGTCGGGAGCGGGCACCGGTGTGCCGTGTCCGGGCCGACGAAACCGTGGTCGGGAGGAGGGACGATGACGGTGTGTGATCCCGACGAACTGCAGGCGTTTACCAGGAGAGCGCTCGGTGAACTGGGCGCACCGACGGATATCGCCGACGCGGTCGCCGAGTCGCTCGTCGGTGCGGACCTCCGCGGACACACGTCACACGGCGTTCTGCGCATCCCGACGTACCGGGACATGATCGATGACGGTGCGCTAGTCCCGGACGCCCGCCCAGTCGTCGAGCACGAGGGCGCGACCACGGCGGTCGTCGACGGCCAACTCGGGTACGGACAGTTCGTCGGGCGGAAAGCGACGGACGTGCTCGTCGAGAAGGCGACGGAGAACGGCATAGCCGGCGTCGGCATCCGCAACGGGACACATCTCGGACGCATGGGCGAGTGGGCACAACGGGTGACCGGTGAGGGGTTGCTGTTCATGTCGTTCACTCACTCCTCGGGCGGTGGGCTCGTGGTCGCCCCAGCCGGGACGGCAGACCGGACGTTCTCGACGAACCCAACGACGTTTGGCATCCCGACGTTCGGCGAACTTCCGTTCCAGCTCGTGCTCGACATGGCGAGTTCGCAGGTCGCACACGGGAAAGTCCAGGAGTACGAGGCCGACGGACGAACCCTCCCGGAGGAGTGGGCGCTCTCGGCGTCCGGCGAACCGATCACGGATCCGGCCGAACTGAGCAACTTCCACGAGGCGGCGGACTGGGGGGCACTCAGGCCGCTAGGCGGGGCCACAGCCGGCTACAAGGGAACCGGACTGGCGGTCGTCGTCGAGATGGTTGCCGGCATGCTCGGCGGCGGGCCGGTCATCGGGCAGCGCGACCCCGAGTCGTGGTTCTCGAACGGCGCCGGGTTTCTCGCAGTCGACCCGACGCAGTTCACACCCCGGGACGAACTGAAAGCCAAGGTCCGGTCGATGGCCGAGATGTTCCGCCAGGCCGAGTCGCTTCCCCACGTACCCGTCGGGGACGGAGCCCGCGGCGAGGACCCGCTGTTACCGGGTGAAGCCGAGTACCTGACCTACGAGGAACGCCTCGATGCGGGGATCCCGCTCCCGGAGCGCGTGCAGGAGTCGCTGCGGTCGCTGGCAACGGAGGTCGACGTCCCTATCGACCTGGTGTTCGACTGATACGGACTGCTGCGCTCGCCTCACCGCCGTCGAACGGGGTTCGACGAGCCTCGCCTCGCTGCGCTCGCCTCACCGCCGTCGAACGGGGTTCGACGAGCCTCGCCTCGCTGCG
>JAZKTU010000073.1:0-15254 GCA_036625385.1 Halovenus sp. | reverse complement strand
TTCACTCGCCCCACGTGGAACGAGCAGAATATCATGACTTCCGTCCGACAGTATCGGACCCGCCCGGGATCCGGGGTCGTGTTATGCGATCACTCGGCGGATGCAGTCCGATGGGTTTATTCGTGCTGTGGGCCACGTACCGCCAAGAACCACGATGTCCGAAAAACCAGCATCGATGTACCGGGACATCGACAAGCCCGCCTACACCCGTCGCGAGTACATCACGGGGATTCCCGGCTCGAAGGTCGCACAGTACAAGATGGGTGACATGCATAAAGACCCCGACGACTACCCGGTTCAGATTTCGCTGGTCGTCGAGGAAACCGTCCAGATCCGCCACGGCTCGCTCGAATCCTCGCGGCTCTCGGCGAACCGCCATCTTATCAAGGAACTCGGCGAGGACAACTACAAGATGATCCTCCGGAAGTTCCCCCACCAGGTGCTCCGGGAGAACAAGCAGGCGACCGGCGCCGGTGCGGACCGTGTCTCGGACGGCATGCGCCAGTCGTTCGGTAAAATCGTTGGCACCGCGACGCGCGTCCACGCTGGCGAGCAACTGTTCACTGCCTGGTGTGACGTCGAGCAGGCCGACGCGGTCAAGGAGGCCTACCGGCGCGCGTACAACAAGATTACGCCGCCCTGCCGCATCACGGTCGACCGCGGCGAGGAACTGCTCATCGCCTGACCGGCGGTCCTCCTCATACGGTCGTGCGTGATTCTTTACCGCCATGGACTCGTTCCCTTCGAGTCTCAGACCGTGAAACCAGCACTGTCGCACTGCGGTGTCGAAAACAGTCACGCACGACCGTATCACTTTCTTCGACTGGTTCCGCGTTTCTTCAGTCTCCGCTTTACGGTCGCCAGCCCCCCGTCTGTGTGCTCTCACCCTGTCAAGCGTGTTGCACTTATGTCTTGAGTGACAATGACACACATGGGAGTCGAGGACTACTACGGGAGAGACACGTCCGACCTCGCACCGTTCGAGGCGGGTATCGCGTGGCGTGGCGGTGCCGTCGCCGGGTTCGGCGCGACGCTCGCGTCCGTGCTGTTGATTACAGCAGTCGAACCGGAGATGCTCAGTCAGACTGTCGCTGGCATGTACGGTCTCAGCGGGTCGCTTTCCGCCGGGTTGGTCGCCCATCTCGTGCACGGGACAGTGTTCGGTGTCGTCTTCGCCGTCGTCCTCTCGGACCCCGTGCTGGTCTGGGTGACCGACTGGCTGTGGAAGTCGGTGCTCGCCGGCGTCGTCTTCGCCCTCTTGCTTGCCGTTATCGGCACCGGCTTTCTGTTGCCGGTGTGGCTCGAGTTCGCCGGGTTCGGGACCGCGTTGTCGCTCCCCTACGTGACGAACGTCCTGTTTGCCTGGCACGTCCTGTACGGGTTCGTCCTCGGACTCGTCTTCCCGTTCGTCGACGGACTCTGACCCGCCAGCGACCGGCACGCCTTTGGCTCACCGGGCCTACCGTCCAGTATGCTCCGGCTGGCCGTAGCGACGACCGCCGAGACGTACGACCGGATGCGGGACCCCCTCGCCGACCGCGGCGTCGCGGTCGGACACATCGCAACCACGGAGCGGACGGTGGTGCTCGAGGACGGTGCGGACGCCGTCGGTGTCACCGGCTCGGTCTCCGATCCCGGTTCGTTCGACGTCGGTTTCGTCTTCCCGCCGCGCATCGCCGAGGGCGGCGTCGCGGACGGGTTGCTCGCCATCCCCTGGATCAACGGCCGCGAGGAGATGCTGCGCTCGCGACACAAGGGTGAGACGCTCGCCCGTCTCTCGCGCGCTGGCGTCCCGGTCCCGGATTCCGTCGTCGTCTCCGACCCCGCAGACGAGGCGGCGCTCGTCGATGCGTTCGAGCGCTTCGACCCGCCGGTCGTGGTCAAACCGAACGCCGTCACCCGCGGTATCGGTGTCGCGAAGGCCCACGACCTCGACTCCTTTCTCGGTATCTGTGACTATCTCGACCTCGTCCACGACTACCGGGCGACGGGCGACCAGTCGTTTCTCGTCCAGGAGTTCCTCGCCGACGCCCGCGACTACCGGGCGATGCTTGTCGACGGGGAGTTCGTCGGCGCGGTCGAGCGGCGACTTCCCCCCGAGGCACTCACCGCCGGCCAGTGGAAGCACAACGTCCATCGGGGCGCGGCGGCGACGGGTGTCGCCCTCGATGCCGAATTACGGGACCTGACAGAGCGGGCTGCCGGCGCACTCGATATCCCGTGGCTCGGTGTCGACCTGCTCGTCACGGACGAGCGGGCCGTCGTCAACGAGACGAACGCCCGCCCCACGATCGATTCGGCGACAAAATACGAGGACGGTTTCTGGGACGCCGTCGCGGCGCTCGTCCGCGAGCAGACCGAGTAATACTGTCGGCTGTAAGTCTGTAAAGAATACTGCCACCACGTCGTGGCACATATCTTGACACAGGTACAGCCAACCGTATAAACAGCCTCGGGCGCTGGCCCGCGGCTTTTAGATATCGATACGGGTCGAGTCGCCGCTCCGGTCGAACCGGACTTCGAGCACGCCGTTGTTGTACGTCGCCGCCGCGGAGTGCTCGTCGACTCGCGCCGGGAGCGAGAGCCGTTCGCTGTACTCGCGGTCGTCCCCGGCGGCCTGGATGCTCAGTGTCTGCCCGTCACATTTGAGGTCGATGTCTTCTTTCTCGACGCCTGGGATGTCGGCGACGACCCGGACCTCCTCGTCGCTCTCGTGGATGTTGGTGTGGACGTCGCGACCGTCCGACCTGTCCGTCCCGGACGTGTGCTCGAAGCGAAACTCCGCGTTCGACCCCATCATCTCGTTCATCATCCGCTCGATTTCGTCGAAGAAGTCGTCGAATGGCTCGTCACGGTCGTCGTCTCTCATAGCGTCAGCTACGGTTGTACCGGTGAAAAACCTTCGCCAGACTCGCCGCGGTGACCGCTCCCATACGACGGCGGACACCCACGGCTTTAGTACCGGAGTGTCGTATCGTCCCGTATGAGCAACACGAGCCAACGGGTTGCGCTCCCGTGTCCGGCCTGCGCCCCTGACAGCGAGACAGTCCACGAGGTGCTCAGCACCGGCGGCCAGGCGACTGTCCGCTGTACCGACTGCCAGCACGTGCACAAGACCGCGTTACCCGAGCAACGGACGATCCAGCGGGATGTGGTCGTCTCGCAGGGCGGGGAGTCGTTCTCGGCGACTGTCGATGTCCCCGCAGCGGAGACACTGGCGGTCGGCGAGGAGTTCCTGCTCGAGACCGAGGAGGCGCTGATGACTGTGCGCATCACGAGTCTCGAACTCGCGGCTGGTCGCACGGAGGAGGCAACGGTTGAGGACGTCGAGACGATCTGGACCCGCGCAGTCGGCAACGTCAGCGTCAACGTGACTGCGCACCCGAAATCCGGCGCGCACGACGAGACACGGAGCCTCACGTTGCAGGTTCCCGGCGACTACGAGTTCGTCGTCGACGAGTCCGAGGAGTTGAGCGACGAGGCGTTTACCGTCGAAGGGATCCTCGTCCGTGACGACGCCACCGGCTACGAGTTCGACAAACTCGACCACGACGGTGACAGCGCCGTCGCGAAGGATATCAAGCGGTTGTACGTCAGAGACGAATCGACCACGGCGTGGTCGGCCTGGTAAACATGGACGAGGAGCGTGCGGCGCTGGTCGAGCGTCTCCGGGCGCGAGAGGACGTCGACTCGGACACCGCCGCGGCGATGGAGGCGGTCCCGCGCCACGAGTTTCTCCCCGCCTCGAAACGGGACCGTGCCTACGCGGATACGCCGCTTCCCATCGGCGAGGGACAGACTATCAGCGCACCACACATGGTCGCCATCATGACCGACCTGCTGAAGTTACAGCCCGGCCTCACCGTGCTCGAAATCGGGACCGGCTGTGGCTACCACGCGGCGGTCACCGCCGAGCGTGTGGGCGCGGAGAACGTCTTCACTGTCGAGTATCACGATTCGCTCGCACAGCGGGCCCGGGAGACCCTCGCCCGCACGGGATACGGGGACGTGTCTGTCCGGACCGGCGACGGGCGGAACGGATGGCCGGAACACGCGCCCTACGACCGGGCGTACCTGACCTGCGCGGCGTCGTCGTTTCCCGACCCGGTCGTCGACCAGGTTCGTCCCGGCGGCATCCTTCTGGCCCCGATCGGTGACTACCGACAGCGACTCGTCCGGGCAAGAAAGGAACCCGACGGCTCGCTCGACCGGGAATCCCACGGTGGCGTTCGGTTCGTTCCACTCCAGTGAGTACGCGAACGATTCATTACTGTCGACACGAACACTCTGCTATGGACCTCGCGGTCTTGCGCGACGACATGGTCGACAGCCTCGAACACGAGAGCAAGGCCTGCGTCCACAGCGAGGCGCTGTCGGCGGCGATGCGGACCGTCCCGCGCCACGAGTTTCTCGACGACGACCGGGCCGCCTACGCCGACCGGCCCTTCGAGCGCTTCGGTACGCGGGTCCTCGCACCCAGCACCGCGGGTCGCCTTCTGGAGGCCGTCGACCCCGACTCGGACGACTCCGTCCTGGTCGTGGGTGCTGGTGTCGGCTACACTGTCTCCGTTCTCGCCGAGCTCGTCGGACCCCGGAACGTTCATGCGGTCGATATCACCCGACGGCTGGTGTACGAGGCCCGGGAGAACCTGGCCGCAGCCGGCTACGGGGCGGTCCTGGTCGACTGTCGGGACGGCGCGGATGGCCTCCCCGAATACGCTCCGTACGACCGGATTCTGCTCGAGGCTGCGGCTGTCAGGCCTCCCCGGGCGCTGCTCGATCAGCTCGCCTCGGATGGCAGGCTGGTGATGCCCCTGGGGACAGCCGAACAGTCGCTGACTGTCGTCTCTCCCGACGGACAGACGGAGCCCCTGGGTGGCTGTGCGTTTGCACCGATGCTCGTCGAGGGTGAGCAAGCCGACACTGTCGAGCGCAACCGGACACGCCGTGAGGACCGCGAGTTCGCGAGGCGCGAAGCCCGGCGCCGGAAAGGGTGGGAGCTCGATTGGATCGACTGGGACTAGCCGTCGTGACCCTCGACGACGAGCACCCCCGAGTTCTCGCGTCTATCTGTATACTCGTCGCCCGGGGGCCGTAGCTCGAGCGAGATGGTGCCGTGCTGTTGATTCGGCCCGAGTTCGGGATCGAGTGTGAGCGTCGCGGTTCCATCGGGGCCGGTCTTCGCGGTGACGACAGACCCGAGCTGTGCCGTCCCGCTCTCGGCGACGACCGTCGCATCGGCAATCGCGGTCCCGTCCGGATCGACGACCGAGACGGTCACGCTCGTCTCCCCGGTGTCGATGATCTCCGGTTCCGGCTGCGTGTCGAGTTCGGTCGTTCCGAGCGCGTCGATGTCGTCGATGACGGTCATCATCACGCCAAGGCTCGCAACCCCGACGACGAGAGCGATGACGAGTCGGATCGGCAGTCCCTCTATCGCGCGTTCGTCCCTCCGAAATGTCTGTAACGACATAGCGACGATGGTCCCGGATTCGGATATAAACCCTCGCCACAATCACCGGCGTCCGACGTCGAGAACGGCGGCGCGGCCGGCGACGAGTCCCAGGAGCAACCCGACGAAGTGGGCTATGAGGGCAACTCCGGGGCTGGCAGTGGCAAGCGTCAGCACGGCGGCGATGAGGACGAACCCGAGCAGCGTGGCCGTCCGGGAAATCTGCAGGACTGCTCCGATCCGGGACGAGAGGCGATTGCTTGCGAGGAGATAGCCAAGCAGCGCGAAGACACCGCCGCTGGCACCGAGCACACCCGGCGTTGCGCCGAGGGCGACGACCGGGGACGAGGCGAGAGCGCCACTGAGCAGGATCTGTGCGACGCCGGCGAGGGACCCGGCGACGAGGAAGAACGCGTGAAACCGGATTCTGGTCGTCGCGCGGGCGACCGGCCAGCCGAACACCACGAGCCCGAGGGCGTTCGAGACCAGGTGGCCGAGGTTCGCGTGGGCGTAGACGCTCGTGACGACTGTCCACGGATCCTCAGTGACCGGCGGTCTGAGCACGAAGAGCCCGCCGACGAGGTCGGCGAGGGCCGTGACTAACTGCAGGAGAAACACGACGGTGAACGCGACAAGGATCTCAAGAACCGGACTACCGGACCCCCGGGACATATCAGTCGTCCGGTGTCGACACACGTAAATTTCCTGTTCTGTCGGTCGCCGAGCAGCCTTCCGTTTCCCCACAATGTTGATATTATCCGCGTCCCTACTTGTCCCCCCGGTCGACCGCGCCAGTTCTGTCTCCTATCTCCACCCGAAACCCCCCTTATTTTCCACTGCGAACTCCCGTTGTGTCCCCGGAATCCACACATCGAATTTCACTTTCACTCCGGTATGCCCAGCATTAAGAATACGACTCACGTTCTAGAAGTCGCGCGAGCCACGCCAGCGGATGCGGCCAGAACCGACCGAAAGACCAGATAAGTTACATCTATGAAAAGAGACAGGAATAGCGAGACGAAAGGATTATTGTGGACAAAGGCGAACGAAACTTCCGTCACAAATGAAAGGACTGGGGAGACACAACATGCGGCGAACCGGTCGAGAGACGACCGTTCGAGGTGAACGTGTATGAGCAAGCAGCCTGGTGCGGACGAGCTGACACTACCGATCAAGCGCACCGACGGAGAGACAGCCGAGGAGCGGCTGACTGACAACGCGTACTACAATATTCTCCCGGCGCGGTACCTGCAGAAGGACGCGAACGGTGACGTCATCGAACAGCAGGAGGACCTGTTCGAGCGCGTCGCGAAAAATATCGCGCTGGCCGAAGCAGTGTTCGAGGCCCGCAAGCGCGACATAGAGGTGACCGTCACCCCGGACCAGCTCAAACCCGGCCATCCACGTCGAGACGAGCTCGCCGCGGACGTGTTCGGCACGGGAGTCTCAGTCGACGACGACGTGGAGACGACGCTGACCGAGTACAACGTCAACAAGTTCTCCTACGAGACGGTCGTCCCGGACCTTCCGGCGGACCTCCGCGACCACGTCGAGACCATCGCGTCGGCGTTCCAGGAACAGATGGAGCAGCTCTCGTTCATGCCGAACTGTGTGCCGCCGGATTCGCTGGTCGCCGCGAACGGTGGAATGAAACCGCTCTCGGAGGTTGCTCCGGGGGAACGCGTCTATGACGACGAGGATGGTCTCGCGGAGGTCGAAAAGAAGTACGCAAACGGTAAGAAAACCGTCGTCGAGGTCGAAACCGCCCCCGGTTACTCCGTCCGGGCGACGCCCGAGCACTACTTCCGGGTGATCGCCGACGACGGCGAGTACGAGTGGCGCCAGGTTCAGGACATCGGTCCGGGTGACGTCCTCGCACTCCAGAAGAACTTCCTTGACAACGATAGCGAACGGACGAGCCTCGAACTCCCTGACAGCGGTTCGGATCACGGCCGCACTCGCGGCCGATTCGACCCGCCCGAGCGGATGACCCCACAGCTGGCCGAGTGGCTCGGGCTCTACGTCGGCGACGGGACCGCTCGCGAGTCCGGCGTGCGGGTCGCATTCGACGAGGTCGACAATGACCTCGTGGACCACTGGGCCACGCTCACCGAATCCGTCTTCGGGTTCGAACCCACGCGCCACGCCCGGTCAGACGCGGCCTGCGTCATCGGCCAGGCGAGCCGTCGGGATCTGTTCGACTTTCTTGACAGGAACGGTCTCCTCAAGGAAACCTCCGATACCGCGGCAGTCCCGCTGGCGGTGCTCCGGTCGGGTCGCCGGCCGGTCGCCACCTTCCTCCGGGGTCTGTTTGAGGCCGACGGCACGGTCGGCGAACGGTCGATCGAGTTGTATACCCACAGCGACGCTCTGGCGTCACAGGTTCAGAAGCTCCTGCTAGGGCTCGGGATCCGCTCGAAGGTTACCGAGAAGCACGACGGCTACCGCGTGACCATCAGGAAGAACGTCTGCGGACGCCGGTTCGCCGAGCGCGTCGGGTTCCTCAGCGAACGCAAAACCGCGGCTGCCGAACGGTTCAAAGATGTCTCGGAGAACGCCTCGTCGGTGAAAATCCCGAACCAGTCCGAGCGACTTCACGAATGGTTCCAGGACAGCGATCTCGGTCTCGACGCCTACCGCGACCTCTCGCAATTCCTCATCGACTCCGGCTCCGACTGTCATCAGGAGATCGGCAAAGGAATCTTCCAGCGGTACGCCGAGGAGTACCCCGAACTCCGCGAATCGCCGGTCGCTGATCTCGTCAGTCGAGACCAAATCTACGAGGAGGTGTCGTCGGTGACCGAAGTGGGAATGATGGCTGTCGAAGACATGAAAGTTCCCCGACGGAACACGTACGTCGTCGAAGGATTCGTGAGCCACAACAGTCCGACGCTCATGAACGCTGGCGACGAACTCCAGCAACTCTCGGCGTGTTTCGTCGACTCGCCGGCGGACGACATCGACGATATCCATCAGACCGCGAAGGAAGCCGCCCAGGTGTTCCAGTGTCTGACTGCCGATGCCAGGGTCCACGTCGAAGGGAACGGTGTCGTTTCGATTGCGGATGTCGAACCAGGTGATGCGATCCGACAGCGCACCGGGGACGGATATACGTTCGGCACTGTCGAGGAGGTGCATGCCTACGACGACGCGCCCACGAAGACCGTCGTCACGGAAGGAAACATCGGTCTCACCGGGACGCCGAACCATCGTCTCCTCGTCGACGGCGAGTGGACCCAGATTGAGGATATCGAGCCGGGAGATACTGTCTCGGTGCGCCTCGGCTGGATTTCCGACGACGACGAGACCGACTCACTTGCCGGTGTCGACGTCGGTGCACAGTGGAGCGCGAACCGGACCGTCTCGAACGAGGAAATCGCGGATCTACACGCCGACGGTCTGAGTGACTACGAGATCGCCGAACGTCTCGATACCTCGCCGTCGACAGTCCAGCGGCGACGGAACGACGAACTCGATCTCCCGGCAAACGGCGACGGCGGTCGGTCTCCGGGCCGTTCGTTCGACGAAACAGCGTTCAGGCGACTGTACGAAATCGGCCACACGGACACCGAAATCGCGGCGGAACTCGACATCCACGACACGACTGTCAGAGGCCATCGGGCCGCACAGTCACTCGAAGCCAACGGGACCGCTGTCAAGGGCGTCACACAGCCGACCGAACTCTCGGCTGAACTCGCGGAGCTAGTCGGTATCTGGGTCGGAGACGGATCGGTACACGAAGACGGTATCCGCTTCCACGCCAACAGAGACGACGTTCTCAACCGGATCGATTCGCTCTCGCGGTCGCTGTTTGATACCGGTATCGACTATACCTGGTCGGACGGCTGTTACGAAGCCGTCATCCACAGCCGCGAAATCAAACGGTGGTGGCTCTCTCAGTTTGGCGACGCCAAAGAGTCGTCGGCCGATGCCCGTGTTCCCGACTGTATCTGGCAAGCGGACCACGACGGGATTTACGCGTTTCTCCGTGGCCTGTTCTCGACGGATGGAACGCTCGGTCGGAGCGAGTATCCCCGTCTTTACAGCGCGTCCGAAGATCTCGTCGACGAGACGCTACAACTGCTACTCGGGGTCGGTATTCCGGCCACGAAGTGGTCCTGGCAACACGAGAACCGCGATTACCATACCGTCGCACCGACCGACGAACTCGGAATCTCCCGGTTTGCCGAATCGGTCGGTTTCGTCGACACCCGGGCGGACGAGATGCTTGCGGAACTCGACCGGACCACAACGGATACGACGACCGGAACACTCGAGAGCGAAACCGTCTGGGAACAGGAGGTCGTCGCGGTCGAAGACGGTGGCGAAACGACTGTCTACGACGTAACGGTGGAAGGCAACCACGAGTACGTCGCAAGTTCTGTCGTCTCCCACAACAGCGGCGGCGGGATGGGGTATGCGTTCTGGCGGCTCCGCCCGTACGGCGACCCCGTCGGTTCGACTGGAGGTATCGCCTCCGGCCCGATCACGTTCATGCGGACCTACGACCAGCTCTGTGAGACGATCGCACAGGGCGGGGCTCGCCGGGGCGCACAGATGGGCGTGATGCGCGTCTCACACCCCGACGTCATCCAGTTCATCCACGCGAAAAACAAGGATGTCTCGCTCGCCAACACGCTCCGCCTGAACGACCCCGACGACTTCACGCACAACTCCTTCGCCGAGGCCCTGGAGGAGGCCCGGGACCTCATCGACGACGAGGGTCGCGTCCCGGAACACCTCCGCAACGCCGTCGAGGGGCATCTCTCGAATTTCAACATCTCCGTCGGCATCACCGACCGCTTCATGGAGGCAGTGAAAAACGACGAGATGTACACCTTCACGAACCCGCGGACCGGCGAGCCACACGTCGCGACCGAACAGACCGAGGAACTCTACTCGATGTTCGGCCTGGGCGAGTACGTCGATGTCGGCGAGGTGCTCTCGGTGCCGGCCACCGAACTGTGGGACCGTATCATCGAAGGGGCCCACGAGAACGGCGAACCGGGTGTCATCTACCTCGAACGGGTGAACAAGAAACACTCCTTCGACGTGGCGGACCACCCCGAGCACCGGATTCTGGCGACGAATCCGTGTGTCACCGGTGACACGCTCGTCAGTACCGAGAACGGTCTGGTTCCGGCAGAAGAGCTGTACGACCAGGGAGTCGCACGCGATGTCGTCGTCGACGGACGGCTCAGCGAAGACCGCGTGAAGGAGGCGAGTAGCGTCTACAAGACCGGCAAGAAAGACGTGTACCGGCTCATGACCGAGGAGGGGTACGAACTCCGTCTTACCGCCGACCACCGCGTGATGACCGACGACGGATGGGTCAAGGCACGGAATCTCGACGCCGGAGACACGGTCCACATTCAGAACCGCAAGGGCGAATTCGGTCAGCACGGTTCCGCGGCGGAGGGCCGCGTCCTCGGTTGGCTGGTCGGCGACGGCCATCTGAAAGACGGCGAGGAACGGGCCGTTCTGAACTTTTACGACGAGGATGCTGAAATCTCGGAGCAGTTCGCGGGGGACGTGAACGAAATCGTGCGCGAACCGACGGGGAACGCCAATTACAAGGTCGGCGTCAGCGAGATCACACGGGACGACGACTACCGCGGTGCTCAAGCTATCGAACAACGCATTCGTTCAGCGCGTCTCTACGAGTATGCCGAGCGGCTTGGCTCGGTTGAGAATAAACTCCAAATCCCCGACGCAGTCATGCGGGGAAGCGAAGAGATGGCGCGTGGATTCCTTCGCGCGGTATTTAGCGCCGACGGCCACGTAGAAGGAACACAAGAGAAAGGCTTCTTGGTTCGACTGACTAGTACTGAACTCGATCTTCTCAAAGACGTTCAGCGTCTCCTCACTAATTTCGGTATCCGATCACAAATCTATCGGAACCGGGAAGAGAGTGGCAAATCTGAACTGCCCGACGGGTCAGGTGATACGAAAGAGTATGAGACAAGAGCATCTCACCAGCTCTGTATCAGCTCATCGCATCTGATTGCGTTTGAAGAGGAAGTCGGATTCCTGCTCGATTATAAGAATGAGGAATTAGCCGATGCCCTCGACAGCTACGAACGGGGGCCGTACAAGCCCAGATTCGAGGCAACTGTCGAGTCCGTGGAACGCGATGGTCACGAAGCAGTCTACGACCTGACCGAACCCGACACCAATTCTTTCGTTGCCAACGGCCTCGTGGTCCACAACTGCGGCGAGCAGCCCCTCGAAGAGTACGAGGCGTGCAACCTCGGCCACATCAACCTCTCGACGCTCGCCGCCGAGGACGCGCCCGACTGGCGGGTCTGGCAGGGCGAGCACGCCGACGCGTACGACACCGAGGCCGGGGCGATCGAGGCGTTCATCGCCGAGGCCATCGACTGGGAGGAGTTCGACCGCCGGATCGAACTCGGGACCCGCTTTCTCGAGAACGTCGTCACGATGTCCGACTTCCCGGTGACAGAAATCGAACAGAAGGTCCGGGAGATGCGCAAGATCGGGCTGGGGATCATGGGGCTTGCCCAGCTCTACATCCAGCTCGGGATGCGGTACGGGGGCGACGCCGCAAACGAGACCGCCCGGCAGCTGATGATCCACATCAACCACCAGTCGAAGTGGACGAGCCACGAACTCGCGGAGGAGCGTGGCTCCTTCGCCGAGTGGGACAACTCGAAGTACGCTCAGCCTGCGGCGTATGCCGACTGGTTCGAGCACCACACCGGCCTCGACGCCGAGGAGTGGGACGATGGGTTCCCGATCCGCAACCACAACACGACCACCATCGCGCCGACTGGCTGTGTCGAGGAGAACTCGCTGGTGTCGACGGACGAAGGGCTGCAACCGATCAAGGATCTCGACGAGACGACGGCCGAGTTCGAGCAGTGGGACGATATCGAGGTCGGTGTCTCGACGGACGGCGGGACGAAGACCGCGACAGCGGTATACGACAACGGGTTCGCCGACGTTCGACGCATCGAAACGGAAGGTGGGTTCAGTATCGCGGCGACACCGAATCACCGCTTCCGGACGATAACGGCAAATGGCGAGTACGTCTGGAGGGAGGCCGACGACTTCGAGCCCGGTGATCGTATCCTTCTCCAGCGGGGAACCTTCGATAGTGGCAACCGCGCGGCGCTCGACACGAGCGAACGGGACAACTACTATCGCAACACCGACGAAGACATCACGTTGCCTGCGGAGATGACGCCCGACCTCGCCGAATTCCTCGGATACTTCATGGGCGACGGGTACGTCCACGACGGCGTCGGCGTGAAACTCGTCGTCGAATCGGCTGCGGAGGAGTTGGACGAGTATCTCCGGACCCTCGGTGAGTCGTTGTTCGGCGTGGCCCCGACGGTCGAAGCCCGCGATACGCGTCATATGCTCACGTTCGGCGGTCGTCACCTCCCGCGGTATTTCGAGGACAACGGCTGGACAAAAGACGACGGCAACGAGGGTCAGGGCGCAGCCAGCGCATTCATCCCCGAAGAAGTACTCCGGGGCGACGAGGAAACCGTGAAGTCGTTCCTCCGGGGACTGTTTGAGGCGGACGGAACCGCATCACGGAAGGTTGAACTGTCGACCGTCTCGTCGACCTTAGCGAACCAGGTACAAACCCTGTTGCTGTCCCTGGGTTGTGTGTTCGTGCGAAACGTCATCGAGACTGAAGAGATGGAAGATCACTACGGCGACCGGCCCCGGCACAGCCTCCGTGGCGCGAACAAGCAGGAGGATAAGCGATTCCTCGAAGCGGTCGGCTTCATCACGAAATCAACAGAACTCGAACTCACCGCACAGTCGTACCGGAACCACACGTACCCGCCGGGTGTCGTCGATATCCTTCGAGACGTGGACGGTTACCAGTCGGTCAGCAAACCGGTCAAAAACCGAGTCAACCAGTCGCCGATCAATGGCGCTGTCAGCCGAAAGCTCGTCAGAGACGTCGAAGCGGAAACTGGCGAAACCGTTCGGATCGATGGTCGCCGTCTCACCGACTTCTACGCGGCAACCGTCGACACCGTGACCGAGGAGACTGCCTACACCAAAGACATCAGCGTCCCGTCGAACAACACCTACATTGCGAACGGGTTCGTCACCCACAACACCACATCGATGGTCGGCAACACGACGGGTGGCTGTGAGCCCATCTACAACGTCGCCTACTACAAGAACGTCTCCGACGACGTCCAGGGTGACGAGATGCTCGTCGAGTTCGACGACTACTTCCTGCGGACACTCGAGGCGAACGATATCGACGTCGAGGCGGTCAAGCGGGAGGCCCAGGAGCAGATGGCGGCAAACGAGTTCGACGGCGTCGACGGGCTCACGACGGTCCCCGACGCGATCGGCGAACTTTTCGTCGTCACCGGGGACCTCTCGGCGAAGGATCACGCGGGCGTCCAGACCGCCTGCCAGGAGGGTGTGGACTCGGCGATCAGCAAATGCCTGGAGGAGGGGACGCTGGTCCAGACAGACTCGGGTGTTCGCCCGATCGAGTCGTTCGCGGATTCGGTTCCGGAACCGGGCGAGTTTGTCGATGTGGAGGAGGACGTGACGATCGACGGGGTTCCGGTCCAGTCACAGTACTACGCAGGCGAGAAAGACGCAACGCGGGTCCGCGTCGATAACGGCACGGAACTGGTCGGCGCTACGGAGTCTCACAAAGTGCTGACGCCCGATGGATGGCGCGTCCTCGGCGATCTCGAGCCGGGTGATTATGTGATCGGCCGGCAAACCGAGTCCCACGGCGACGGGAACGCGCCAATAGCGTTCCCCCGCGGTGGGGCTGCGATGGCAGATGGCGGTGCGACTCTCGCCGTCGGCGGTCCCGACAGATCCGTCCACGAAAAGGACGTCACGGTCCCGTCGAACATGTCGCCTCGCCTCGCGCGGTTCCTGGGGATGTACGCTGCTGACGGGAGTGCGATCGACGACCGATACTCCATCGAGATCAGTACTGCCTCCGAACGTGTCCGCGATGAGGCACGGGACCTGTTCGAGGAACTGTTCGGTCGGGAGCCGTCGATCGATCTAGACACGCGCGGCGGGGAGGAGCGCGACACGGTGTACGGGGTCCACCTGAACTCCAGGCCGGTCTGGGAGTTTGTGACGTCGCTGTGTGGATCCGGTTCCTACGACAAGGACGTTCCCCGGGAAGTGTTGCAGGGAAGCCCCGAGGAGAAACTCGCCTTCGTTACCGGAATTACGCTGGATGGATACGTCACGGACCAGTCGCTGGTCGTGTACGGCGGCATGTCCAGGGACCTTGCGGACGGGGCCGCGGAGCTGCTGCGGAGTTTCGGCGTTCCGAAGGTGTACGTCGGCCGCAAGTGGGTCGACGAGTCCGACGCGTACGCGTACCAGGTACACGTCACGAACGACGCTCAGGAGTTGGTGACGCCGATCGAGCCACACAAGCGTGTCGATCGGTTCGACCAGCGCTACCGGGTGTACGTTCCCCAGGACCGGGTCGACAAAACCGCATTCGACTCGCGCTCCCAGGAGTACTACGCGGCGCGGACCTTCGAGTCCCGGAATCGTAACTACATGTTCGATACGACGGCCGAAGACCTCGGTATTACGGACGCACCGCCGCTCTACGAGGTGACCGATGTCGAGGACGCTGGTACACGCGAGATGTACGACATCGAACTTGCTGGGCCCCACGAGTACGCGGTCGGGGGGGTCGTCTCGCACAACACGGTCAACGCGCCAAACGACTCGACGCTCGCGGACGCGAAGGAGGTCTTCGAGTACATCTACGACCACGGCGGCAAGGGCGTCACCTACTACCGCGACGGCA
>JAZKTU010000072.1:0-15437 GCA_036625385.1 Halovenus sp. | reverse complement strand
TGGCTATACGGTTGTCGGGCGGACGGACTGATACTGCCGGCTGTAACATTTTGAAAGAATTCGCAACCCCGGGGTAGCGAATATCTTTACGAACTTACAGCCGGCAGTATGACATCCGGGGCGACGCGGGCCGCAACCGGGCACTCCCGGGGTAGACGACGGACCCGAACCGGGAAATCCAAACCGCGGCGGTACCAAGCGGGCGGCGTGAGCACCGCAACGTTCGTCAGAACGCGGGTACGGTCACCCAAGTTCGCCGCGATACTCGCCGGCGGTGATGCGCTTGCCGTAGTCGCGTTCGTCCTGCTCGGATCACTCGACCACGGCTTCGGCATCGATCCGGCGCGCGTCCTCATGTCGGCGACCCCGTTCGTCGTCGGCTGGCTGGTTGCCGCCGTCCCGCTCGGTCTCTACGGGGACCGTGCCACGACTCTCGGGCGGACGGGCGTTCTGACCGTCGTCGCCTGGACGATCGCGGTCGGTATCGGTGGGTCGCTCCGGTCGACGAGTTACTTCCCGGGCGCGTCACCCCCCACCTTTCTCCTCGTCACGTTCGTCTTCTGTGGGATCATCATCACCGGGTGGCGGCTGACGGCGGCGTTCGCCGCGGGACGAAAGGAACAGTAGGTCCGGACACTGTCCGGATGACACCCCCCGCTACCGGAGGTCGTCAGCTGCCACGGCCACGGTCGACTGGATCCACGCCTGGTGGTTCTGTCGGTCGTAGACCACGAACTCCTCGTCGCCAATAGTGAGCTCACCGTACCGGTCCGTGTTGCCTGTGCCTGTCGCGTCCGTCTCGTCGGTTGCGTGCTTGCTCATATGTGTCGAGGTCGTCCGTCTCCCCTCTATGTGAACTCTCCCCACGCCTACACAAAAACGCTTCGTGCACGTTATCAGCACTAAGAACAGCGGTTCCCCGACCACCCGGTCGTCTCACCTCCGGGACGCTCGGCTCTTTGGAAACCGAAGAATCTCCTGATCGGTTCGGGCACAGCGCCGGACCCGTCGGAGGAGTCGCAGTAGCTAAGAGCCGCCCGTCACAAGCTACGGCATGCCCGAGGCACGATTCCTGCGGAGCGACGAGGTACTGGACCTGGCAGACACGGCGGCGTACGTCGAGGCCGTCCGTGCGGGGTACAGACAGCGTGGTAACGGCGCACCAGCAAAACCCCGGACGCGTCTGGACAGCGACGAACCGCCGGGGTTTCTGACCGGATACTTCGCGATCCTTCCGGAGTCGAACGCGATGGGTGGGTACACCTACACGGCAGGCTTTGGGAGCCGGGACGCTCACTTCGCGTTGCCGCTGTTCGAGGCAGAGAGCGGTAAACTCCTGGCCCTGTTCGACGGTGCGAGCATGAATCCGTACAAGACCGGCGCAGCGGGGGCTGTCGGTGTCGACGCGCTTGCGCGGTCGGACGCGACCGCGGTTGGCCTCATCGGTAGCGGGACGCAGGCCCGCGGGCAACTCCTCGCAACGGCGACCGTCCGTGACCTCGAGACCGTGTCTGTCTTCTCGCCGACAGCCGAGAACCGCGAGTCGTTCGCCGACGTGATGGACGGCGAGATGTCGGCGGTCGTCGAGGCGGTCACGGATGCACAGTCGGCAGTCAGCGGAGCCGACATCGTCATCACCGCGACGACGGCGAGCGAACCAGTGTTCGACGGTGACCTGCTGGAGGCCGGAACCCACGTGACAGCGATGGGGCAGTATCACCCACGCAAACGGGAGGTCGACGGAACGACGGTGGCGCGAAGCACCTACGTTCCCGACCTCCGGGCACGAACCGAACAGGACGCCGGGGCGTACATGCTCGCCCGGGAGCACGGAGAGATCCCCGAGGATCACGTCCACGCCGAACTCGGCGAGGTGGTCGCTGGGGTCGCACCCGGCCGGCAATCCGAAGACGAGATAACACTGTTCGACAGCGGCGGAACCGGGGTCGAGACTGTCGCCGCCGCCCGCCTGCTCTACGACCGGGCAAGAGCGGAAGGTCGGGGTAGACTCCTCGAGTTTTCGCCGGCGAGTGAGGCGTTCGAGGGCCGGTAGCGGACCTGGGCTCGCCATCGCCGGTGGGCCGAACTCCCGCAGTGTGTCCGCTCCGCCAGGCGGTCCTTGCCGTCGGTCGCTGCCACCGGTTCACGTCCGAGCGTCGACCCCGACGGCCTCCCCAACGGAGCCGAACCCGTCGCGGTCGAGGCGGTCGACGAGCCCCGTGTTGATCCGTCGTGCAATGGACGGCCCCTCGTAGACCAGCCCCGTGTAGAGCTGGACGAGCGACGCGCCGGCACGGATCTTTCGGTAGGCCGTCTCGGCGTCACGGACGCCGCCGACGCCGACGATCGGTCGGTCGGTCAGTCCGGCGAGTGTCCGGACGGTCCGGGTCGACTTCTCCTCGACTGGTTTCCCGCTGACGCCCCCCCACTCGCCGGCGTGGCTCGATTCCAGATCCGAGTGGTCGGTCGTCGTATTCGTCGCTACGAACCCGTCGATCCCGGTCTCGTGGGCAATGTCGACGAGTTCCTCGAGGCCATCCCGAGTGGCGTCCGGGCCGATCTTGACGAGAACCGGCTTGTCGTCAGGGTTCACTCCGGTCAGGGTCGAAAACAGTTCCCGGAGATGGTCGGGTGCCTGTTCGTCGAACGTCTCGGGCGTGTTCGGGCAGGACACGTTGACGACGAAGTAGTCGGCGTACCCGTACAGCGTCTCGAAGACGTATCGGTAGTCGGCGATAGCCGTCTCCTCGCCGGCATCGTTCATCTTGCCGACGTTGATTGCGACGGGGACGTTCGGCAGTTCGGTCCGCTCGAGTCGCGCTTTGACGCGACCGGCCCCCTGGCCGTTGAACCCCAGCCGGTTGATCATCCCCTCGTCATCGGGTAGTCTGAACAGCCTGGGTTTCGGGTTCCCGCTCTGGGGCGACGGCGTCACGGTCCCGACCTCGGTGAAGCCGAAACCGAGATCGGCGAGCGACTGCGTGACTTCGCCGTTCTTGTCGAAGCCCGCGGCGACGCCGACCGGGGAGGGGAACGTTAGCCCGAACGCCTCGACCTGCAGCTTCCGGTGACGGTAGAGGTATCGCTCGCGGACCAGAGACCGTGTCACTTCCGTCGACTGTGCCACTTTGAGTCCCAGTTTCCCCAGTGCGTGTGCAGTTTCGGGCGGCAGATGAAAGAGAAGACGTCTGACACCCGTGTAGAGCGACATTATCCGTTCGATGACCGGGCAAAAAATAACGCTTCTGAATCGTCTGTTACCGTCCTGTCTCCGCGTCCGAACCGTCCGGAACGCGGTGCACACCCGGACAGTCCGCCAGCCCGACGCGTCCCGCCCACGTCGTGGTCAGCGCACTACTCGCCCGCAACCCGACCGGAGAGACTGGTGGAAAACCACTGCCGACCCGCGGTCCATCCCTAGAAAACGCCACCCGAGAGCCCGAGTGCCTCGGCGAGTGTCAGCCCACTCACCAGCGCACCGACGAGATAGCCGCCGATCGCACCGCCGTTGAGTAACGGCAACCCCGCGTGGGCCCGCCCCTTGAGCACCATCCAGAGCAGGACGACCAGGCCGGCGACCGTCCCGGCCATCGCGGTGAGTGCAGGCAGTGTCACGCCGATGCCCAGCAACGATATCGCAGGTCCGCTCTCGATAAAGACGGCAGCGCTCGCGACCAGGATCGTCGGGATGACCGCATCTCCCAGCCCGATAAACAGCGCGTCCCGCTCGCCGATCCGCTCCTCCAGCGCCTCGCGAACCGGCTCGTCGAGTTCCGCGAGCGTCTCATCGTCGATAGCCGCCAGGTCGTCCTCGTCGACCTCCGCGACGCCCCCGGCGCCCAGTCTGTTCAGTTGCTCCGCGTCGAGAGGGGGGGCGTCCTCACTCGGCTGCTCGACATCTCCTCCCCCGTTGGCCTCGACGTCCGGCGTTTCGGTGGCTCCCTCTTCTGCCGCAGCTGTAACCTGTGCGGTCGCGTCGTCGTCGAGAAACGAGTACGAAAGCGTCAGCGGAACGACAAGCACGACGGGAATCCGCAGTTCCATCACGCCCGAGGCGAGCGTCAGCATGTGCTCGGTACCGTAAACGCTGATGGCGTCGTACACGGCAAGCGCGGCGAGCAACAGGAGTGCGGGGAGGAGGCCGAAATTGATGCCGAACAGGCCTGCCGCGCCGATTCCCATGATGATACCCGCGGCGTCGATGACGTACCACTCGGGATACAGTGCGAGTGCTGCCCCCAGCAGGAGGCCCCCGCCGACGGCAATCAGGTCGACGGGTGCTCCGCCGACGGTGACGGTGACGAAATCCGGTGCGACGACGTCGAGCACCCAGAACGTGATGTACCCGCCGGCGAAGATGACGAGCCACTTGATGAGCACTGTCCCGCCGTATTTGATGGCGGCAAGCATCAGTGCGGTGACAACGAGAATCGCGCCGATGTAGAGGACGCTGATCGTCGGGTCGCCGGTGTCCTCGACGACCTGGTGGCCCTCGGCCTGGAACGGCTCGACGAGCGCGAGCGCTCCGACCTGGACCAGCAGGAAGATGACGACGACACCGCCGCTTGCGACGAGTGTCCGATGGCGCTGGTTCATATCCGGCAGTGGAGTGTGTCCGGTTTGAGATTTTCGAACTCGCTACCCGTCCGTGCGGGCGTAGACCGGTCGGCCCACGAGGGCGGCGCGTGGCTCGTCGTCGGGGGAGACGGCCACGTACGGCTGTTCGACCGGGCCGAAGACGTCGACGACGGTACCGACTCTCTCGAGCGCCTCGTCGACGACGTCTGTCCCGATGTCGGGGGGTTCCCCGTCTGTCGCGCGGACGATAACCAGCCCCTGTGCCGTCCGCGCGACGGTCCCGAGCCGTCTCATGCTCGCATCGCATCGAGGTATGCCGCGGTCGCCTGCAGCAGGTCGCGCTTGTTCGCATCGTCGACGCCGCGCACGACCACACAGCCGCGGGCCTCGTATTCCCGGGGATAGGTCTTCCCGCGCTCGATGACGGCGTCGTATCCGACCTGCTGGACAGCTTTGGCGATCTCGTCGACGGTCGGATCCTCGAACGCGAGTTCCTTCGACACCCGCCGTCCCTCGGATCGGCTCAGATCGGCATCGAAGTAAGCCGGCCAGATGACGTTCTCGACCATACCGAAGCCAGCAGGCCCAGACATTAACCACTTTCCAGTTTCGGGTGACGTTTTATTTGTCGGGAGCCGTCATCCCAGACGATGACCGACTCAGTTCCCGAGGAGGACAGGATGCCGACTGTCACCTGCACCCGCTGTGACGAGACCTGGCGGTTGGCGTACGAACTCGACGACCTCCAGGTCGGCAACCGGGCAGTCGAGCGGTTCGCCATCGACCACCACCGACACACGGGCCACTTCCCCGACGGCGTGACTCCCTGGCTGGCGGAGTGTCGCCAGTGTCCCGACGGGGAGCAGTTTCTCTCCGAACAGCCGGCGCGGCGGTGGGCACAGACCCACGTGCGACACACCCGCCACGACGTCTCGTTGCGCCACGCGCCATCCGACACCGACGAGGAGATCCGCCCCGACGCGGTCGACTGACGGTACGGACAGGGTCAGTACGTCGGGAGCCGCGCCGACTGCTCCGACCCATCGATAAAGGGCAAGTCGACGACCGACGCCGGCCGCTCCGCGCCGTCGACGCGAACCGCGAGGTCGCCGTTGTCGGTGGCGTCGGCGTCGACGAGTGCGAGCGCGAGGGGTTCCCCGCGGGTCGGACCCTCGGCCCCGCGGGTCACCTCGCCGACGGATCTGTCGCCGTCAAAGACCGTCGCACCGGCGGCGGGAACGGTTTCGACCGTGAGGCCGGCAAGTCGCTTGTTCGGGTCGCCACGGTTCTCGACCCGGGAGACGACTTCCTGTCCCACGAAACACCCTTTCTCGAAGTTTACCGCATTGCGCAGGCCGAGGCTGTTCGGCACCCGGTCCGACAGTTCCGACTCGAAAAGTGGGGTTCCGGCCTCGAGTGTCAGCGTCTCCCAGGTCCGAAGACCGAACGGCGCGGCGTTCAGCCCCCGGTTTTCGAGCGTGTCGAACACGCTGACAGCGTCGCTGGCATCACAGATCACTTCGTACCCCTCCTCGCCGGTCGGTGCGTCGGTCCGGACCACCGTGACGCCGGTGTTGGCCGTCGACCCCCGGACGAAAGACAGCTGTTCGTCCGGTGTCTGCGTCGAGAAGACACTCGCCACCTTCTCCGTCGCGTTCGGTCCGTGCACGCCGAACACGCTGAACTCCCCGGTCGCGGGCGAGATGTCGACATCCTGGATGAACGTCTTCTCGGCCCACTCTTCGGCCAGCGATTCACCCTGCCCCGGCGGGAGAAAGACCAGCAACCGTTTGTCCGCGTTGTAGACGTACATGTCGGTCTCGATACGGCCCTGTGGGGTGAGCAGGAGCGCGTACACGCCCTGTCCGTCCGCCGTCGGCACGTTGTTCGAGACGACGTTGTCGACGTATTCGATGCGGTCCTCGCCGCCCACGACGACGACGTCGTACGTGTGTTCGGTGACGCCGACGACGTTTCTGACCGCCCGGTGTGCGCTCGCCGGGTTGCCGTAGTGGGCGACCACCCGGCGCCCGCCACGTTCCTCGAAGGTCGCGTCGTGTTCCTCGTGGACCTCGACGAGTTCGCTCATCCTCGAATAGTTCCGTCCCGCGGCGGTTAAGTCTCCCGAACTGGCTCAAACCGAGCGATAGTCCGGATCCGCCTGCCGGCACTCGGTGTCAATGTACGAGGAGGGCAGCGACACGCCGGGTGAGTTCAACGACGCCCTGCGAGGAGGGCGATGGCAAGCACGGCGACGAGGGTGGCGACGACACCGAAGCCGGGACCGATGCTGTCGGTGTCCTCCGATTCTGCCGGTTGTTCGTCGTCGTCAGCGTCGGGGTCGATACCCTCGACGGTCACGGAACTGGAGACCCCGTCTCCGGAGACGGAGATTGTCCGCTCTCCAGCCTCCGAAATTTCGACGTCGAACTCGCCGTTACTGTCGGTCTCTCCGAGTTCTGTTCCGTCCAGTGACACGGTCGCACCCGGCACAGGTTCGTCGTACGCGTTCGTGACGGTCACTGTCGTCGATTCCCCGATGACGATACGCTCCTGGCTGGACTCGATGTTGAGTTCGGGCGTCCGCTGGATCGAGACGTCGAGCGTCCGGGGCGACTCGGCGATGGAAATCGTCTCCGTTACTGACTCGTATCCGTCCCGGCTGACCGTCACCTCGAAGCGGTCGTTGACGGCAACATCTACCGTCCGGGTTCCGTCGCCGCGGGTCGAGAACGTGTCATCCTCTATTTCCACGGTGGCATCGGGCAGGGCCTGTGGCGGGTCGAAGTGGTCGTCGGTGACCTCGACGGTCAGATCCACGAAGCCGCGCTCGATTGTGATCGATTCACTCACCCGGTTCTCGTCGATGGCGAGAGTCCTCTCGGCGTCGAAGTAGCGGGGGATGGACGTCGTCACAGTGTACTGCCCGCGCTCGAGTTCGTCGGTTTCGGCCACGCCGTTGGGACTCGTCTCGAGTGTCTGGACACGCGTCTGGTCGCCGAAGTCCTCCCGGACGCGCACCCTGACATCTTCGACAGGCCCGTCAGCGTCTTTGACGACTATCGACGCCGTGCCGGAGAGCGAAACGGGGATTTCGACCTGCAACCGGTCCTCCTCCGACGGGACGGTCACGTCGGATAGCACGTACGGCTGGTTCCGGACGTAGCGGGGGTGGTCCACGCTAATCTCGACGTCGGCACCCTCCTCGACTTCGAGCAGTGCCAGCCCACCGCTGGTGGTCGTGGCGACGTTCTCCCCCCCCTCCCAGGTTGCGGTCAGTTCGGCCTCGCCGACGCCGTTGCCGTTCTGGTCGACGAGATTCACTTCCACGGTTATCTGGCCCTGCTCCTGTGCAGCAACCCCACCGACCGCGACAGCCGCCAGGACGAGAACGCCGACACCCAGCGTGGCTGCGACGACGCGCGACTGTGACATACCCCTATGTGTGTCAAGCGGCGTTAAATCTCTAACGGCCCCCGAAAACACGCTCCTGCCGGGGACGGACACGCGACAGTGTCACGGGGAGCGGTCGTTGACCTCGTCGACGAGTGGTTCGATTTCTTCGTCCCCGATCGTCGTGAGGAACGGCCCGGGTATCGTCCGCGAGAGTGCAGCGACCGCGACGGCGTATGTCAGCGACCGTGCAGTGTTTGCTCCATCGATGAGTTGCTGCAGGAAGGCACCGGCGAAAGCACCGTGTGTGCCGGTCGGGTCGACTGTCTCGGTCGGGATCGTCTCCCGCTCGTGGATGACGTTCGTCCCGGGGGAGTCGTGCAGTGCGACCGCGCCTTTCTCGCTGCGCGTGATGACGGCGACTTCGAGATCGTAGTCAGCCGCGAGCAAGTTCGCGAGTTCCCTCGGCCCGCCATCCCGGTCGAGCACCGTGTTCACGTTCGAGACGTTCGCGATCAACATATCGATGTCTTCCGCAAGTTCCTCGAGAGTCTCGCGGTACCTGGTCGGGGAAGCCAGCGCTGGACTGTAGTCCAGGTCCATCGCCGTAACCGCGCCGCTCCCACCACTGGCCCGGAGAATCGCCCGTGTCGTCTCGGCAGTCTCGGGCGACAGGACCGGCGTACTCAGTCCGGTAAATACCACAGAGGCATCCTGCACCCTGTCCATCGGGAAGTCGACCGGCTGTGCCGTCGCTGCTGCGGTGTACTGGCGGTCGTGGTGCTCCCGGGTCTGCCGGGGTTTCGACCCCGATTCGCGGAACACGAACCCCTGCCGGAGACTCCCGTCGTCCGTCCAGGCAATGTCCGTCTCGATACCCTGCTCTTCGATTTGGGTCACAACACGGCGACCCAGCGGCGACTCGGGCAGTTTCGAGAGCCAGAGCGCCTCGGCGCCGAGTTCCTGTGCGGCGACTGCCACGTTGCTCTCCGTGCCATCCGCGTGAATCGTCATCTCGTCGGCCCTCTCGAGTCGCTGGTGTCCCTGCGGGGAAAACCGCAATGGGGTTTCGCCGAACGTGATCAACTCCGTCATACGCGCTGTATCGGAACCGGGAGTCTTAATTCGACTGGTTGTTTCGGCTCGACTGGTCGCCGGTCGCTGCATCCTCGACTGCCCCCTCGACTGCATCCTCGACTGCCTCCTCGACTGCATCCTCGACCGTCTCCTCGACTGTTCCCTCGACTGCGTTCTCGACCGACGTTTCGACTGTCTCCTCGATGGACTCTCCGACTGCGTCCTCGACCGACATTTCGACCGCCTGCTCGACGGATCCTTCCACGGCGTCCTCGACTGTCCCTTCTATCGTCCCTTCGACGGCGGCTTCGCCGGTTTCTTCGCCCGACTCCTCCATGACCCGCCCGAGGGCGTCCTCGACCTGTCGGTCGACGGCCTGTTCGAGGCTCTCCTCGACGCTCCTATCCACACTCTTTTCGACCGACTCGCCGACCGCTTTGTCGATCGATTCACTCATGGCCTCGTCGACTGTCTCGTCGACCGTCTCCGCGACGCTTTTCTCGACAGACTCGCCGACGACTTCGTCGACAGATTCGCCCACCGCCTTGTCGACGGACTCCTCGACAGCACGGGTCATCCAGTTCGGGTCGAACCGCGCCATCTGCCAGACAGTGTGTATAATATATCCAGCGAGTCCCCCGAGTGCGAAAGAGATACCCACCCGGTTTCCGACAACGACTATCAGTATCACGGAAACTGCAATCAACGCTCCGTACGCGAGGTCTACGAGGGCGTCAATACGTGCTGGATCCATACACGAACCTGTTCCGGCGGGGGCTAATCACTTCTGGAACACGCCGGGTCATCCGTGACCAGGGTAATCACGCTCGAAGCGTGCCTCGATGTCATCGCGGCCGAACGCAACGATCACGGGGCGTCCGTGTGGACAAGCGTACGGGTTCTCGCAGTCGTCGAGCGCAGCCAGGAGGTCGACGATCGACCCCTCTGTCAACGACGTGTTTCCCGTGATCGACGGATAGCAGGCCAGATCCGCGAGCAGGGTGTCGGCGACCGCCTCGATAGTTTCGCCGGCCCGTCGGTCGGCGACGACGAAATCTCCGAGGACGTCCCGGAGCAGTTCCGGCTCCGCCGAGTCGGCGATCAGCGCGGGGACTGTCCGCACCTCGACGGTCCGGTCGTCGATACGCCTCGCGTGAAACCCCAGCGACGCGAGCGCGTCGGTGTGGGCATCGAACAGGTCCGCCTCCCGTGCGGTTATCTCGAGTTCCACCGGCTGCGCCAGTGACTGTGTCGTCGTGTCGCCGCGGAAGCGCTCGCGCAGGCGCTCGTAGTTGACCCGCTCGTCCGCCGCGTGCTGGTCGATCAACACCAGCCCATCGTCGCTCTCCGCGACCACGTACGTGTCGTAGAGTTGCCCGAGCACCCGCATCGGCGGGAGCCGCTCGAACGACACCTCGCTGTCGGCGCCCGCTCCCAGTCGCTCCTGTGTCGTGACACCCCCGAACTTGTGCTCCCCTGCACTCCCGACGTCGTCGGCAGCACCGGACCCATCCACCGCCCCGTCCCCGTGTCGGTCCGGCTCCCGTGACCGGGCAGCCGACCCGTCGGCCGCGGCGTTACGGTCGGTGTCGGCGCCCCCAGCCCCGGCCGTCCCCTCCCCCGCGTTCGCGTCGTCCTGCGGTTCCGACCCGTGTCCGGTCGTGTCCGGCGGGTCCCCCCGCCCCTTGTCCCCGGCGCTCGCCGTCCCGTCCCGACTGCCAGCGGTCGGCTCCTGTCCGCCTTCCTGGCTGTCACCCGGGCTGAGTTCGGTCTGGTCGGGGGCCGAGCGACCCCGTGGCGCCGACGAGCGGAGCAGTCCCTCCTCGAACAGCGCTGTCTCGACCGCCGTCGAAACCTGCTCGCGGACGCCCGCTTCGTCCGCAAAGCGGATCTCGAGCTTCCGCGGGTGCACGTTCACGTCAACCGCTGCGGGGTCGACGTCGAGAAAGAGCACGGCGAAGGGATACCGGTCCGCCGCGAGCTGTGTGCCGTACGCCTCGACCACTGCCTCGCGGACCGACCCCGCGGTCACGTACCGGCCGTTGACGAACGTCGTGAGGTAGTCGCGGCTGGCCCGGTTGGTCTCGGGGTGGCTTACGAGGCCGGACACCCCCGAGAGCGGTCCCTCGGTGAGGTCCGTCTCCTCGACGGGCACCATCGCCTGCGCGACCTCGCGACCGTACACCGAAAGCACCGTTTCCCGGAGGTCCCCCTGTCCCGTCGTCGCGAACGTCTCCCGCCCGTCGTGTTCGAGCGTGACGGCGACGTCCGGGTTCGCCAGCGCGTAACTCGTCACGACGGTGTTCACGTGGGCGAACTCGGTCGCCTCCTGCTTGAGGTACTTCCGGCGGGCCGGCACGTTGTAGAACAGGTCCGCCACCTCGACAGTCGTGCCCTCCGGACAGCCCGCCGGCGAGACGTCGGTCACCTCGCCGCCCTCGACGGTGAGTCTGGTCCCGCGGTCGCCCCCACGCGGACGTGTCGTGATCGTGAGCCGCGAGACTGCGCCGATGGCGTGCAGCGCCTCGCCGCGGAACCCGAGCGTTCCGACGCCGGCCTCGAGGTCGCCGATGTCGGTAATCTTGCTCGTCGTGTGTTCGTCCACGGCACGCTCGACTGCCCCGCGGGACATCCCGACCCCGTCGTCGGTGACGCGGATGCCTTCGGTCCCGCCTGCCGACACTGCCACCGTGACCCTCGAGGCGTCCGCGTCGATGCTGTTCTCGACGAGTTCCTTGACCGCCGAGGCTGGCCGCTCGACGACCTCGCCCGCGGCGATACGCTCGACAGTCTGTGCGTCGAGGCGGTGTATCTCGGGGGGTGTCATCTCCTGTGTCGTCACCGTCTTCGACGGGTACGAACTTGAGGGTGCTGTTCCGTTCCTCGACGGCGAGCAGTCGGCGCCGTCTCCCGACGGGAGTCATACGGATTGTTATGATTCGTTACCGCTACGGTGAGACAGTGTGGTGGTTTCAGACTCCCAGACGCCGATACCTGGGCGGCACTCCCGAAAATAGTCACAACAATCCGTATCAGTCGTCGGTAAACGCGCCGATGATATCGTCGAGTTCCGGTGACACCTGGTCGATCATATCCGTCGTCGTTACGATCCCGAGATAGCTCTCGCGGTCCAGGACGGGGAGTTTCTTGATTTCGTGATCGGCCATCAGTTCCGCCGCGTCGCGGACTGTCGCGTCAGGTGACACAGTAATCACAGGGCTCGTTCGCACCTCGGCGATCACCGTCCTCTCGGGGTTACAACCGTCCCCGACTGCCCGCACGATATCCGTATCGGTGAGAATGCCATCGGGGTTACCCCGGACGAGCACCGAACCGATCTGTTCGTCACAGAGGATACGGGCTACCTGGGTGACGGCCATATCGCCAGAAGCCTCGCGAACGGGTTCAGACATCACGTCCCGAACTGGTATGTCGTCCCAATCCATGCGTATACTCCCTGTATCTCTTCTCGGGATAATAACTCTTTGTTGGGCACGGACACTGTCTCTTCGCGCTGATCGTTCCCGTGTCGACGCTAGCTCCTGTCTATACGGGAGGTAACTATATAAAGCCACAGAGGGACCGACAGGTCTTACCCAACAGGTCCACTACCGTCACGTATGGCTATCGAAGAGGGCGATAGAGTCAGAATCGAGTACGTCGGGCGCCTGGAGGATGGGAGTATTTTCGATACGTCCGACAAGGTACTCGCGGAGACCAGCGGCCTCATCGAGGAGGACCCCGACCGGGACTTCGCGCCGCTGAATATCGATGTTGGGGAGGACTCGGTTATTCCCGGCGTCCAGGAGGCGCTCCTCGGGATGGAGGAAGGCGAGGAGAAGACGGTGACCGTCCCGCCCGAGAAGGGATACGGCGAGCACACCGAGGAGCGGGTCGCCACGTACGACCGCGAAACGTTCGAGGAGATGCTCGACCGTGAGGCGACCGTCGGTACCGAGGTCGAAACCGAGGACGGACTCCCCGGCGACGTCATCGACGTCGACGAGGAGGCTGTCGCAGTTGACTTCAACCACGAACTCGCCGGCAAAACCCTCGAGTTCGAGCTCGAAGTCGTCGACATCCGGTAACTGCGCCGAACCACCGGGTTGACGCGTACAACGTGCTGACCGTGTGTCAACTGGACTGCGACCGTGTCTCCATTGGAACTCGCGACGGTCGAACCCCGGAACGTTCTTTGAAACTGCCCGAGTAGTTCCACCCGGCCGATGACGAAACGGTGGTTCCGAGGGCCTGTCTCGAGGGCCGGTGACGAACCCCTATGAGTGCCGAGGCCACCGATTTACCAGTAGCACCCCGCTACGGGAATCAAAAACGGCCTTTCCACGTGCCGCCGGGTCAGACGATGGACTCGCCGGTTCGCCAGGCGTCGATAACCGCCCGCAGTAGGTCGGTGTCGATCTCACCGGCCCGCCAGTCGTCGATCGCTCCCCGGAGTCCCTCGGTATCGACGACCCCTTCCTCGTTTGTATACTGAACGAGTGGCCTCTCGATCGTTCCACGCCATAGTCCGGCCCCACGGGTGGCCCCATACAGTAGCGACTCCGCCTCGTCGAGGGCGAACCACGTGATCTGGCCCCGCTCGTTCCAGTAGTCCGAGTGTATGTCGACCGCGTCGTACTCACGTTCGTTGACTTCCGTTCCGACTTGGATCGTGAAGTCGCCCTCGCCCCAGGTCGCGCCGCCGTCCGTCGAGACCAGGACGTCCCAGTATTCCGGATACTTCTGTGCCCCCGCGAAGACGACTCCGTTCTCATTGGGATGGGTTAGCAGCGCCCACGTCGGATACTCGAGGACACGCCGCCAGCCTTCGCCAGCGTCTTCGGTCTTGAACACCCCAGACGGGGTCGACGCGTACAGATGACCGGGATTGGATGGGTCCTCCGCCAGGGCGTGAACGCTTGAGGGCGGGAAGGAAAGTTCCTCCCACTCGTCCCCCCCTGTTGTAGAGCGGAAGAACCCGATACTTCCCCCGATGGGTGTCTCGATCGTGTGCGAGCCAGTAGCGAGGTAGACAGTCCGTCTATCGTGTGTGCTGACGAGAATATCGTCTACAACCGTGTCTCGATCGGTCGGATAGCCGTCGGTGATCTCTCTCCAGGTGTCGCCACCATCCTCGCTCTTCCAGACGAACGACGAACCTTCGAACGCGTCCCGGGGCGTCCTCGGCGTTTGGACCATCCCCGATCCGACGTAGACGACACTCGAGTCAGTGGGATCGACGGCTAGGCCATCCAGCGATTTCGGCGGTTCATCCCCGCCGCCCCGGTAATTGCCAGCGCCGGAAAACTCGGTGTCAAGTAGCCGCCACGTCGTCCCGTTGTCCGCACTGATTAGCAATCCGGCGTCGGTCGTCGCGTAAGCCATCTCGCCCAGCGCCTCCACGTGTCGTACGTAGTGTTCGGCAAATTTACCGCCGTGGAAGGGTCCGAGACCGGACCGCTTCCAATCGTACGTTTCTCCGTGGTCGTGGCTGACCCAGATTCCGCTCGAACAAACCGATCCGGGAATAACAGTTCCTGACCGTTCGGCGTTCGTCCCCACAGCTGCAAGATAATGGTCGACAAACGTATTATCCAGTTTTCGCCATGAATCGCCCCTGTCCTGACTCTCCCACACCCACGACCAGCCGCCGAAATAGAGCGTCTCTGGGTCGTTCGGATGTGCTGTGACGCAGGCCGGATTTTCGGGCATCTCAACCGCATGCATCTGGTCAGCAACAGCATCGTACTCGTACAACTGCATGGTCTCCCACTGGTCGGAGCCACCCTCTCCCTCCTCCAGAGAGAACGCGTGGAAGTAGAGCCGTTCGTCGTCCGCCGAGAGCGTCGGCCCATCGTAGAACAGGAAGTACGGGCCACGTGGTTTAGAGGGGTCTGGACCGAGACGTTGCGAACCACTGTCATCGACCCGAAAGACCCCCCGTCCATCCACACAGACGTAGGCGCCCTCTCCGGTCTGTTCGGCGGCGAGCCCTCGCATCCGGCCGGATGGAATGCCGTCCGATTGCACGACGACCTCCCACGAGTCGCCGTGGTCCCTACTCCGGACAACAGTGGCGTCCGCGTAGTATGCCGCATACACTACGCCCTCCGCGTTCGCCGATGTATCGATCCACGACACGTTTTGGGAGTTCGTTCCGGCATTGATCTCTACCTTCGTCCAGGTCCGTCCGCCGTCTCTCGTCCTGTAGATCCCCTGTCGGGTTCCCGCATAGAGAGTAGACTCCTCGAACGGGTCGTACTCGATATCACCGATCCGTAACGAATCGATGTCGGGGATTCGCAGCCGTTCGGGCTGGTAGTTTCCTGTGAACCACGTTTGTCCCCCGTCTATCTTTCGGTTCGATTTTGACCGTTCGACCTCAGGAT
>JAZKTU010000071.1:0-15478 GCA_036625385.1 Halovenus sp. | reverse complement strand
TCGATGCCGGCGTAGACGTCCTCGGTGTTCTCCCGGAAGGTCACCATATCCATCTTCTCGGGTTCGGAGACGGGTGAGGGGACGCCGTCGAGGTGGTAGGTCGGTCGGACGTTCGCGTAGGTGTCGAGTTCCTTCCGGAGGGCGACGTTCAGCGATCGAAAGCCCGCGCCGACCGGCGTTGTCAGCGGGCCCTTGATCGCGACGCGGTGTTCGCGGATCGCCCGGACAGTATCCTCGGGCAGGTTCTCGTCGTACATCTCGCGGGCGGTCTCGCCGGCGTAGACACGCATCCAGCTGATGTCCCGGCCGGTTGCCTGGGCGGCCGCCTCGAGAACCTTCTGCGCCGCCGGGCCGACGTCCGTGCCGATACCGTCGCCGTGAATGATCGGGATGATCGGCGTGTCGGGGACGTCGATGATATCGTCGTCCTCGCTTACGACTTCGATCCGCTCACCCTCCGCCGGAACTTCGATCGTGTCGTACGTCATTGCCCCCAACTCCAAGGGCTGTGGATAAAGTAATGGCGCTTTCCCCGAGTCATGCCAGGCGGATTCCGTGGATGGCTCCAGTGTGACGATGGCATTCAGTGGGTCTTGTCGGCGGTAAGCGCCGATAGGTGTCCCGTAGCGAACGGGAACGCGTGTCGGCACGTCCTGGCAGCCGAAACGGGTAACACGCCACCGGTCGACGGTCCAGTATGGACGTGTCCGGTGCAGTTGTGACGGCTCTCTGGGTGATGTTGCCCGCGTATGTCCCGAACAACGCTGCCGTACTTGCCGGGGGCGGCCGTCCCATCGACGGCGGTCGGACGGTGGGCGGGCAGCGTGTGCTCGGCGACGGCAAGACCTGGCAGGGCACCGCCGCCGGGTGGGCCGCCGGCGCGACGGTGGCGTTCGTGCTCACCAGGTTCCACGAGCCGGCTGGCGACCTGCTCGGTGTCGCGGTGCCGGCGTTCCCGCTTCCCATCGTCTTCGCGCTCCCGCTGGGCGCGATGCTCGGGGACATCGTGGCGTCGTTTCTGAAACGCCGCACCGGCCGCGAGCGCGGCGCGGCCTTTCCCGGCCTCGACCAGCTTGACTTCGTCGTCGGTGCGCTCGTCCTCGCAGCCGTCACCGACCCGGGTTGGGTCACCGACCACGTGACGCTGCCCGTGCTTGTCGTCATCCTCGTCGTGACGCCGGTGTTGCACGTGACGACCAACGCGGCGGCGTACGTGCTGGGGCTGAAAGACGAGCCCTGGTAATACTGCTGGCTGTACGTTCGGAGAGATGCTCGACACCCCGGGGGGTCGAATTCGTTCAACGTGGTACCGCCAGCAGAATAAACCCGGCGTCGACTGGCCGTTCTGTCCCGGCCACGAACCGGGCCACCGGGTCGAAACGCCCGAGACAGCCACACGGAGAGCGCGCAACACAGTCACGGCTGCGGGAACGAGAGGGATCTGGTATCCAGTCGGTCCAAGGAGATGTGCTTTTCACTCCGGGCCGCAGAGGGAGAGTAATGAGTGACCGCGACGACCCGCTCCGGCTCGCGACGCGCGGCTCCGACCTCGCACGCCGGCAGGCAGCGACGGTGCAATCGCGGTTGACCGACCGCCGACTCGCGGTCGAACTCGTCGAAGTCGAGACGACGGGTGACGCAGTGCGCGACGAGCTCATCCACGAACTCGGCACCACCGGGGCGTTCGTCCGGAGCCTCGACGAGAGAGTGCTCACCGGCGAACTGGACGGCGCCGTCCACTCGATGAAGGACATGCCGACCGAGCAGCCGGACGACCTCGTCATCGCGGGAGTTCCGGACCGCGGTCCGGCAGCCGACGTGCTGGTCACGCCCGACGGACAGTCGCTCGCGGACCTGCCCGAAGGGGCGACCGTCGGCACGTCGAGTCTCCGGCGGCAGGCCCAGCTACGTGCCGCCCGGCCGGACCTGCACGTGGCGGGGTTGCGGGGCAACGTCGACACGCGTGTCGAGAAGTTGCTCGCCCCCTCGCTGCAACGCGAGCACGAGCGCCGGCTGACCACGGAGGAAGAGGACGGAGCGGAGACGGCGGGCAGCGACGGGATGGACGACCGCACAGCCCAGGAGTGGTTCGACGACCTCGCAGAGATAGAACGCCAGGCGCTGGGCCGGGAGGTCGATACCGAGTACGACGCCATCTGCCTGGCCGAGGCGGGACTCGAGCGCAGCGGGCTGCTCGAACAGCTGGCGTACGAGCGACTGGAGCCCACGGAGTTCGTCCCCGCGCCGGCACAGGGAGCGATCGCTGTGACGGCGCTCGACGGCGAGACGACAGAGCGGATCCGGAGCATCCTCGACCACCCGCCGACGCGGGTGACGACCACCGTCGAGCGGACGGTTCTCGCCGAACTCGGCGGAGGCTGTGTCGCCCCGGTCGGTGTCTACGCCCGCCTGCGTGGCGAGGTGGTCGACACCGTCGTCCGCGTCCTCGACCGGGCGGGCGAAACGGAAGTCGCCGGCTCGCGGGAACTGCCGGTCGAGCGCCACGCCGAGGCGGCGGCGGCGTTCGCCGCCGACCTCGCCGAGGAGGGCGCTGCGACGCTCGTCGAACAGGCCCGGCGGGAGAACCCGGACGGGGCGAAACGATGACCGAGGGGAAGGTGTACCTCGTCGGGAGCGGGCCCGGCGACCCGGAACTGTTGACAGTGCGCGCACGGCGGCTACTCGCGGAGGGTGACGTCATCCTCCACGACAAACTCCCGGGACCGGATATCCTCGACGACATCGACCCCGAGCGCCGCGAGGACGTCGGAACGCGCGGGCATGGCGACCGCACACCCCAGTCGTACGTCAACGAACGGATGGTCGAACTCGTCCGCGACGGCAAGACGGTCGTGCGCCTGAAAGGCGGGGACCCGATGGTCTTCGGTCGCGGCGGCGAGGAGATGGCCTACCTCGCCGAGCACGGCGTCCCCTTCGAGGTCGTCCCGGGCGTGACGAGCGCCGTCGCCGGTCCGGGCGTCGCCGGCATCCCGGTGACACACCGCGAGCACGCCTCCGCAGTGACGTTCGTGACCGGGCACGAGGACCCCAGCAAGGAGGAATCGGCAGTCAACTGGGACGCGATCGCCCGGACCGGCGGCACCATCGTCGTCCTGATGGGCGTCACCCGGTTGCCGGAGTATCGCGACGCGCTGGTCGAGGCGGGACTCCCCCCGGACACGCCTGCCGCACTGGTCGAGCGGGCAACCTGGCCGGGCCAGCAGGTCTCACTCGGGACCCTCGCGACGATCGTCGACCAGCGTGACGCGGTCGGCATCGAACCGCCCGCAGTGGCCATCATCGGCGACGTCGCCACGACGCGCTCGCGGGTCGTCGAGTTCATGACCGATGGGGGGAGAGACCGTGACTGAAACCAGGACTGTCGCGGTGTTCCGCCCGGACGACGAGCGGCTGAAAGCGGCCCTGGAGACGCTCTCCGACCTCGGTGTCGAGGCGGTCGGCGACCCGATGCTGGCCGTCGAACCGACCGGCGCACAGCCCCGGGAGGACGCGGAGTACACCGTGTTGACGAGCAAGACCGGCGTCGAACTCGCCGCCGACGCCGGGTGGACACCCGGCGGGCGTGTCTGTGCGATCGGCGAGTCGACCGCCGGGGCGCTCCGCGAGGCTGGCTACACCGTCGATATCGTCCCCGCAGAGTACTCCTCGGCAGGGCTCGTCGACGCACTCGACGACGACGTGGACGGCAAACGGATCGAAGTCGCCCGCAGCGACCACGGTGCGGAAGTGCTACTCGACGGGCTGGAGGGCGCAGGGGCGTACGTACACGAGACGGTACTGTACCGCCTCGTCCGCCCGGAAGGGGCCGGCAGGTCCGCAGAGTTCGCAGCCGACGGCCACCTCGACGCGGCGCTTTTCACCTCCTCGTTGACCCTCGAGTACTTCCTCGACGCGGCAGCGGAGCGTGGCGTCGCCGACGCGGCGCGCGAGGGGCTGAACGACGCCGTCGTCGCCGCGATCGGCGAGCCGACCCGCCGAACAGCCGAGGACGCCGGAATCGAGGTCGACGTGGTCCCCGGGACGGCTGACTTCGACGCACTCGCGCGGGCAGCGGTCGAGTCACTCGAGTCGGACCTGCTCTAGTACCGTGTCGTCACTTCGCAGCCATCCTCGGTGACGATGACGGTGTGTTCTTTCTGACTGACGAGGTTGCCCTCGCGCTCCTTGAGGACGGGATAGCCGTGGACGATGTCGCGTTGCTTGAGGCGGCGCAGCGCCATCCCCGCCCGCGACGTGTCGAGCCAGCGTGTCGCGAAGGGGAGCGTCCGGAACTCCTCGGTGATCTGCTCGAGGGCCTTCCGGGCCTGCCGGTCCCGGATGGAGCCTTCCTTCTCGAGTGCGTAGATTTCCTCCACGCTCCCCTCCTTGACCTTGCCGCCGCCGTCGGTCGCGAACGGTTCGATGGCGACAACGTCACCGACCGAGAGTTCGACCCCCTGCGAGACCTTCCGGTTGGGAATGTTCGGCGGGACGTGCTGTTCCCAGTGGCCGAGGCCGTGGCCGGTGAGGTTCACCACGGGGTTGTAGCCGTGTCCCTCGATGACGCGCTCGATGACGGCACCGAGATGGCCCGTCTCGATGCCGGGTTCGACCGTGTCGACGGCGGCCTGGAGCGCCTCGGCTGAGGCGTCCACGAGGCCAGGATTGCCGGAGAGGTCGACCGTCACCGCCGCGTCGGCGAGCCAGCCGTCCACGTGGACCCCGATGTCGATGTTGATCATCTCCTCGCCGAAGGTGGCGTCGTCGTCGACTCCGGGGGTCGCGTGGGCGGCCTCCTCGTCGATGGAGATGTTCAGCGGGAACGCCGGCTTCCCGCCGAGTTCGCGGATGCGGCCCTCGGCCCACTCCGCGAGTTCGAGGTGGCTCTCCCCGACCTCGATACGCTCGACCGCTTCGTCACGGACGGTCGACAGAATTTCCCCGGCTTCCCGGTGTTTCTCGTACTGCTCGCTCTCGAGGTCCAGGTCGCTCATGGAAGGTGATTCGGGATACGCCGGCAAATGCGTACCGTTCCTCGCCGACCGCACGACCGTCACAGCGACCGTGCCGTCTGCATCCCGTCGGAGTTGAACGCGTCGCCGGTACGGCCCTCGCGGTCGAGAGCGATGACGCCGGCGTGGGCACCCGTCTCGGTTGCGAACCCGCGGATGAGGCGGTCGGCGGCTGTCTGTGGGTCGTCGCCGCCGCCGATGGCCTCTGCCACCCGCCGTGCCAGCCCGAAACGCGCGATCGATTCGCCCGCGCCGGTCGTGCTGACGGCTGCCGTCTCTGTCGCGTAAAAGCCCGAACCGACCTGGGGGACGTCCCCGACCCGTCCCGCGAGCGCACACCACCTGCCGCCGGTCGACGTCGCAGCGGCGACCCGCTGTCCGTCGGTTGCGACCGCGCCGACGGTGTCGCTCCCGCCGAACTGTTCGCGGACCCACGCGAGATGGTCGGCGGGGTCCGCGCTGTCGGGCGGGTCGACGTCGGCCCAGCGCTCGCGTGTCCGCTCGGTCGTGAGGTCACAATCAGTGTCGACGCCGACCGTGTCGGCGAACCCGACGGCACGCTCGCCCGCGAGCAGGACGTGAGGTGTCTCCGTCGCGACGGCACGGGCCACTTCGACAGCCGCCTCGACGCCCGGCATCGCGCAGGCAGCACCGGTTGTCCCGTCGCCGGTCATCAACCCTGCGTCGGTCCGGACCCGTCCGTCACTCTGGACGGCCCCGCCGGTCCCCGCGTTGAATCGGGGGTCGCGCTCGAGTGCACTCACCGTTATTACCACTGCGGAGACGGGATCCGACGCGACACGACCCGCTGCGACGGCCTGGTCTAGCACGGTCTGTCGTCGCTCGGGTTCCGCAGGGTCGCTCCCTCCTGCACCACCGTGTGCGAGAACCTTCATGCCGGGCGGTCAGTCCCGGAGCCACTAATCTTCCCGAGGTCCGGGGAGGATGTCAAGCGTTGTTCATCCGGACCTGGCGTGTCGCGTCACAGACGAGACACTCGGTCACACGGTAGGGTTCGCGGGAGTACTCGGCGTTCTCGGGCTTGGTACTCTCGGTGAGAATCTCCACGGAAACCGCGTGTGGGGTCGGGCGGTCACAGTGCTCACACTCTTCGGTCACGTCGGCGATGTCCTGTGTGGTGGCCATGTAGCCGACACGAGGAGGGGAAGCCATATAAAAAAGCAGCTCTGTTGAGTCCGTTCGGACCGTTTTATCGCAACACTAGGACGGGATGTGTCGAACGAGGGATTCTAACCAGCGAAGAACGTTTATCGAGCAGTCTCAGCCAATATTTCAACTCTCTTTCGGTAAACGGCCGGTGGATTTATGTATGAGAAACGGAGTCCGGCGGTCGAACGGAAGACTGCACCCACGGTCCGGGGCAGGAGATTTTACCGCCCGGCACCGTGAGGGACAGATATGGATCAGGTGTTCGCCCCCTGGCGCATCGAGTGGGTCGAGCGGTCGGACAAAAACGAGGCCTTCGAGGGCTGTGTCTTCTGTGAGTTACCCGACCGCGACACCGAAACTGACCGCGAGCAGTATCTGCTCGCCAGGGGCGAACACGCGTACGTCCTGCTGAACAATTACCCGTACAACCCGGGACACGCGATGGTGATCCCACACGAGCACACCGGGACGTACACCGACCTCGGGACGGCGTCCTTGCTCGCAAAAGAGCGGTTCGTCCAGCGGACCATGGCCGCGATGGGCGATGCGCTCGCGCCCGACGGATACAACGTCGGGTACAACCTCGGCACCGTCGCCGCCGGCGGTTCCATCGGCGACCATCTCCACGCCCACATCGTCCCCCGGTGGGAGGGCGACACCAACTTCATGCCGGTCGTCGGCGAGACGAAAGTCATCGTCGAGGCGGTGACCGAAACTTACGACCGCCTGCACGAAGCCTTCGCCGCACAGGACGGTGTCGAGACGGCCGGCAAAGGGGCGGCGGTCCGGGTCGCCGAACCCGGCCCGCTGGAGTAAAGTCGCCACGGGCCCTCGCCCTGGACTGACGTGACTGCCAGCCGGCTCCGCCGTCTCCGCGGCCGCCTCGCGGCCCACCTGCAGGACCGCACCGGCACACGCCTGCGCCGACAGCTTCCGTTGTCCGCGGTCGCCGCCCTGATCGCTGCAACGCGCCGGGTTGCTCCCGACCGCGTCACCGACGCGAACCCGTTCCGGGTGGTCCGTGTCGACCCGCGGACGGTCGAGCGGAGCATCCTGGAGTCGGCCCCGAAACGTCCCCAGTGGGGCCGGGTCCAGGGCGGCGACTGGGACCGCCAGGGCGAACCGTTCGCCGAGCGACCCGTCCCGGCGGCAGTCAGACAACACTTCGTCGAAGGGGTCGCCTGGGAGAGGACGCCGCTCCGGGCACACTTCCGTGCACAACTCGAGCGCTTTGGCAACGCCTGGGGACACACCTCGATGGCTGGCTACGGGACCTACCGCGACGGGATCGAGCAGTTGTACGACACCATCGCCAGCCGGGGCTACCGGAGCCAGCGCGAGCTCGCTGACGCGGGCGATCCCGGGGCAGTGCCAGTTCTCGACGAGATCAACGCCGATATCGGCCGCGATGGGCGGTTGCTGTGGCGGGGCTACGGCCAGCACCGTCTCGCAATCGCCCGCGTGCTCGACGTGGAGGCGGTACCGGTACTGCTTCACCGCCGACACCGCGGCTGGCAGGCAACCCGTGACCGCGCGCGGACTGACCCCGACTCGCTCGACCGCGACGGCTCGCATCCGGACCTTGCCGCAATCGTCGATTGACGGGCAGTGCTGGTGATATTCTCGCCGCAGCAGGGAGTCCAGGGTCGTCAGTCATCCCCTGGTGTGTCCGCAGTGTGCGAGTGCTCCGTCAGAGAGGATGTTCGGTGCCGCTGCCGACGAATTCGGGAAACCTGCTGGCACGTGTACGTTCCTGGACGGCTGGAACCGACCGGCACAGAGGGCGAAAGCTACGTGACAGGGAAACCGAAGCTGGCCTGGCTCACGAGCCCAGTATAATCACGGCGAGTCCGGCCCCGACAAACGCGAGTCCGACCAGGAAGACGCCGGAAGCGCTTTTCAGCTGTCGTTCTACTGCCTGTTCTTCGCCGGTGTCCGAGACGACGAACGGGTCCCCGAGAAGTCGCTGGCGCCAGCTTCGCTCGCGGGGAGCAATCGCCAGCCGTGCATCGGAATCTGCGGGAACCGCCGAGGGGCCTTTTTCAGCCGGTCCGAGAACGTACACGTCCTCACCGTCATCGAGGCGCTTCTCGATGAACCGGTATCGATTCTCACCTACCTCGATGGGTCCGAGTTCGACCGTGGGACCGGTATCCAGGTTCCTCTCGGCGTACTCCCGGACCCTCGCCGGAAGGTCGTCCGTGTCCCCGGTGTCGAGCCGGAACTCCCCGGTGAGGAGGTGCCTGGCGTTTTCCGGATCGACAGCGACTGTCGACCCCGAGTGTTCGACCTCGAAGGGGACAGCTTCGACGTCCTTGTTGACGGTATCCCAGTTCGAGCCCTTGTCACTGTAATCGTATCGCTGGACCCTGGAGACGCTGATCAGCGACTGGCTACCGGTGAAGGGAGCCGTTACCGTCCCGTCGATGGCGTGGGCACGACCCTCGAACTCCTGTAACCCCGATTCGACGACCATAGCGTTGGGATTCATCCGACGCATCGTCCACCACTTTCGGAGACCAGTGCCACCGAGCGTGGTCATCCCGAGACCGATGAGGAGGAAACCTCCTGCAAAGAGGAGTACGATCGCCGAGACCATATGCCACTGTTTCAGTAGTAAACTGTAAAGTATTACGGGTTGTCACGAACGTGGTCCGGATCCCGGGAGCGGCACAGAAAGCGACCGCATAGGTCGGCTCACACTGCCGGCTGTCTCATTGTGAACGAATGCGACACCCTGGGGTAGCGAATATCTGTCCGCACGTACAGCCGGCAGTATCAGTGACAGCCTCACGTTTCCCCGCCGGGTGTCGACCCAGTAGCCGTTTCGCTCGGAGCAACTGCGCCGTGAGTCCGCAGGGAACAAGAATTAAGATTCGAGCCGGGCTACGTGTGGTAACATGCCACAAGAGACAGGGTTCGATATCGAGGTCTCCCCGGACATCGACCCCGGGCAGACGTTGCTCGTCGGGTGATCTTCGATGGGAATGGCAGGGCTGACGACCGCCGACTACCTCGTCCGGAACCTGGACTCGACGGAGATCGGCCACGTCTCGCCCGAAGAACTCCCGGCGCCGGACGTATCGAAGAGGTCGTCGTCCTCCACAGCGTGCCGTTCCCGCACGGGCCGGAGGAACACGCTATCTTCCGCGTCGCGACGGAAGCCTACCGGGCGAAGCGCCTCGATGGTGCCGACACCCGACCGCTCGGAGGTGGTCAAACAACACTACGCATCACTGGCCGACAGCATGGCCGCGCTCGAAGAGAAATCGGATCGGTACGACGACCGGGGTTTCCCGGAAGACAGGATGTTTATGTGACAACGGAAGCTACGCGTTGCCTGGGTCTCCTGTGAGGGGCGGTCCGGCCGCCGACGGGGAAACGTACGACGAAAACACCCGCAACGCTGCCGCGTCTTCGAGGCTGAAAGCAGAGACGTCATCCACATCGAGGACGCCAAAAACGTCGACGGACAGTTCCGTGTCGCCGTGGTGAACGGGATGCCGGTCGTCGTGACCAGCAAGGGTGAAACAATGCGGGAGGCACGGGAGCAGTGCCACGGGCGAGTGGACGATGTCGGACTTCCCAGCCTCAACTACGACGCGATTGTCATGGGTGAATCCGACCCGTCAGTGAAGACACTCCTGTTCGGGACGCGCGCGGAACAGGTCGCCGAGCAGTTTCTCGGCCCGGTATTCGTGATTCAGCACGGCACCCCGGACGACGGGGACCGCGGCGACGGAAACGCCACCGCCGAGTGACACAGAAAAAAGCGCAGTAAACCCTGACTTCGAGCTGATACTGCCGGCTGTAAGTTCGTAAAGATATTCGCTACCCCGGGGTTGCGAATTCGTTCAAAATGTTACAGCCGGCAGTACGAGTCGAGAAACGGAGTATATCAAGCCAGGGGCCGGATTTGAACCGGCGATGATCCGCTCTGCAGGCGGACGCGTTCGGCCAGACTCTGCCACCCTGGCGCAATCTGTGACTACCCGAGTCGGCTGCTTAAGCCCACCGAATCCAGTCGGCAGGGTGTGTATGTGACACATACCCCGGGTAGATTTAATACCCATGCCATCATCAGGCTGACATACGAACGAGGTGTCACCGGTATGCTGAACGCCCCACACACGATGTGGTCCCCGGTCCGCAGCATTGCGGCCGTGTGGACCGCCTTTTCTCCGGGGCGTTCGATCCGGTTTCCGATGTTCACCGTCGGTGAACGCTGAGCCGGTGTCGACCGTCACCGGCGCTGTGCCCGGATAACCGTCCCTCGGACCGGAGTACCTGGCCGGGGTGGGGAACACGGGCTCTCACGGCGAACGCTCGAGCAGACATCCCCTGCCGATCCGTCCCCGTCCGGCGCTGTCGCGGGGGTCACTGGCGAGGTTCGGCCCGGCCGGTTCGACCCCGGCGCTCGCCCTATGCAAAGTCTCCTGATCTACCGGCAAACCCGGAAAGCCAGAGAGGAGTACAGGCGCAAAACCGAGGATCCCCGTCGACGCAGATGACGGGCCCAGCGCGAGTGGTGTGGACCAGGCCCCGGGCGTTCGACTCGCCCCTCGCGCCTGACTGCCCCCGGCAGTCGTGATACGATGAACACCCCCCGGACGACCGAACTGACCGCACGCGTCGCCGTCCGCGTCCCCCGTAGCGACGAGGGCAGCCTCCTCGAGAGTGCCCGCCGCCGCCTCGAACAGCCGGCGGTCGTCGAGCGTGTCGACGTGGTCGAACTCGACAGCGTCGAACCTGCGCTTTCGGCGACTGTCGTCGAACTGGACGTCCACGCGACCGTGACCACACCGACCGACGAAACAACTGCCCTAGAAGCGGCCCCGGGAACCGAACGGGTCGAGACGACCAGGTCGTGATCGGACGGGACAGCCGGCGGTCTCACTCGTCTTGTCGCCAGAGAAGCCCGATACAGCCGGGATTGCCCGCGCAGTCGGCTGGGCCACATCCCTGTACCTTCAGCGGGAGCTCGGTCCCGTCCGCCCGCATTCCGGTGAACGTGCGGACGAACTCGTCGCCCGCCGTCTGCTCCAGTTCGGCGAGGGCCGCCATCGCCGCTCTATCCTCCGGGCCGGCAGCGATCGCAGAGGGTGGCATCCCGATGAGTTCCGGACGGGTGTACCCGAGAATGTCCGCGAACCGCCCGTTGACGTAGACGAACTCCTCGCCTTGCAGGACGAAGACGCCGACCATATCCTGTTCGACGAGGCGCTGATACCACGAGAGCGCGTCCCAGAACCGTTGCTGGGCACGGTACTGTTCGACCCCGTTCCGGATCCGGTTTGCGAGTACCTCGTACTGCTCCGTACCGCCCCCTTTCTGCATATAGTCGGTCGCCCCCGCAGCGATCGCCTCGCTCGCTATCTCCTCGTTCCCCTGGGCGGTGAAAAGAACGAACGGCAGGTCCGGATACCGCTCCCGGACGATATCGAGAAACTCGAGGCCGTCGGTGTTTGGCATGTCGTAGTCGCTGACGATGCAGTCGAACTCCTCCTCGCGGAGACGGTTGAGTCCCTCGACGACACTCGTCTCGCCAACGACCGTGAAGTCCTCGTCTGCGCGTTCGAGCAACAGCCCCGTCAACTCCGTTACATCGGGGTCGTCGTCTACGTGCAGCACCCGGATCGTGTCACTCTCCTGTGGCCCCGCCACCGGAACCGGAATCTCCAGTGACTCGTCGTCGCCGCGGTCGGACGTCCTGCCACGGAGAAGCGGGGGGCCGTCGCGGACAGCACGCCCGCTACCACGCAGGACGGCCCGCGGGACCGTGACCGACGGGACGGTGTCTGCTCGCTGTGTCATCTAACCCACCCCGACAGGGAGCGACGACAGCCCGATCCACAGGGACGCCTCCGGGTGACCCTGTGTGTCGCGGCTGTGACCGTGCTCTGTTGACGAGAGGGCCGGACCGGGGACGGTGTGTGTTCCCAACATCTGATACGCGTGGGTATCTGTTCCGTAGGCACAATAGTTTTGTTGCGGACAGACAACATGTGTGAACATCACAACCGCGACGCTACCGGAAACACCGTGACAGCCCGGGCAAAGAGTGACAAATAACTAACCAGCGAGTTTTGCTCGTAGATCGGCGGCGTGTGGTAAATAACGGTATTTTTCTGTTTCAAATAAGTAATAATATGTACCTAATTATAAGCAAAATATAACTTACCGACCTCCAACAATGCGAGTGTACCATGTCAGATACGGACTCGAAGTTCGCGGCGTTCCTGCGTGAACACCCAAAACTGCTCGGCGCACTGTTCGGACTCACTGTTCTGCTGACCCAGATCTCTCCCGCACTTGCCGGAAACGGGAGCGCCGTCAGCGGCCCATAGCGAGACGAGGCACTTCTCCTCGACGTGTCAAAAGAGCTCGTCTACAGAGAGGGACGAACTCCACTGGATCCCGCCATCACCGGCTCTGACCGGAACGTCTTCCAGATCGAGGAAATGCTCGAGACCCTCCTTTGTCGTCTGGAACCCTTCACTGCCGGAACAGAGGAAGTACTCCTCGTTGTTTTCGAGATGTGGGACGTACATCGTTCCGAGTGCAGCCGTGTCTGTCGCGTAGGCCTGGATGGTCACGGCGTATCGGTCACCCTGGCGTTCGAGTTCGAGTAAATTTGGCGCCCGGCTTGCCGCCTGTGCCACCGTCATCCCACCGTCGCCGACGACGATGTACTGCCCGCCCAGAACGCTCTCGTCCCGGGCGACGGTGAGTGCCGCACGGAGCGGGAACCCGGCATTCAACAGGTTGGCGAGTGTCTCGCCGATGCGGATGGCGCCGTCGTTGAGGATGTCGGTGAGGGTGACGATGCCGCCGATCGCGCCAGCCTCGATGAGGCAAAGCCCCTGCCTGTAGGAGGTACACGCGTTCAACAGGAAGGCGTCGACCCCAGTCTCCTCGAGACTCGCCGCATCGAGCATGCCGTCGACACACTCGAACCCCCCCGCCTCGGTGTGACCGATGTAGTGCAGAAAGTTACAGTCCTCGCGGAGCTGTGCACGCAGTTGCGCGACGGTCAGGTTCCGACGGACGGTCACGTCGAACGGGAGATGCTCGCGGTCGCCGTAGATGCTGTCGATCAGATCCCCTTCCTCGTCCATCTGCGAGTCGTTCACGACGATCGTAATCGAGATGTTCCCGGCAGTCACCTCCCGGTCGAGTCGGTTCCGGAACGCCTCGGCAGTTAGTTTACTCGCGCCGATGGGGATTCCGTCGCCGATCCACGCCTGTTCGAGCGAGTCCGCCGGCTCGAACTCGACGTACGTTCGCTCCTCGGCCGCATCGGCTGCCGACCGCGTCCCCGTGGTGTTCGACGAACGCGTCACCGAGCGTGTAAACCCACTTCCCCCCCCGGTGGTGGGGACCGGGTCGGTCGTCACAGCCCCCGTCTGCTGTGTCGGGCTCGCCGTCCGAACAGCCGCGAGGTCGTCGACCACGAACGGGAGCTGGGAAACGGTATCGCTCACTGGCTCGACGTGGGCAGTCAACCGCCACTCCGGAACGGACGGGTCGAGTACCTCGTACGGGACGTCGAGGTACGCCTCGAGTCGCTCCGCGAGTGGCTGCTCGTAAAGTGACGCCCAGTCACAGTCGAGGGACTCCTCGACCGCGTTGCGTTCGCGCAACTCGACCTTGTAGAAGCCTTCGGTCCGTGTCACACAGTCGAGCAAAAAGACCTGTTTGAGGGTCCGCTCCACGTCGCGCTCGAAACCGTGCGGGTACGAAAACGGGTACGCGAACCCCGCGTCGGTCCGGATCTGGGGCTGGTCACCGGGGACGACCGCCGCACCCAGATAGTACGAGAGCGGTGCAACCGGATAGATCGCCTCGTAGGTGGCCGGGACCTCGATGGTGATCCCCGTGTCGGGCCGTTGTAACCCGTCGGGGATCGACAGCGAAGAGCCGAGTTCGATCTCGGGCGGATGGCCGCGGAGCGTCGGAAACGAACGTTCGGGGCTCGTCGATTTTAGCGCCGACCCGAACGTGCTGATGGCGGCCATGACGTCGGCAGGGTCCGGTGTCGTGGTCACTGTCGCAGCCGGCCGGTTGTGGCGGGACCGAAATCCGATAGCGACATCGGTCGACTCCGGGAACTCGAAGCGGATCTGAAACGCATTCGTCGTGACCTCGAGTGGCCCCTCGACTTCGAGATACGTCTTGATCTGCGTGCTGAAATCGAGTACGTACGACCCCGCGTCGAACGAACGGTCGTCGAGATGGTCGATCTCGGCGACCATGTTGCCGGCACCGTCGCGGACGAAGACGCTGACGACGTTTGGCAACAGTATCGCATCAGTCGTGACGCTGACGCCCTTGCCCACCGGGAACAGAAACTCGTCGGTCGGGACTGGCGTCGGCGAGACGGGGCTGGTCGTTCTGAGCTGATACCGGAGCTGTTCGAGCTTGTCGACGATCTCGATCCCCGGCGGGTCCTTCACCGTCTCAAACTGAAGGAAGGTGCCGTCTCCGGACATCAGTATATGCGTGCTTGTTTCAAGATTCGATAATAAAAATCTACCGGCGGAAAGGCACGGGACGCGGCGTTCATATTCTCTGAGAACGAAACGCTGGAACTCGCCAGGCGAGAAAAACCACACACGGCGTTGTCACTGTGTGTGGATGATGAGTGCGGTGGGAGAAGTTCCACCGCGTATGAGTGGAGGCGGCGAACCACCAGTTACGAGCCGTTGTAACGGACCGGTCTCGGGTTCCACCGGGACGGACCCTGCGTGTACTTCCGATTGCGGTCCTGGGCTCGCACTTGGCCCCTCGCGGAAGCGAGGCAGTTTTCCCAGAGGGTCTCCCACTCCAGTACTCGCCGGAACGCAGGCGGGCTTAACTTCCGTGTTCGGGATGGGTACGGGTGTAACCCCGCCGCTGTGGCCGCCTTAACGCCAACGCGCGGAATCGAACCGCGTGCGGCACCGTGCCGCAGTCCATCCGTCGGTCGGTCTCCGGGACTGTGTATACGTGCGATCCAGTTTACGCCTGGACTCGTTTCAGCGAGTCAATGCGGTATGAATGGTGGCTTCGGCCTGTTAGTGCTCGCGGGCTGAACGTCTCGTTGCCTCGACGCGTACACCCCGAGTCTATCGAACTCGTCTTGTACGAGTGGCCTCAGCGGTGCCTCTTTTCCAGGTGGGTTTCCGGCTTAGATGCGTTCAGCCGTTACCCCGTGTGGCGTAGCTGCCCGGCAACGCTCTGTCGAACGACCGGTACACCAGTGGCCACCAACCGTAGTTCCTCTCGTACTATACGGTCGTTCCCGTCAGGCACCA
>JAZKTU010000070.1:0-15585 GCA_036625385.1 Halovenus sp. | reverse complement strand
CCAACATATTGATTTAAAGAAAGCAGCCAATGGGGTAAAAACCGCGTATCTAACAGACCCATGGGATAATATTATCGAGGTTTCCTCCGGCGAATTCGACAAGTTGACCTCACAAAAGCAATAATATCCATTGACTGTTTTCATCACCGTCCACTTATATAACTATCCGAATATTTTGGTTCAATATTTTTCGTCAAAGTGATATCCGGACGTATCATAATGTAGGCTAACCTTCATTTTTTTGATTTTCCAGTTCCCATCCTTCTTGACATACTCGTCTTCATACGATCCAACTAATATGCCTTCGCTGCCATCCGGTGCACGATAGACGATTAATGAGTGCCAATCGCCAACACCGACGTCATTTTCTATCTCTAACAAAGGCATTAGTGCCATGTGGACGCTCCACTCGTATTCGATCTCTTCCCGACCGTATTTCAGAATGTTCTCTCTTCGCTCGATAACGTCCCAGGGCAGTTTGATCACACCATCCCGGGTGAACTGATTGGCATATCTTTCCCAATTTGCATTGTCCACTGCGCGACCGTAATTTGCTCTTAGCTCTCTAATACGGGCTTTCTCGATGTGATTTTGTCTCGCTCGCTCCATATTCTTTCAACGTAACTGACAATTCATAAGCTTTATGTTAATACGTTTTTGTGACAGTCTTTTCCGATCAGCTTCTCTGTAGCTGTCATTCGCTCTTTTACTGCCAGCGAGGGGTTCCCCCGCGTCAGTCCCGGGAGTCTCGTGTTTCCTGGTTCACCGTCGCGCTGTGTCTGTCCCCTTGTCGGCAACCGGCAACCTCATGAGACTACCCCGTATAGGGCCGGCAGATGGTCGCTTCGACGGTTATTGTGACTCTCGTCGTCGCGGGTCTGGCCAGCCTCTTCATGGCCTGGGCTATCGGCGCAGGCTCCTCCGGGTCGACGCCGTTTGCCCCGGCAGTCGGCGCGAACGCGATCTCGATCATGCGCGCCGGGTTTCTGGTCGGTATTCTCGGCCTGCTCGGCGCGGTCCTGCAGGGCGCAAACGTCACAGAGGCGGTCGGGACGGAACTCGTCGTCGGCGAGTCGCTCTCGGCGATAGCTGCCACTGTCGCGTTGCTCATCGCGGCCACGCTCGTCGCCGTCGGCATCTTCACTGGCTACCCCATCGCGACGGCGTTTACCGTAACCGGCGCAGTCGTCGGCGTCGGGCTGGCGATGGGCGGCGGCCCGGCCTGGGGCAAGTACCAGCAGATTCTCGCACTCTGGGTCGCGACACCCTTTGTCGGCGGCGGCATCGCGTACGCCACCGCCCGCCTGCTGCGGACTGACCGGGTCCCGGTCCTCGCCACCATCCCGCTGCTCGGAGCGACCGTCGGGTTCATCCTCGCAAACATCCAGTTCGTGTTTTTCGCACCCGGGGACGAGCAGGCGTCGCTCGCGCAGGCTGCCGTCGACACGTTCGGGGGTGGGAGCTTCACGGTCGTCGTCACGACGGTGCTCGTCGGCGGTCTCATTGCCGCCGTCCTCGCCCGCCAGGCGGCAGCCGACTCCGCCCAGACACAGCGGCGCTTCCTGCTCGTGCTGGGCGGCCTCGTTGCCTTCTCGGCTGGCGGGAGCCAGGTCGGCCTCGCGCTTGGCCCCTTGATCCCCCTGCTTGCCGAGTTCGAGATCTCGCTGGTCCTGTTGCTGTTTGGCGGCGGTCTCGGTCTCCTGCTTGGCTCGTGGACCGGCGCACCGCGGATGATCAAGGCACTCTCACAGGACTACTCCGCGCTCGGTCCACGCCGCTCGATTGCCGCACTCATCCCCTCCTTTGCAATCGCACAGACCGCCGTCTTCTTCGGGATCCCCGTTTCCTTCAACGAGATCATCGTCTCGGCGATCGTCGGTAGCGGCTACGCTGCAAGCGGCGAGAAAGGCGAGGTGTCCGGTGCGAAGATGGGCTATACCATCCTCGCCTGGATCGCCTCGCTGGTCGGTGCCTTCGCCATCAGCTACGCCGGCTTCCTGCTCGTCGACGCCATCCTGTAGGCGCTTGTCTGCTCGAAATCCCGGACTACTCCGCGCTCGTCGCGTTCGACGTCTCGGACTGGCGTTTCTGGTACTCGGAGAGCCCGGTGATACGCGCTTTCAGAATACGGGTGTTTTCTACCTGTTCGACGCGGATGTCCAGCCCCTCGTACTCGACGGTTTCGCCGGCTTCGACGAGCCGTCCGACGCGGTTGAAGATGAACCCGGCGATCGTCTCGAACTCCTCGCCCTCCGGGAGTTCGACGTCGAGTCGCTCGTTGACCTCGTCGATATTGACTTCGCCCCTGACGACTGCCGTATCGTCGTCGACGAACTCGATGGGCTCTTTTTCGTCGCCCTCGAGGATCTCCCCGACGATCTCCTCGACGAGGTCCTCCATCGTCACCAGCCCCTCGGTGGTGCCGAACTCGTCGATGACGATAACCATGTTCAGGCGCTCCTCGCGCATCTGTGTCAACAACTCGTCGACATTCTTCGATTCGGGGACGTGTAGTGTTGGATCGATGATATCAGCGAGTTCGACGTCGTCGTCCTCGCCGTAGGTACGTTCCCGGACGAGATCGCTGATGTGGACGACCCCGATGACGTTGTCGAGTTCGCCGTCGTACACCGGGAGGCGCTCGTGTTCGCTCCGGACGCAGGTCTCGATCGCCTCGTCGACCGAGGCATCTTTCGACACCGCGGTCATGTCGAGTCGGGGAGTCATCACCTCCTTGACAATCGTCCGGTTGAACCGGAGCGTGCGCTGGAGCATCTCGCGTTCCTCCTCGTCGAGAACACCCTCGCGCTCGCCGGTCTCGATGATGTCGCGTATCTCCTGGCGGGTCACGTACGTGGACTCGATCGCTGCCCGGCCCCCGGTCACCCTGTTGACGATCCGGGTCAGGTAGTCGAACAGGACGACGAGCGGGAGGAGGACCACCTCGGCGAACTTCACCGGGCGGGCGATGCGCAGTGCCCACGACTCCGTGTTGTCTACCGCGTAGGATTTCGGGGCACTCTCCCCGAAAAGGAGAACCATTGCAGTCACACCGAACGTCGCGATGAACACCGCCTGGCTCTGATTGCCCAGGAAGAACGCGAGCAGGCCGGTCGCGATGGATGACATGGCGATGTTGACGAGATTGTTGCCCACGAGAATCGTCACGAGCAGGCGGTGTGGGTCGTCTTTCAGCGCCTTGAGCGTTGCCGAGCCGGGCTTTCCCTCCTCGACGAGTGATTCGAGACGGTGGTTCGGGAGCGAGAACATCGCGATCTCCGACGAGGAGAAAAACGCTGACAGCCCGAGCAACACGAGGAGAACGGCGATGCCGACGCCGGCGAAGGCCGCGTTCGAGATGGAAACGCCGAAAACCTCGACTGCCAGCACGACGCCGGCGTCGGTCGGGAGCGTGGAGACAGACATCCACCCGTCGTTCTCGGCGGGCAGGATTAAGTATTGTCCTGTGGCGGGGGACAGCAAAGCCCTTACACGGCCCTCGTCTAACAGACAGTATGAGCGAGCCACAGATCACGTTCTACCGGCTACAGGCCTGCCCGTTCTGCGAACGGGTCACGCGGAAACTACAGGAGTACGACCTCGCCTACCAGTCCCGGTTCGTCGAACCGATGCACTCCGACCGCGATGTCGTCAAGCGCCTCAGCGGCGCGCGGACCGTTCCCGTCATCGTCGACGAGCGGACCGGGGTAACGATGAGCGAAAGCGAGAATATCGTCAGCTATCTCGAGGCCACCTACGGCGAGGACGGCACTGCCGTGACTGCGACCGGGGGAGACGACCATCCCGTCGCCGGGGAGGGTTCGTAGTGGACCTCGATTTCGACGTCGTCGACCTGGGTGAGGCCACCCACCCGACCGAAGGCGAGAGTGCGCCCGACTTCGTCCGGCCGCTGGTGAACGACGAGTTCTGGGAGGACCGAGCCCTCTCGACTCTCACCGCCGAGGGCCCAGTGGTGCTTGTCTTCCACTCGATGGACGGTGCGTTCCCGTCGACCTACGTCTGGAACGAACTCCGTGACCGGGAATTCGATGCGTACGACGCGGCGGTCGTCGGCCTCTCCATCTCGACGCCGTACGAACACAAGACGTTCCTCGAGGACCGCGGCCTCGTTGACACCGGCTTCCGGTTCTTTTCCGACCCCGCAAACGGCGTTGCCGAATCGTACGGTATCGTCAACGACCTGGATGGCATGACCGGTATCGCGGAGCCCCGACCTGCGACCTTCGTCATCGACGAGGACCGGACGGTCCGGTACGCGTGGGTCGCACGCGAGTGGCCCGCACTCCCCGACTACGACGAACTCGAGACGGCTGTCACTGACGTCATGGACGCGTGACGATGGGGGACGGCGAGGACCACGCGGCAGCGGTTCGTGCGCTCCGGGCCGGGGAGCTGGTCGTCTACCCGACCGAGACTGTCTACGGTCTCGGCGCCGACGCGCTCGACACCGATGCTGTCCGGCGCGTCTTCGAGGCGAAGGGACGCGACCGGAGCGAACCCGTCTCCATGGCAGTCCCCGACATCGAGGCCGTGGGCGAGTACACCCGCCCGACCGAACGCGAGCGGGCGTTCATCGAGGCGTTCCTTCCGGGCCCCGTCACTGTCGTTCTCGAGCGCAAGCCGGCTGTCCCCGACGTGTTGACAGCCGGTGCGGACCGTGTCGGTGTCCGCATCCCGGATCACGAGGACGCACGTGCCCTTCTCGCGGACGTCGCCCCGCTCACTGCGACGAGTGCAAACGCGAGCGGACAACCTGCTGCCCGACGGGTCGACGATCTCGACGAGGAGATCAGGCGTGCTGTCGCAGTTGTACTGGACGGCGGCGAGACCCCCGGCGGTGGGTCGACGGTCGTCGACGTCACAGCCAAGCGTATCATCCGCCGCGGTGCCCGCGCTGACGACGTTGCGGCGTGGCTGGCCCAGTCCGAGACTGGCTGAGGCCGGGTTTGGGCCGGCAGCTACAGCCCCAGCACGCTCCGCAGCGAGCGCGTCCGGACACCACACTCCGCGTTGTACTCACAGGGGGCACACTTCGCGTCGTTGTCGACCCGTGCTGGCGGGCCGTCGAGGCTGTCGGCGATCCGGACCGCCTCGCGGTACGCTGCCGTCCGGCGAGCGTCGACGTCGACCCGGCGGACGACGCCGTGGGCTGGATACTCGGCGTAAACACGCTCGACGTCGGTTTCCTGCTCCCACGCCAGCGCTTTCGCCGCTGCAACCAGCCGGACGCTCTGTGGCTCCCAGACACCCTGTTTCGGTGGCGCGCCCGCGAACACGAGCGACAGCGATGGCCCCGGGACGCGCTTGTGGGCGACCCCGCGACACTCCCGCCCGGTCAGCAGGACGTCCCGTTCGTCCGGGTCGGCGAGGGCGTCCCAGGCGTCGAGCCGCGCCTTCGCCTGCCCGAGATTGGAGCGGTACTGGATCGACGGAACGGCGACCGGGGCCGCCGCCAGCGCGTCGTCGTCAGTCAGTAACCGTTCGTATGCGAAGGCGAGTTCCCGGCGGGCGGCGACGGCGTCCGGCGTCCGGTCCTGTGGCGGGGACTTGCGCCGGTAGTAGAGTTTGCGGGGGCAGTACGCCGCGGTCTCGACGTCACGGAAGGCGTGCACGGGGAGGGATGGCCCCGTTACGGGATAAAAACGCTCGGGTGTGGCCCCGCGTACGCTCCCCTGCTCACTCGACGGCCTCGACCTCGAAACTAGCCTCGTCGTCGAGGAGTTCCTCGATGCGCTCGCGCGCCGCCGCCGGCGACGGGGCGACGACGACCAGTCCTGCCACCCGGGAGTCGCCGCGGGCCCGGTAGGCCGTTCCGTCCTCGAACTCCGTCGCGTACGTCCGGAGGACGCCCCTGACTTCCCGCTCGAGCTCCGGCAAGGCGAGGTCGCCGTCCTCGAAACGCGTGAGCGCTTCCTCGATGTTGCGAAGCGTGGAGATGCGGTCCATCTCAGGTCGTCCGGAGGTGGTCGGTTTTCGGCATATACACCTCGCCTTTCTCCTTGAGTTTGTCTATCTCGTGTTCGGCCCTGTCTGCGTCCATCCCCGCCTCCTCCGCGCGCTCGATGACGATATCGACCGGCGCGCCCTCGTCGTACTCCGCCTCGATATCCGCGATGAGATTCTTGATGGATTTGATGCGGTCGCGCTGGCTCTTCGACGTCCCGGTTTCGACGACGTCGGCGTCGAGTTCGCCGGTTTCAGGGTCCAGCCCGATATCCTTCAGGCAGTATTCGGCGATTTCGATGGCCCGCTTTGCGTCCTCGCGCTCGACGGTATCGGAAAGTCTGACGCGGGCGCTCGCCTCCGAGAGCCTGACGAGCGCCTCCAGTTTCCGTGCGGTCACCGGGACGGGTGCGTCCTCGCCGGTTCCCTGGGCCCGCAGGCCGACGTAGAACTCCTGGATCTCGGCTTTGGCCTCTTCGGTCATCGTCGGGTAGCAGTTGCGCTTCGCGTAGGCGACGTACTTGCGAAGCAACTCGGGTTCGATGGTCGGCGCGACTTCCTCGGTGACCTGCTCGACCTCCTCCCTGCTGTAGTTCGAGGTACTCACCTCCTCGCGGTGGGTGTTCAACTCGCCCGCGTAGTTGGTCTGGAGGATGTGCTCCGCGAGTTCGGCGTCATCCTCCTCGTCCGGTTCGTCGGTGACCGTAAAAATGAGGTCGAACCGGGAGATGAGCGGCGGTTCGAGGTCGATCTGCTCGCCGATGGGTTCGTACTGGTCGAACCGCCCGTAGGTGGGGTTTGCTGCCCCGAGCAACGAACACCGCGACTTGAGCGTCGCGTTGATGCCGGCCTTGCTGATGCTGATCGAGTTGTGTAACACGACACCTTGTCCCACGAAGGTGTTCGTCGGCTCGACGGTAACATCGTAGACCCACTCGCAGGCGAACTCACCATCGTTGGGGACCGTCTCGACGTTCGTGACGCGGTAGTACCGCAACTCGAGGCGCTGTTCGAGCGTCCCGATGCGTTGTTCGGCCGCCTCGAGCGCCGCCTGGACTGCCTCCCTGGCACGGTCCGCAAGCGAGCGGCGTCGCTCCGTATCGTATCCGCCCTGCTCTGCGTAGTTGATGTTGCTTCCGCTCACACCGTCGAGTCGCCCCGAGAGTTGCCGACACGACCAGCCGATTGCCGCCCGGACTGTGGCGAGGCCCTCGGCTCCATCGAGTGTCGTTCGGACCGTGTCGATTCGCTCGCGCAACGTTGCGAGTTCCTCCTCGACGGTCTCGTGGCGCACCCCGTACCCTTCGTCGAGTGTCGGTCGGTACCGGCCCGTGAGTCGGAGTCCCAGCAGCTTCCGGAGCGCACGCAACTCGTGTGCCACACCCGTCGGCAACACGTCGTGATGACGCGGGATCTCTTTGCCCCGCTTGACGAGTTCACGGGTCTGCTCGTATCGTTCGTCGGCCCTCTGGACGACCATATCGACGAACTGCTCCGTCGAGTCACCCATAACGCAGACTTTCCACGAGTCGTGTGAACTATCGTAGTGAATACGCGACGCAACGCCGAGCTTCAGGAGAGCATCGGCGTAATCCTGCGCGAGATCCGACGATGCGGTCGAAAGCGTCAGCTCGTTGCTCTCGACGCCGCCGTCACCGGCAAACGCACCCACGAGGAATCGACGAATCACCTCCTCGGAACTCCCGAGCACGGTCGATGGAATCCGTTTTTCACGGGCCGTCGGCATGACTTCGGGGACGTTCGACTCGAACCAGCGGTAGAGTTTCGTCGACACCCACACCTTCGTGACGGTCCCGGCCGCGTTCGTGTGTTCGGAGCTCTCCATACCGAACACCGAGGCCATGAGCCGCTCCATCCTGTCGAGCAGCCGCCCGTCCTGGTTCGAGAACCCGATTTCGTGTGACGACCCGGCACGCGTGTGCCCCTCGGAGACGAGGAACCCGAGTATCTCACCCAGATCGGGCGTGAGTGTGTCGGGCAGATCGACATGCTTCTCCTTGCCGATGTGTCGTTCGGGCTCCAGTTGTACCGTCTCCGTGCTGTTAGGGAGCTTTCTGGGCGCAGGGACGAACGCACCCTCCTCAATATTTCGAGCGTCGACCGTCCGGATACCTTCGTCTGCGACAAACATCGGATGGTCGGGCGTCACGAGTACCTCCCTGCCGTTCGAGAACTCGACCCGGACAAACTCGTCGGGGGCCTCGTGACGGCTCACTCGGTCGAGTCCCGTCTTCTCGACATCGTTCGTTGCCAGGTCGACGGTGTGTACACCCATATCATCGACGGGAAGTATCTCACAGTCTACCCCATCGACGACCGCCGATGGGTTGTTTGCCATCCTGTTGTCGACAAGATCACCTATTTCGACCCGGCGACCATCCGACGTGAGTACCTCCGTTTTGGGGTGGTACGACTGCTCTTCCAGCGCCTGGTGCATCGCGCTCTGGTCCTGGCTAGACATCTTATCTAACTCGTCCACTGCGGCGACTCCCTTGTCCGCCAGGACGAGTGCGCCGGCCTCGAGTGTCCACTGCTGGCCCTCGCCGAAGTCGTCGCGTACCGCCGCAGCGGTGTTGTGGGTCACGATGCCGTTTCCGACAAAATTGTGGGTTTCCGGGACGGTCAGGTCGAACACTTCCTTCTCGCCCGTCTCGGCAGTAGCGACTACTTCGTCCCACCGGAGATCGGCGTCGACAGTTTCCTGTACCATCGGTCTCACATCACCGAGGTCGATATCTTCAAGCATCGCTTGTGCTCGATCCCGCCCGGGATTGTCACCACGGGAGAGGTACGTGTGGTAGTCACTTGATGATCCATCGGCAGCTGCCAGCGCACTCCCGATCGGCATCGTCTCCCCTCGTCGGGTTGCATCGCCGACGATGGTCTGTAACTGCTTCTGTTTCGGAGTGGACGTGAATCCGATAGCCGAAGCGAAGCGCTCGATATCTGCGCCGTAGATTTCGATGAAATGCTGGATGTGTTTCGACTCGATAATCTGTCCACCCTCGAGTTCGTCTTTGCCTCTCCGATCGCGTTCCCGCGTTCGCGCCCGAACTCCATAGGTTTCGAGCATCAACTGCACCTGCCTCGCCAGTGTTCGGCTGATGGTCGAGAGCAACACGCTCGATCTACCGTTCGTTCGGGCCGAAACTGACCCGTCAGCATCCATCAGACCGCGAAGGAATGCATCAGCATGTCTGGCTGTCGTTAATTTCGGATGCAGACTGAGGCTCTCTTTCGGCGTTTCCATTCCTGCGTTTGCAAATAAGCGCGCAATCGTTGCGCTGTGAATCCGCACACAGGGTGCTTTCTCCTCCTGATACTCGATATGAACCTCCTTGTCGAACTTCCGTTCGACGATATCAATTACCCGTTCGAGAAGTGCTTCGTTGCTGTTCGAGACGCGGATACAGCCACGGTTCCCATCACGTCGGTCGTACGAGATATCGCCGTCCCCGAAAACGATCCCGAGCAGATACATCAGACCCTCGTCGAGCGAATCCGGTAGTGTGATGCTGTCACCGTGCCGAATCATGACACGGTCGAACCTGATATCTTCACGTGACAAACCGACGGAATCGAGGACAACATCGAGTTTGTCGAGTGGGACGTGCCGGTTCGAGAGCGTGTCGTAGAGGAAATCTTCCGATAGTTCGAGCGCTGCAGCTGCGTCCCGCAGCGTCCCGAACTCCTCTTGAAGCTCATCGCGAATCTGTGCGAGTGAGTCGTCGTCGAGTTTGATCTTTTCAGTCGTCAGATCGAGCAAGTCCTGGACATCGGTTTCCTGCCTTTCGAAACTCTCATTGCTGACCTGGCTGTGTTCGGGTACTGCGACATAGTCCCCCCGGGATATGTCCGAAATCTCCGTCCACCTAATTCCGTGTTCGCCACAGGTTAACACTGGCGTGTCGACTGATGCTTCCAGTTCCTTGCCGTGGCTCGTTTCGATCTGTCGACAGGGTTTCTCCGGCATCCGCCAGACGTGTGAGGTGTCTCGGACATCGACTGTGTCGGACTTCCGGTCGAAGGTACAGACTGGAAGCTCCTGCTCGAAACCCGTTTCGCTCTCTACTGGGTTCGGTATTTTTTCTTCGACGATCTCTCGAATCTCACGGAACCCCTCTTCTGTGTGGACGAGGGTATCTCCGGTGACACAGAGCCCGGCTGCAGAGGCTCCCTTCCCGGACGTGAACACCGAGCGTGGCGCGATCGTGTCGATGTACTGGAGGAGCGCGGAGTTGTGGGAGAGAATCCCCTCCGAGATGTAGTTGTGCGTCCCCTCGACTTCGAGGTCGTACACCCACTCGTCGTCCGGTTCGACGGTTTCGATCGACGCTATCCTATCCCAGCCGACATCAGTCTCAGCTAGCGTCCGCAGCCGTGTCACCTTCCCCTCGACAGCGAGCGCCTTGTCGATGCGATCGAGTACGACCGTCCGAGCGTCCGCCGTGTGGCCCCCATCGGGTACGATTCCCTTCCGCTCGTAGTGGCTGATTGCTGTCTGCGTGACCTCCATCCTGTCCGCAAGCGCCTGCTGTGAGATGGAAAGCTCCTTTCGGGCAGCCTCGATGGCATCCCACTCTCCGTTTTCAACCCGGTTGCGCAGGTCACGGAGCCTTTCGAGATGGTTCTCGAAGGCAGTCGCTACCGTTGCGAGACCCTCCCGGCCCGGATCCCGGTCGCCCCGCTCGTAGTGTTGGTACGTTGTCCTCGGAATCCCACAGTCGTGCTGTGTCAGTGCAAGCGTTTCTCGTATCTCTCGAAGTCTCTCACTGAGTCCCGGAACTATATTGGTGTTCGTGTTCGTCTCCTCCTGGTCGAATTTCGTCGCTGCATCCTCTTTACGCCCCGTAATGAAACCCACCTGCCTTACGTACCGCTCGAAGTGCTTGCCGCTGATACGGAGTCGATAACTCCCGTTGGAACGCGAGTGAATCTGGCCCTCGATCCCGAACGAGAGGAGTAGCGATCGAACGCCGTCGAGGAGTTGTCTACTCGTCGACGCAACCGTAACTCCACGCTGTGTTGCCGAGACGTGCCCCTCGCTTTCGACGTACGCCCGCAGAAACTCCGCCTGAATTCGCTTGCCGGCGGTGAGGATCTGTTCCGGGACGCGTTGCTTTGCCGACCGCTCCAGAATATTCGGTTCGAGATGTTCGAGGAAACTCACGAACTCGCTTGCCGTGCAACGGATCACACTGGCACTCGTGTCTTCACGACTGTCGGATTGGGTGTACGGAAGGCCCAACTGCTCGTATGCCTCTGTTATATCACGTAGGATTTCGTCGTCTTCGTTCGTAATCCTCACCGACGCCGTGTTGTCCTCGTTCGATTCGACGTGCCCCTCTGCGATGATATACCCGAGGAGACGTGCGAGCGAGGGAATCCAGGTCTCCGGCAACTCTAACGACACCGCGTTGGGCGATCGGGACGGTCGATAGTTGACATCCAACGCTGCCTTCTCGGTCGTCTCGATCCGTCTTGGCGTGGCGATAAAGTCGTCCTCGTCGAGTTCCTCCGCTCTCTTCGGAACGAACCGGGACTCGGACTGGACGAACAGCGGATGTGATGGTGTCACCTCGAGTTCGTGGCCGCTCGTAGTACGGATCCGATACATCTGCTCGGGCGCTTCGCGCTTCCACACTTTCGTCGCCGTTCGGTTGCGAATCTGTCCGTCCTCGGTCAACGAAGGGACCGGAATCTCGACTGTGTCGTACACTCCGTCGTCGACCGGCCTGGGATCCGTGAGATGTTTCTCGACGACGTCGCGGATCTGTCGCCGGCTTCCGTCTCCCAGCGTTATCCTCTCGTCTCCACGGATACACTTTCCCGTCCCAGGGTCGCCAATCAGGAGCACGTGGATGTCCCCGCGCGTCCGGGACTCGTCGGGGAGGAACTTGGTGACACCCGAGAACAGCTGGAACGCCATCGCCCGTTTCTCCATCTCGTAGCCGTAGATGGAGGGCGCGATGGCCCCTTCCATCTGCTCGTAGATGTCGGGTTCGTTCGAGAGTTCGACGATCTCCTTTTTGTCCTCGTCGGTGATGTCCATCTCCTCGAACTGTTCGTCCTCGATGTCGACGGTCAGCCCCTCCATGTAGACGTCGAACATCGGGGATTTCTCACGCTCGCCGCCCTGCTGTTCGAGCCGGAGAATCCCGGTGACTGTCACGTGGTCGCCGGCAGTCACCTCGCCGGTGATGTCGTCCTCGATGTTGACGTCGATGCTCTGTGGGGTTTCGCCGCCGCGCAGCCCCTCGGGCGACTCCTGGACGCGAAGCTTCTGGGCGTCGATGAACTCCGACTGGTCGTAGTTGATCCGGAAGGGGCCCTGGCGCTCGCAGCCCTGACACTCGTGGGGTTCCTGGAAGTCACCGCTTTCCTGTGGGATCCGGGTGAGCGTCCCGCAGCGCTGGCACTCGAAGGCCGCAGTGACGACCTTTGGCCGGACGTCGGTCGCCTTGCGGATGATGCCCTGTACCGAGATGAGCATCCCCCGGTGGTCCGCTCGGATGGCCCGGATATCGGTCGCCTCGGGGAGATTGCGGACCCGGACGTGGGCCTGCCCGAGCGAGACGTCGACCGGGAGGTCGTAGAGCCGGAGCGCCTCCTCGGCGTACTCCCGCAACTGGTTCGGTTTGTTGCGAAAGTCGTCGGCGATATCGGGGTCGAACCGGTAGAGATCCTGCCAATCGACGTACAGCGACTTCTGTTCGCTGGGGTACTTTTGTGCCAGTTCCCCGATCTCGTTGCGGTAGTAACTCCGGTAGAACTCCTCGAACTGGTCGATGAGTTCGGTGTCGTCCGCGCGTGCCATCTGCTGGGTCCGGGGTAGTGCGTCCTCACGTATGAAGGTTCGCAAACCCCTAACTGGAAGTGAAACGAGGCGGTGTGGGAGCGAAGCAAGCGCGCGCTGGCTGTCGGATGGCCGGGTGCTCCAGTTGAAGCGTGGGGGGACTCCGGCGGAGACAGGTGCGTAAGCGTTTAATCCGGCCCCGGAGTAAACCGTGGCATGGCTGACTGTCCACTCGCCGAGGATTGCCCCAGTTTTAGCGAGCGCATCGAGGGGATGGGGTGTCAACATTACGGCGACCGGGGTGGCGCAGAGTGGTGTAACCACTACAACCAGCCCATCGAGGATCTGAAATCTCAGCCGGTCAAACCTGGCGAGGAAGTCGTCATCGACGTCGAGGACATCCACGAGAGCGGGGCCGGTGTCGGCCGGACCGAGGACGGGTTCATCATCATGGTCGACGGCGTTCTTCCGCCTGCCCGTGCCCGCGTCAAGGTGACGAGAGTCCACTCGAATCACGCTCGGGCCGAGGAACTCGATCGCCTCGAGATGGACGACGACGTGGAGGAGGAGACGGCGGACGACGTGGAAGACGACGAGCGGGAGGACGACGACCCACACCTCGGCAGCCGCGACAACTTCTGGGGGAGTTGATGCTGCCGGCTGTCCGTTTGGACGGCCATTCGTTCGACGTTGTACAGCCGGCAGTACGAGTCCGCAGCGTCGGCACCGTCCTGCTGGTTCCCCCCGGTGATCGCTCGTGTTTGCCGAAGACAGCGGCTCCGAGTCCCGCCTGACCCCCCGTCCCGTGAGGGTTTAGTGGCGGAGGGTGCTGGTGGGTGTATGGACCTGCAACTCGAGGGAAACACTGCACTCTGTACAGCAGCAAGCAGCGGGCTCGGTCGGGCAAGCGCCGCGGCACTTGCCCGAGAGGGCGCAAACGTCGCGCTCTGTGGTCTGACCGAGGCCCACGTCGAGCGCGCCGGGGAACACCTCAGTAACGTGGGTCCGGGCGAGGTGCTTTCGGTTCAGGCGGACATCACCGACCCGGACCACGTGGCTGCATTCGTCGCGGAAGCCGTCGATCGCTTTGGCGGCCTCGACCACGTCGTGACGAGCGCAGGTGGCCCGCCCAGTGGCCCCTTCACGGAGACGACGGACCGTGACTGGTACCGAGCGTACGATCTGCTGGTGATGAGCGTTGTCTGGACGCTGCGCGAAACCTACCCCCACCTGCGCGAGTCAGACGAGGGGAGCGCCGTCGCGATAACCTCACGCACCGTCAGGGAAGTCTCGGACGACCTCGTGCTCTCGAACGCCGTGCGGCGGACCGTCGTGGGTCTGGTCAAGACCCTCGCCCGGGAGTTCGCCCCCGACGTCCGGGTCAACACCGTTCTGCCGGGCGCCCACGAGACGGGCCGTATCGAGGACCTCCTCGAGGCGGCTGTCGAGCGTGGCGAGTTCGCCGACTACGAGGCGGGGTACGAAGATTGGGCGGCGGACGTCCCGCTCGGGCGCATTGGCGACCCGGCGGAACTCGGTGACGTCGTTGCCTTCCTCGCGAGTTCCCGAGCGAGCTACGTCAACGGCGTGGCGCTCCCCGTCGATGGCGGCTCACTGCGGAGCTAGCGGCCCGGGAGGCGCGCATCAGTTCCAGCCACGGCTGGTCAGCAGACCGGCTTCGGGTTGATACCGAGTGATTCGAGCGTCTCGACGTAGTCGTCGTAGGCGGCCCCGACGGCGGCCAGGGCGGCAGCCGTCGCGTCCTCCCAGTCTGTCTCCTCACAGACCGCGTCCAGCGCGTCGACCGCCTCCTCGCGGGTCTGTTCGTACTCGTCGCCGAAGCCACGGAACGTGCTCGCAACCTGCGGTTTGGCCTGCCCGGTGAAGAAGCCGGTCGTCTGGCTTGCTTTGCGCTCGGCGACGAGTGTCCACCCGACAAGCGCGCCGAGCCGTGCGGGCGTTTCCCCGGCGTCGGCCATTGCGTCGACCGTCGCCGGCCGCGGTCCGGGTTCGTGACTCCCGAACTCGTCGACGATCGCATCGTGGATCGCGCGTTCGCGCGCCGCGGCGTCGTCGAACGTCTCCTGGTCGGTTGCGTCGGCCCAGTCGGCAAGCAGCGACGCAGCGTGGTGGGTGCTGTCGGCCATCGCCGACAGCACGCCGTCCGGTTCCATCTCCCCCTCGGTGTCGGCGTACAGCGACTTCGAGGAGCCGAGACGCGACAGTTCCGTCTTGCGGGCTTCGTTCACCTCATCGATGAGTGTGTCTCCATCCATACTCGATACTCTACCGCGGCAGGCTTGTAAACGTCGTCCTATCGCCGGTGTGGCTCCCGCATTCTCGCCTGCGGGCACGGATCCGTCGATGGCCTCGTTGCGACTCTCGTCTCTCTCCGAACACGCCGCTTCCCCCCTGATTGAACTCCAAAACGGCCCGTCGCGTCGAAGCGCCCGCCACTCCGCCGTTTGCGGCTGAGTTCGCCTGACAACTCGCTCACTCCGTTCGCGCTGCTCAGTCGTCCGCTCCGCCTTTCTCGATGGGTGCGCCGACGAGGTTCCCCCATTCGGTCCAGGAGCCGTCGTAGTTGATGGTGTCGTCGTAGCCGAGCAGCTCGTGCAGGGCGAACCAGGCGACCGACGAGCGCTCGCCGATGCGGCAGTACGCGACAGTCGTCTCGTCGCCGTCGATCCCTTCCTCGGCGTACAGCTCCTCGAGGTCCTCGGGGTCTTTGAACGTGCCGTCGTCGTTCGTTACGGCCGCCCAGGAGATGTTCTGTGCGCCGGGGATGTGACCGCCACGCTGGG
>JAZKTU010000069.1:0-15589 GCA_036625385.1 Halovenus sp. | reverse complement strand
GTCACCGAGGAGGTCCTCAAGCAGGCCGACCTCGAGGTCATCGAGAACGGCAACAGCGACTACATCAGCGACGAGGCGATCCTCGAGTGGGCCGAGCAGTGGGAACAGCGCGGTCCCCGCAACGTCGACGAGGAACTCAGGCGGGTCCCGTTCCTCGAGACCCGGGACGCCGCCAAGGAGATCGGGGCCTCCATCGAGTTCAACAAGGCCGAGGGCGTCGACAGCATCGACGGCGCCAAACCGGGCGATTTCATCTACATCGGCGTCTCGGAGTTCAACGACGACCTGGCCGGCCCGACCAACGACGGTGGCGACATCGCGCTCGACCGCGTCGACGGCGGTGTGGTCTACCGGGCAGAGCTCGGGCCGCGATACGACGTCTCGACGCTCGAACCGGTCGTCGTCGGGCCCGACTTCACGGGCGAAGAGGCCATGGAAGACGTCGACGACTCGCTGCGCAACGTCGACAACGTCTACGTCATGCGCGACGGTCGCGTGCTTCTCTGTGAGGACGGCTGGCGCGGCGGGAATCGGAGCTATCCCAACGACGCACTCTACGTCTACGAACCCGACGAAACCGAGCGTCGGGGGCCGCCGGGCGGCGATCCGCCGGGGCACGACAACGGTCGCAAGGGCGGCGGTCGGGGAGGAAACGACAACGGTCGCCAGGGCAGTGGTCGGGCAGGAAACGACAGCGGTCGCAGCGGCGGTCGGGGAGGAAACGATAACGGTCGCCAGAGCGGTCGATAGAGTCGTTATTGTGAGGCCTAGCGAGGGATCGCTCACCGTCGGGAGGTCTCTCGTATCCGGTGTCGGGGGCCCTCTCCCGGCGGTTTAGAGCAGGCCCTCGATATGATCGGTCACTTCCTCCGGGGTGTCACCGACCGGGACGCCCGCGTTCTCCAGGGCGTCGATCTTGCTCTGTGCGGTCCCGGTGCCGGAGCCGGAGACGATGGCGCCAGCGTGGCCCATGCGCTTGCCCGGCGGGGCGGTCCGGCCGGCGATGAACCCGGCGACGGGCGTGTCGACGTGGTCGGCGATGTAGGCTGCTGCCTCCTCCTCGTCCTCGCCACCGATCTCGCCACACATGACGATCGCGTGGGTCTCGGAGTCCTGCTCGAACAGTTCGAGCGCGTCGATGAAGTCGGTCCCGATGATGGGGTCGCCGCCGATGCCGATGGCTGTGGACTGCCCGAGCCCGCGGTCGGTGAGGTTGTCGACGACCTGGTAAGTCAGGGTTCCCGACCGGGAGACGAGTCCGACGTTCCCCGGGGCGAAGATGTTGCCCGGCAGGATACCGAGTTTCGCCACGCCCGGCGTGATGACGCCCGGGCAGTTCGGTCCGACGAGGTACGTGTCCGTCTCGCCCAGTCGGCGGTAGACACGGCTCATGTCCTGTGTCGGGATTCCCTCGGTGATGGCAACGACGAGGTCGAGCGGAGCGTCGAGCGCCTCGAAGAGCGCGTCCCCGGAGAACGCCGGCGGGACGAACACGACTGCCGCGTTGGCGTCTTCCTCGCGTGCTGCGCGGGCGACCGTGTCGTAGACGGGGACGCCGGCGACGGCCTGGCCGCCACGGCCCGGCACCGCACCGGCGACGATGTTCGTCCCGTAGTCGAGCATCTGTTCGGTATGGAACTTCCCTTCGCCGCCGGTGATCCCCTGCACGACGACACGCGTGTCGTCGTCGACGAGCACGCTCATCGCTCGCTCACCTCCGCTGCCGCCGCGACGGCGGCCTGGACGGCGTCTTCGAGTGTCTTCTCCACCTGGACGAGGTCTGTGTTGAGAATCTCCATGCCTTCCTCCGCTTTGGTGCCCGCGAGTCGGACGACAACCGGCTTCGGGATCTCGTCGAACTGCTCGAGGGCGGTGTTGATACCGTTCGCGACTTCGTCACCGCGGGTGATGCCACCGAAGATGTTGAACACGACGGCGTCGACGTTCTCGTCCGAGAAGACCATATCCAGCGCGTTGGTCACGCGTTCGGCCTTCGCGCCGCCGCCGATGTCGAGGAAGTTCGCCGGCTCGCCGCCGTAGTAATCGACGAGGTCGAGCGTCGTCATCACGAGCCCTGCGCCGTTACCGATGATGCCGACGTTGCCCGACAGGCGGACGTAGTCGAAGCCGTACTCGTTTGCCTTCGCCTCGAGGTCATCGTCGGCGGCAACCTCTTCCATCTCGGCGAGTTCCGGCTGGCGAAAGAGCGCGTCGTCGTCGATGTTCATCACCGCGTCCGCGGCGATGACTTCGTCGCTCGCGGTGACCATCAGGGGGTTGATCTCCGCGTCGCTGCCGTCGCGGTCCTCCCAGAGATCGTACAGCGTGGTCAGGACGTTCGCGACGTCGCCGGCAACCTCGCGGTCGACGCCAGCGTCGTAGACGGCCTTGCGCGCCTGGAAATCGTGCATGCCGAAGGCGGGGTCGACGTGCTCGCGAGCGATCGCGTCCGGGTCCTCCTCCGCGACCTCCTCGATGTTGACGCCCCCCCGGGTCGAGACCATCGCCACGGGTTTCCCTTCCCCGCGGTCCATCGTGACGCCGACGTACAGTTCGTTCGTGAAGTCGACAGCGTCCTCGACGAGCACGCGGTCGACGTGGTACCCTTTGAGGTCCATGCCAAGGATCGCGTCGGCGGCCTCGCGGGCCTCGTCGGCGTCGTCGACGAGTTTGATACCGCCGGCCTTCCCGCGGCCGCCGACCTGTACCTGTGCTTTGATAGCGACCGGATAGCCGATCTCCTCGGCCGCCGCGACCGCCTCGTCGACGGTCCTGGCGAGTTCTGCCGCCGGCGTCGGGATGCCGGCGTCGGCGAACACCTGTTTCGCCTGGTATTCGTGGAGTTTCATCAGTGTGTCTGCCCCCATTTCTCCCGAGCGCAGTTTAGTAGTACCGAAACGGGACAGCATCCGGCGGTCTGTCCCCCTCGCCCGTCTGGCAGCTAGACTCCGATGTCTCGACCGTGTGAGCCGCGCCGAACCGCAGGAGGAAAACACCGGCCACGAGCACGAGTCGGCGGCGTGCAAAGCGGGACCGCCGCGACAGTTCCGACGACGACTGGACCGGGCGGTACACCGGCACGCAGGCCGACGGGGACGGCTGTTGCAGTGACCGGTCCGCCCGTCGGTGCGGTGCGTGACCCCCCGAACCAGTCGCCCGAGGGCTGTGTCACACACGTCACTGTCGACGAGTACCTCGGCACATCCACGAGGGACTCATACGGACGGTTGTGATTATTTTCGGCAGGGACGTCCGATATACGGCGCATCAGCCCGCGAAACGTGTATGTTGTCACAGCAGAGCGGTAAAGAGTCACAACCGTCCGTATCACGGGCATGACCGAGCGGATCGAGGCACTCGCGGCTGAGGTGGCGGCTGCGGACAGCGGCCCTGGGCTCACCGGTGCCGGCATCTCGACGGCGCCCGGTATTCCCGGGGCGACGGCGGTATCTGGGACGAGTACGACCCACAGGAGTGTCACTACAGCCGGTTCGAGGCCGAGCCTGCGGGGTTCTGGAAACGCCGGGTCGACATGCACGACACGGTCTACGGCGGCGACGTCGAGCCGAACGCGGCCCGCGGCGCGCTCGCAACGCTCGAGGCGCGCGGCGCTGGATACTCTCGTCACGCAGAGCATCGACGGGCTTCATCGGGCTGGCGGCTCGGAGACTGTCGTCGAACTCCACGGCACCGCCGAGCGGGTCGTCTGTGAGTCCTGTGGCGACCGGATCCCGGCATCCGCGACCGCGTCACTGCAGGCGACTGTCCGCCACGCTGTGACAGTGGCGGTGTGTTCAAGCCGGATGTCGTGCTCTTCGGCGAGCAACTCCTCCCGTCGGCGCCCCAGCAGGCCCGGCACGACGCCGGTGAATCGGACTTCTTTCTCGCTGCTTCGCTCCCGCGCATCGCCGCTCGCAACGGGACGGCACTCGCCGTCGTCAATCTCGAGGAGACGCCCGTCGACGGACTGGCGGGGAAAAAGGATCGCGCTAGAAAACGAGGGATGGGACCCGGTGGTGGCTCACAACTCGACGCCGCTGGGAATGAGACTGTGCTGTCGGAGCAACCCGCCGTTGGCGTCGTAGACGAGCAATCTGTCGAGTTCGTACGATATCGGCTCGCCGCTCTCGCGTTCGATGTCGATCCGGTAGTCTGCGTCTTCCTCGGCCCCGTTGCGCGCCGCGTCGACGAGGTCGAGCACTTCGCTCGCTGGCCCGTTCGCCTCGAGCAGATACTCGCCAGTGACGCGGTGGGTGAGGCTGAATACCCCTGTTGCACCGTCCGAATCCATCGGCTCTTTGAGCCTGAACGCTGCGTCGATATCGCCAGCCGCCAGTACTGTCCCGCCCTCGGTCAGTTGGCTCGTGAGCGTCTCCTCCGGGCCGTTGTACTCGATGACGAGCGTGGGCTCCGCATCCTCGTCGTCCACGTCCCGGGCCGTCAGGGTGAAATGGTCGCGCCTCATCCGGTACTTGACCTACGCTTCGCAATCTAATGAACGTAACGGCGTTGCCGGAACAATAACCCGATTTTCTTTCCGCCTGCTGTCCTCCCCGCCCGGGTTGTATCAGGACGGGTCGCTTTTTTACCGGAGGGTGCCGGTTGACCCGGGAACCCCACGTCCCCCGGTTGTCGCTGTTCGGTTGTGTGATATAGACGCACAACCGGCGAAGTGCTTCACTCTCGACGCGCCTACCGTCGGTCGAACGAACGCAAGCGTGACACTTATCCCCCTGTCTTCGGACCAGAACGTATGCCACGAGAGTACACGCGACGACAGGTTACGGGGGCCGCGCTCGCTGCTGGCGTGGCTGCGCTTGCAGGTTGTCTCGGCGGCGGCGACGGGGATGAGGCCAGCGACGACGACGGCGGGACGCGCGTCATCGACGAGTTCGTCCTCTCGAATCACACGCTGAGCGGCGAGTTCCCGCTTCGCCTCGTCGACGCGGAGAGTGGCGACCTCGTTGCTCGCTACCACGGCCATCCGGACGGGAACAGCAACTGGCACCGTCAACCGGTCGAAGTCCCCCTCGACGACCGTCGGTCGCTCCAGGTGGAGGTCATCAACCAGCAACGCGAGCAGATCCCTCTCGACGAAGACGGTTTTACTTTCGACATCCGGCGGACGGAGGAGACCCCGGCGGACCTGTTCGACGTGACCCGGACTGGCGAGTTCATCACGTTCAGCGGCGGCAGTTCGGAGGGGGTTGGCGCCTTCGTCATCGACCTCGTCGACGGCGGCGACGTCGAGTTTACCACCGTACCCTGCGAAGTCGCCGTCGTCGCGTAGTCACGGCGACCGCGGGGTCGGGGTTTCCCTGACGACTGTCCGTCGAATCCTGTCGTCAGGGGAACGGGTGGTGTTCGCGGTCGAGTCGCGGCTCGAACCCTAGCTCGATCGGTACCGACTCGGCGCGTTCGCCGAAGTAGATATCGCCGAAACAGAGCGGCTGGGCGCCCGGAACGACGGCGCGAACCGCCTCGAACCCCAACCGGTCGACGTCGCGGGTGGTCGTTCCCACGCCGTAGGCCGTCAGGCCGGCGGCCTCGACTCGGTCCAGGACGTCCTCGAGCTGGTCGGTTCCTGTCGCCACGTCTGTCGGGCCGGCTGACTCGGCCGGAATCGTCGTCCCCGTTCCGACGAACGACGAGACGGTGTCGGGCCGGTCCGCGTACCGTCCGATCGCCCCCAGTGCGTCGGCAGCCTCACTTTCTCCCATCCCTCGTAGCTCCATCCAGTTCTGGAGCGCTTCGCTCGCGGCGGACCGTGCGGCGCGCGCCACGTCGAGGTGGGCCCCCGTTCCCAGCGCGAACCGGGGCCACTGCTCGCGGTGGACTGCGACGGCGACGACCGGCACGTCGACGTCCTGGGTGAGCAAAAGCGGTGTCACCGACAGCGACTCAGAGCGGGCACGGGCTGCGATGGTCTCGAACCCGTCGTCGTCGAGTGCCAGCCCGAGCGGCTCGAACGACGAGTACCACGACAGCATCATCGCGTCGCGCTCGATCACCTCGTACAGCCCGGCCAGGAGTGCCTCCGTGTCGCTGTTGCCCAGCCCGAGACCGGTCGTGACCGGTGACCGGAACTGACTCGTCGGGGGTGGGTAGTAGACGAACTCCGCGGGTATCCACGCGTCTTCGCCCGTCGCCAGGTTCTCGCCCCCGACCCAGTGGAGCGTGTCCACGTCGGGGTCGTGCTGGGTGACGAACGCGCCGGGATCGACAGCCCCCGCGACCTCCCCGGGGGAGCCGGTCTCGAAGGTCTCCGTTCGGTAGACGCCGGCACAGTAGCGCTCGAGCGCCTCGCCCAGTCCTTTCATGAACGCCCGGTTCCAGTCGGGGTCGACCCCAGCTGCGTCCTGTGCAGCGCTCGCGTCGCTGAATCCAGCCGTCTCACAGCCGTGTGCGAGATAGTACGGCAGCGGGAAGGACTCAGCCTCGCCGACGTCGGTGACGATCCCGAGCAGGTCGTCGACGGCCCGCTCGGCGCGTGCAAGCGCGGCATCGACATCCCGGTCGACCCACTCCCGACTGAGTCTCCCGGTGTCGCCGTCCGCGCAGGCGCAGTTGGGGAGGGGGAGAAACTCCCGCTCGTCGAAAGGCACGACGACGACCCGACCGAAGATATCCGCCCGCTCCGAGACGAACCGGGCGGCCTCCCGGCCGGCGACTGCGCCGGCGAACCGGCCGGTGTGTGCAGCCGGTGTGGCAGCGGGTTCGGCCTGCGCGTCCAGGTTCGCCGAGACTCGCCCGGTCAGACACTCGTAACACCCCGTTTCCGGGGAGAAGCCGGCGACCGCCGCGTCGACGATAGGGATGCCACCGACGCCCCCGAGTTCGACAGCGAGCCAGCGCGCTCCCGTCGCGACGGCACGCTCGCTCGCTCGCTCGAACGCCGCGTCGCCGGCCCGTCCGACGACGACTGTCAGCGCGTGCTCACCGATCTCGCCTGTCTCGACTGACGTCACGTCGGCATCGACGTCCGCGAGTGCACTCTCGACTGCCCCGGCCCCGGGGCCCGAACCGACGATACCTACATTCATGTCGGAGACCACGGTGGGCTGGGTAAAAAACGCCGGGGCTCGTCCCTCCGTCGCGACGGGTCTGCTCCGGTGGCTTTGTCGCGGTCTCGTACTGCCGGCTGTCCGCCCGTCACGAGAGTCGACACCCCAGGGTATCGAATTCGTCGTTTACCGTGGTACAGCCGACAGTATCAGGAGAGTTTCTGCTGGGCGACGGCGAGGATTTCGGCTGGGGGAGCGCTTTCCGGTGCGACCGAGCCGAGCTGGAGTCGCAGCCGCGGTCGGCCGACGTCTATCGGTACTTTCTCCGTATCGAGCAGGCCGCTGTCCTCCAGCCGGTTCTTGCTGCGCGAGAACGTTGCCTTGCTTGCCAGGCTGACGTCCTCCCCCCACCGGCTAATGTCGTAAAGCAGTTCGCCGTTGTTCGCCGCAACCAGAAGCGCGATCTCCACCTCGTCGAGCCCGGCTCCGTTACCCCGGGCAGTCTCGAGCGCACCGAGCATCGCGTCAAAATCCCTGGCAGCTGCGGGGCTGATATCCACTTCGAGCGTCTCCCTGACCCGGGAGAGCGCGGGTGTTCGCAGCGTGAACGGCTCGGCCTCGTCCCACCGGCGGTCGTACTCGGCGTTCGCGTCCGCGACAAACTGGTCGGTCGTCGTGACCAGCCCCGCAGCACGCTTCTCGGACTCCACCAGCGACAACAGGAACGACTCGGCGAGTAACAGAGAGTGTCGCGGAACGTTCCCGAGCGTCCGGACCGAAAGCAGGTCGTGTTCGACGAGGTCCGCAATCTCGCTCGCGACCAGAAAATCCTCGGTCAGATCTTTGAGCACCCTCCCGTCCGCGAACAGCCGTACTGACGAGCCGTCGGTCTCGCCGAGTTGATTCACGAGGCGTCGCGTCATCCGCCGCGAGGGATTGATGACGAGGACGTCGCCCTTTGCGTCTGTGAGCCCCACCGAAAGCACCTCACCGATGTCAGCCCCAAAAACAGCTGATTCTGGCATCTTACATAAGTAGGGGACAGTATTATACTTAATTTTGCTGGCCGTTCGTGTTAAATTCGCAACACTCAAGTCATGAAATTATTTCTGAGTGGCCGAAATACCGGCCTGAGAGCCCATCGCCCGGTTCGGGGGTGATTTTCTCTTCCAACATCACTTCTGAAAAGAAGGGGTTCCTCTCCTCGTTCGGACCGGGTCTCGTCCCTGGTGTCTCTCCAGACTGGACTTCGAGTCGGTCCCGGGCCGGACGCCGGCGTCGGTCGAACGTTCGGGATTCGGCTGTGGTCGACACTGGTGGCGTACGTACGCTCCCTTCGGTTTGGCTGGCCGGTTCACGACCGGCTAGCCGTCGGGAGTGTGCTGAAAGACCTCCGGCACAGGGCTCAGAGCCCGGGGACGTCCTCTTCGGCTTCGAGCAGTTCGTGGTAGCGGTTGCGGATGGTCACTTCGGAGATGTTCGCGACCTCGCTGACCTCGCTCTGCGTGACTTTCTCGTTTGTCAGCAGCGAAGCGGCATACACCGCGGCGGCGGCGAGTCCGACGGGCGATTTGCCCGAGTGGACGCCCTGTTCTTTGGCGTTCTGGAGGAGCTGGCGGGCCCGGCGTTCGACCTCCTCCGAGAGGTCGAGATCCGAGGCGAAGCGGGGCACGTAACTCTCGGGGTCGGCGGGCTTGATTTCGAGGCCGAGTTCCCGGACGATGTACCGGTAGGTTCGGGCGATTTCGTCCTTGTCGACCCGCGAGACCTTCGCCAGTTCGTCGAGCGAGCGGGGGTTGCCGGCCTGGCGGGCGGCGGCGTACAACGACGCGGTCGAGACACCCTCGATGGAGCGGCCGGGCAGGAGGTTCTCGTCGAGCGCCCGGCGGTAGATGACACTGGCGGTCTCGCGGACGTTCTCGGGCAGTCCAAGCGCCGAAGCCATCCGGTCGATCTCGCCGAGTGCCTGTTTGAGGTTGCGCTCTTTGGAGTCGCGGGTCCGGAACCGCTCGTTCCAGGTCCGCAACCGCTGCATCTTCTCGCGCTGACGACTCGAGAGGGCGTTGCCGTAGGCGTCCTTGTCCTGCCAGCCGATGTTCGTCGACAGCCCCTTGTCGTGCATCATCTGTGTCGTCGGGGCGCCGACACGGGACTTCTCGTCTTTCTCTTTCGAGTCGAAGGCTCGCCACTCCGGACCGGGGTCGATCTCGTCTTCCTCGACGACCAGCCCGCATTCCTCACAGACTGTCTCGCCGTGTTCGGCATCCTCGACGAGGTTCCCGCCACACTCCGGACAGACCAGCTGCTCCTCTGCCTCTTCCTGGGACTGTTCGTCTTCGTTTTCGCGTTCGCGTGCGTAGCGTCTCGTAGTGGTATCGGTCATGATGGGACTCTTCGGGCAGATACCCGGAAAACCGTCTTCCCGTGCTTTTATGTTGGTCGTGCGGCAACTTAAATCTTTTGCGGATGTGTGCCTGACATTTTGGGGATAACTACCGGGCCGGAGGGGACCGTTCTCCTGCCCGTCATCGGGCGTCGTCTCCGCCGGGAATCCTGTATCATTTCGTTGAAATATTGGGTGGTCGACGGCCTTCGAAACGCTTACCGCCGGGCCGGTACTGCCTGCGAGCATGGACGAACCCGTCGTCGACCCCGAGGAAGTCGCACACGTTGCGGATCTCGCCCGGGTCGACATCGACGAGGACGACCGCGAGCGGTTCGCCGAGCAGTTCGGGGAGATTCTCGAGTATTTCGAGACGCTCGACCAGGTCCCCGAAGTCGAGGCCGACCCGGACCTGACCAACGTCATGCGCCCCGACGAGGTCCGCGAGAGCCTGGACCAGTCCGAGGCCCTCGCGAACGCGCCGGAGAGCGAGGATGGTTTCTTCAAGGGGCCGCCGGTCTCGTAGGTGATCCCATGGACCACAACGGGTACATCACGGAGACGACGATCGAGGGGGCAGCCAGGGGACCGCTCGCCGACAGCACAGTCGCGGTAAAGGACAACATCTCGACCGAGGGGATCCGGACGACCTGCGGGTCAGCCATGCTCGCGGAGTACGTCCCCCCTTACAACGCGACCGTGGTCGACCGCCTGACCGAGGCCGGAGCGACGATTCCAGGCAAGACCAACATGGACGAGTTCGGGATGGGGACGACTACCGAGACGTCGGCGTTCGGTCCCGTCGAGAATCCCGCCGCGCCGGGACACGTCCCCGGGGGGTCCTCCGGTGGTTCCGCGGCTGTCGTGGCCGCCGGCGACGTCGACATGGCCCTCGGAACCGACACCGGCGGCTCCATCCGCTGTCCGGCCGCGTTCTGTGGCGTGGTTGGTATCAAGCCAACCTACGGGCTGGTGTCGCGGTACGGGCTCGTGGCGTACGCGAACAGCCTCGAACAGATCGGTCCAATCGCGCCGACTGTCGCGGAGGCCGCGGAACTGCTCGAGGTCATCGCCGGCCCCGACGAGCGTGACGCCACGACGCGTGACGCTGCCGAGCACGGGTCGGACTACGACTTCGCGGCTGCCGCCGACGGCGACGTCGAGGGGATGACGGTCGGCATCCCGACGGAACTCGTCGACGGCGCGGACGATGCCGTCCTCGCGGAGTTCCGTGGCGTCCTCGAGGACCTCCGGGATGCGGGCGCTCGAACCGAGTCGGTTACGCTTCCCAGCGTCGAACACGCGGTCGAGGCCTACTACGTCATCGCCATGGGCGAGGCCTCGTCGAACCTCGCGCGCTTCGACGGTGTCCGCTACGGCGTTTCGGGCGGCTACGAGGGCGACTGGAACGACGCGTTCGCCCGTGCTCGCGAGGAAGGGTTCGGCGAGGAGGTCACCCGCCGGATCCTGCTGGGGACCTACGCGCTGTCGGCGGGCTACCAGGACAAGTACTACAAGAAGGCCCAGGACGCCCGGGCGTGGGTGAAACAGGATTTCGACGCCGTCTTCGAGACGGTGGACGTGCTCGCGTCACCGACGATGCCGGTTGCCCCTTTCGAGCGCGGTGAGAGCCTCGACGACCCGCTGAAGATGTACCTCGCCGACGCCAACACGACGCCGGTCAACCTCGCGAACCTGCCTGCCATCTCCGTGCCAGCCGGCGAAACCGACGAGGGGTTGCCCGTTGGACTCCAGTTCGTCGGCCCGGCTTTTGGCGAACACGCCATCATCCGGGCCGGCAGCGCCCTGGCCTGAACGGATCGGTCACGGGGGCAGTGCCGGAACCCGGCCCAACCGCGGGCTGTCGTAACGTATAGATACGTTCCTGTCGAGATGACTGACGTGAGCATCGCAGCCGAGCGCATCGAACGGTTACACGAACTGGCCCGCGAGGCCGCGGTCGAGTGTCACGACGAGCGTGCCCGCCGCTACGTCAGGCGGGCGCGTCGCATCGCCGAGCGCAACCGGCTGGAACTCCCGCGGGCGTTCGTCCGCCACACCTGTGATCGCTGTGACGCCTACCGCCGCCCCGGAAAAAACGCCCGCGTCCGGCTCCGGGACGGCCACGTGGCCGTCACCTGCGACTGCGGCGAAATCGACCGGTACCCGTACGACGACCAGTAACCCGTTTACTCGCTCCGCTGGGCAAAGCGGGGAGCCGTGCGCCGGTCCCCGAACTACCTACTTTTATAACGAACAAGGGCAAACAGGGGGCAGTATGAGCGAAACACGGGAACAGCGGCTCCACGACCTCGACGTGACGGTCTGGGTCGGAAAAAACGGTATCGAGGCGGTCACCGACGAACTCGCCGACCAGCTCGGACGCCGCGAGTTCGTGAAGGTGAAGTTCCTCCGCGCGGCCCGGGGCGGGACGGACTCGGAGACGCTCGCTGCTGACCTCGCCGAGCGAGTCGACGGGAACGTCGTCAGAACGCGCGGTCACACCGCGGTGATCGAGCGATGAACGTTGCGGGCCTGGTTGCCCAGTCGGGCCCCGTCGCGGAACCACTCGACGATATCGGCGTTCCATTCGCCACCACGGTCGCAGACGCTGTCATTTTCGCCATCGCGTTCGTCGTCGTCTACCTTCTCGGAAGACTCGTCGTCAGCCCGATTTTCAGCCGCCTGCTCGACGCCCGGGGGCTCGACCGCCACGCGAAGGTCCCACTGCAGAAGATCCTCTCCTTTCTCGTCATCTTCGTCGCGATCTCCGTCGCGTTCGGGGTGGCGGGTCTCGGCAGCTTCCTGACTGCGGTCGCGACCATCGGCGCCGCAGCCACGCTCGCTGTCGGATTCGCGTTGCAGGATGTCATCCAGAACTTCGTCGCCGGCATCTTCATCTTCACCGACAAGCCGTTCCGCATCGGGGACTGGATCGAGTGGGACGGTAACTCGGGGACTGTCGAGGACATCAGTCTGCGCGTCACCCGCGTCCGGACCTTCGACAACGAGTTGCTGACGGTGCCCAACGGCCAGTTGATGAGCGGCGTTATCAAGAACCCGGTCGACGCCGACGAACTCCGGCTGAAGTTCGTCTTCGGTATCGGCTACGACGACGATATCGAGAAGGCGACCGAAATCATCCTCGAGGAGGCCGAGAACCACGACGAAATCATGTCGGATCCCAAACCCTCGGTCCGTCTGGTCGAACTCGGCGACTCGTCGGTCGGCCTGCAGTCGCGCATCTGGATCGCCGACCCGAGCCGCGCCGACTTCGTGAAAACCCGCGGCGAGTACGTCACGAGCGTCAAACAGCGCTTCGACGAGGAGGATATCAACATCCCCTATCCGAACCGCACCATCGGCGGCGGCCTGGAGTTCACGAGCGTCGAGGGGCTTGCTGAACCAGTCGACGACTGATACGGACGGTCGTGACTCGTTACCGCTCTGCTGTGACAAAATACACGTTTCGCGAGCTGATACTGCCGGCTGTCCCATTGTGAACGTATTCGCCACCCCGTGGAGGCGAATATCTGTCCGCACGGACAGCCGGCAGTATGAGCTTCTCTCGCTGTACCCGACGCTCGCGGGTTCCCTGCGGTTCGACTTCGTACGTGGCTGTCACTCGGGAGTATAGGAACGGACAGCCGGGGTTGCCCGGCGTTCGGTCGCGGGTAATCCCGCGCGTCTCCTCCACCCCGCGCCCCTACGAGCGACGGATGTCCGGCGGTCCGCTGCTCGCTTCCGCGCCTGGCGGGCTGCCGCCGGTTAACCAGCCGCCCACACCCCTGCGGGTGTGCCCAACTGGACCTCCATCCCCGTAGGACGAGGCTTCGACGTTGACTTGCGGGGCCCGCGCCCGTCTGACCGGACGCGCCCAGTGTTCGGTCCCTCCTGAAGACCATAGCGGAGGCGGGAGAGCGGGGCCTAACCGCCCGACCTAGTCCATCTTATCCTACCGGAGTTCCGCATAAGGACCTTTCGGAGTGGTGCGCGGTGTCGAAACACCCACAAGCCTCCCGCATCTACGGCCAGGTATGGATATCGCCGGGACGAAAAAGAAGATCCAGCGCGCGAAGAAAGTCACCGAGGAGACCTACAAGAAGATGAACGAACTGATGGAGCGGATGCAGAAGCTCCAGGAGGACCTGGAGACGACGAGCCATCAGGTCGACAACATCGAGTCCGAACTCGCCGAGCAACGCGTGCTCCTCGAGGCGCTCGCCGAGGGTCAGGGTGTGGACGTGGAGACGCTGCTTGCCGAGGCTGACCTGCCCGACCCGTCGGGGACGGACGGCCAGCACGCCCAGGCCGACGACGAGTCGGACGAGGACGTCTCGCCGCTGGCAACGAGCCGTCCATCGGTGACCGGGGACAGCGAGTGACGTGGGGCTGCTCGCGACGACCACCCGGGGTCTCGAACCCGTCGCGATCGAGGAGACCGCCACTCTGACCGGCGCCGATGCGCGCCGTCACCATCCCGGAATGCTCTCCGTCGACGCCCCACCCGCGACTGCCCCGACGCTCCAGCGTTACGCGCGGACGCTCAATCGCGTGCTCGTCGTCGTCGGTCGGACGACGTTCGAGGGGCTCGAGGGGCTCTCTCGCGCGGTGAGAGCTGTCGACCTGCCCGCGTACCTGCAGCCGGACCAGCCGTTTGCCGTCCGTGCGACGCGCCACGGCGAGCATCCCTTCACGAGTCCCGACATCGAGCGTGTCGCCGGGCAGGCTGTCGTCGACGAGTTTCACGAGCGAACCGGGGAGGCCCCGCCGGTCGACCTCGACGACCCCACCGTTATTCTCCGGCTGTTCGTCCGGCACGAGCGGGTGGTAATCGCTGTCGACGCGACCGGGCAGTACTCGCTGCACCGCCGGGCTTACCGCACGCGCGAGCACGAGGCCCCGCTCCGTCCGACAACGGCCGCAGCGATGGTTCACCTCGCTGGCCCCGACGCCGGTGACCGCGTCGTCGACCCCTGCTGTGGTTGTGGAACGATACCGATCGAAACCGCGCTCCTCGCTGCGGGGACGCCGGTCCGACCGACCGTCGATCCTGCGCTCTCCGACCGACACTTTCCGGACGCCGATACGGACCCTCCCGCAAACGGAATCCCGTCGACGCTGGATGTCGTCGCCCGTGACCACGACCCGGCGGCTGTCGGGGCGACCCGGGAGAACGCGGCCAGCGCGGGTGTGTCGGCGGCTGTCGCCGTCACGAAGCGGGACGTCACGACCGACCCGGTGGACGCCGACGTCCTCGTGACCGACCTCCCCTACGGTATCCGGACCGGCAGTGCACAGTTGCCGGCGCTGTACGAGGGGTTCGCCGAGACTGTCTCGGCGACCGACCCCGACCGGCTGGTCGTTCTGACGGCGAACCCGGATCTGCTCCCCTACGAACCGACCGAGACGTACACTGTCCGCCGTGGCAACCTCGAAGCGACGCTCCTGGTGGTCGATTCGCCTGGGTCCACCTGAACCCCCAAGGGCCCGGATGGAACCGCCCCGGTTCGGCTCAGTCGAGCCGCCGGTGTTCGACCTTGATGCACTTGTCCTGGACGACCCGTAGCCCCTCCTCTTTGGCTTTCCTGGCGGCTTCGTCGTGGCTGATACCCAGTTGCATCCAGACACCCTCGACGTCGTCGCGGGCGATCGCCTCGTCGACGATCCCGGGGACTTCGTCGCTCGGTCGGAAGATGTCGACCAGTTCGACCGTCCCGGGTACGTTGCTCAGGGAGTCGTACGCCTCCAGGCCGAACACCTCGTCGGCGAAGGGGTTGACCGGAATCACGTCGTACCCGTGATCGAGGAGATACTTCGGGATGTCGTGGGCTGCCTTTCCCGGCGTCGTCGAGCAGCCAACGACGGCGACCGGATCCATTTCGAGTAACTCGCGGAGTTCGCTGTCGGTCTGTGCGGGCATACCCTACGTTCCGTTCCCGTCGAACATAAACATACACACCTGTTCTGCGCCCCCTCGGGTTCTGTTCCCCGTCTGGCGATCCGGTACTGTGGTACAGACCACTCTCTGCGGTGTCTGTCGACCGCCGTTCCGCTGGTCCGTCTCATACGGATTGTTGTGACTCTTTTCGGCAGTGCCGCCCAGGTATCGGCGTCTCCGGGTCTAAAACCACCACACTGTCTCACCGTCGCGGTAAGAATCACAACAATCCGTATCAGACAGCGCCGGATAGCTGCATCG